>NZ_JBFTOU010000079.1:0-1191 GCF_056398125.1 Pseudomonas sp. 05L36 | reverse complement strand
GCTCGCTTGTATGCTAGGACTTGAAGGGAGGAGGAGGGACAAAGCTCGATTCTGACTGTTAGCGCAGTACAGATCCGTGGGAGATTTCGCCCCTCCTCCTTTCACCCAAGCGCCGATAAAGAATGCATCTGGCTAGACCGACGATAGGAACAAGCCTGCGCCTCTGGGTGAGCCCTTCAAGTGCTCAAAACCATATCTCGGGGGATGTTCAATGGCAATGCCGGCTTCTGCTATCAAACCAATCGTGGGCGTGGATGTCGCCAAGAATGAATTGATGATCTATCAGGCCGAACTGGATCTGCTTGAGACGCTTCCCAATAACAAGCCAGCCATCAAGAAATGGCTGAAAGCCTTGCCGGCACCGGTCGATGTCGCGATTGAGTCGACCAATATCTATCACCTGGAGTTCGCCGACCTGGCCCATGAGGCCGGTTGCACCATTTACATGGTCGGCGGCTATGAACTGAGTCACTACCGCAAAGGTGTGAAGGTTCGCGCCAAAACGGACGCACTGGATGCAAAGTTGCTCGCTCGTTATCTGAAGAACGAGTATGAAGAGCTCCATCCATGGATTCCGCCATCGCCGCTGTACCGCTGCCTCTTGAGCCTTTTCCGCCGGCGCGCGGCGCTGGTTCAGGCGCGGGTTGGCCTGGTGCAGAGCTGGACAAATGAACCGCTGCTCAAAGCCGCTTTTGCCGAGCAAGTGGCCTCCATGCAGAGGCTTGAAGGGCTGGTTGAGAAAATGATCAACGACCGCCTGAAAGAGGCCGGCTTGCTTGCCCAGTTGAAGCGTTGCATGAAAGTTGAAGGTATTGGTTTTCTGACTGGCGCCCGCTTGATCGCGGCCTTTCAGCGAGGCGATTTCAGAAATGCAGATGCCTTCATCGCGTTTTTAGGGATGGATTTGCGGGTATCACAGTCAGGACAAAAGGACGGTCGTCGCAGCCTGACCAAGCGCGGAGACCCGGAAGCGCGTCGACTGCTGCACAACGCCGCCATGTCGGCCAGCCGCACAGCCGTCTGGAAAGGCTTTTACGCAGAGCAAAGAGCCAAAGGGTTCAGCACCACGCAGGCACTGGTGATCTTGGCCCGCAAACTTGCCCGGATCGTATTTGCACTGCTGAAAGGGCAAGGCGAATACCAACCGAAAGCAGGTTGAGGGGTTCCCCTCAACCATAGAATCTCCCACAG
>NZ_JBFTOU010000078.1:0-1313 GCF_056398125.1 Pseudomonas sp. 05L36 | reverse complement strand
TGTCTAGTCCTGAAATAGGTTTACACCTGTTTCAGCCTCAAAACGCCCGATGCACCGCATCGGGCGTTTTGTATTTCAGCGACAGATGAGGCCGCTCGTTGTTATAGATCTGCACCGACTCGTTCACCATCCGGACGGCCTCTGCAAAATCTTTGGGGCGATGCAGCAATAACTCGTTTTTCAAAATCCCATTCACACGCTCAGCCAATGCATTTTGGTAGCAGTCGTAGCCATCGGTCATTGAGCAGGTGATGCCGTACTTGGCATGCAGCCGCTGATAAAGCTCGGAGCAGTATTGGACGCCTCTATCCGAGTGATGTACCAGGCGTTGCCCCGTTGTCCGCTGCTTGAGGGCTTTGCTGAACGCCTGGATCACCGATTCGGTGTGCAAGCTTTCATGGACATGGTGCCCCACGATTTTTCGGGAGTACGCATCGGTGATCAAACTCAGATAAGCCACACCCGTTTGCGTCGGTAAGTAGGTGATGTCCGCAACCCATACTTGCTCTGGCGCCTTGGCGACTACCTGAATCGGCCCATCTTTGAGCAGGTTTGGATGCCGGCGAAAGCGATGATGGCTGTCTGTCGTTTTGTGATAGGCCCGTCTGCGGGGAACCAGTTCGCGCCGATCTCGCAAGATATCGAATAAACGGTCTCGACCAACCTTTACGGACACTTCTGGCTCAGTGCGCATTAGATTGTGAAGTTTTCGGGTGCCAAGGCGCGGTTGCCTAAGTCGCTTTTCCCTCACGAACCCCATCACTTCCTGGGCATGACGGGCCCGGGCATCACACGCCCGGTTGCGCTTGTAATAAGCCTGACGGGAAATCCCCATGAACTGGCAAGCCCGACTAATGCTCAGGTCTTGGATCTGCCCTTGGGAGAGGACTTGCCGGATCGCTTTTTTACGACAGAAACACCGAAGTCGTTCTTCAAAACATCAACGACGGCTTCGAAAAACTGAGCTTTCTGGTTGGCTTGAGCAAGCTTTTCTTCAAGCTCTTTGATTCGCTGTTCGGGTGTCAGCGGTTTATCGGGCTCATCCATGGAACTGGGTCTCTTGGAGCGAATGGACGCGCCTTGACTCCAGTCCTGCCGACCATGCCTGCGTAACCAGTTCAGTACGGTCGTTTTACCCTGAATGCCATAGCGCTCTTGAGCCTCTTTATAACTCAACTCGCCTTTTTCGACCTGATCGACGACCGACAATTTAAAGGTCAGCGTGTAATCACGCTGACTGCGCCTTTCTCCCGCGTTCATTACTCCCTCCTGAGAATGGGTCAGAAGGTGTAAACCTTATTCAGGACGGAACA
>NZ_JBFTOU010000077.1:0-1561 GCF_056398125.1 Pseudomonas sp. 05L36 | reverse complement strand
CGCTTTTAATGCCACCAGTAACGCTTCTCAGCTCGTCCATCGGGCAAAACAGAAGGCTTTTCAGGCCGCCAGCGCTTTCATCAGATTCTGCGTACCGAGGATTTTCATCACTCGCTTCAAGTTGTAAGCGAGCACATTCAAGCTCATTTCGGTGCTCACCCCGGCAAGTCGTCGGGTCAAAAAGTGTGTCGCACCCATCCATTGTTTAAGCGTCCCGAAGGGATGCTCGACGGTCCGTTTGCGGATGCTCATCATCTGGGGCGTATTGTCCAGGCGGACCTGCATTTCCTCCAGCACCGCTTCATGTTCCCAGCGACGAACCTTTCGCTCTCTGGCCGGTGTGCATTGCGCCTTTATCGAGCATGACCGGCAGTTGGAGCTCCAGTAACTGCTCAGCGTCTTGCCTTTATCGACGTAAGAGTTTCGCCAGATCAGCACTTCCTTGGCGGGGCAGACGTACACATCTTTGTCCGCGTCGTAAACAAACTCGTCATTGTTGAAGCGGCCATCGAATTTGGCGCGCGAGCTCAGCGTCTTCGGTACATAAGCGCTAATCCCTGCCTCGTGGCAGGCAAGGATCTCCCCGCTTTTGTAATACCCCCGGTCAGCCACCACCGACAACGATTCGAGTTTCATCGCCTCACGGGCCTGCTGGGCCATCGAACTGAGCTGATCACGGTCGTGACCCTCATTGGTCACCTCGTGCGCGACGATCAGATGGTGCTTGGTATCGACCGCCGTCTGTACGTTGTAACCCACGATTCCTTTGCCGCTCGTCATCATCGAGCGGGCGTCTGGGTCGGTCAGCGAGATCTGTTTGTCCGGCGACTCCTCAAGCTGTATTTCAATCGCCTGAAGTGCCTTCATCTGCTCCTTCAGTTTGACGATTTTCTCTTCCAGGCCGCCTTTGGGCCCTGAAGACTTGGTCTCTTCGCGATCAGCTGCATCCAGCGCCTTTAGATAACTGGTGATGCTCGATTCGATTTCTTCCATCCGGCGCTTCAGCTTGGCGCTGGTGAAATTGCGGTCGCGGTGGTTCACCGCCTTGAATTTACTGCCGTCGATAGCAACGAGGTTTTCCGAAAAAAGCCCCAACTGCTGGCACAGCACAACAAACTGGCGGCAAACGCCTCGAATGGCCTTGCCGTTGTCTTTGCGGAAGTTGGCGATGGTCTTGAAATCCGGCATCAAGCGACCGGTAAGCCACATCAATTCGACGTTGCGCTGCGCCTCGCGCTCAAGGCGTCGGCTCGACTGGATGCGGTTTAGATAGCCGTAGATGTAGATCTTCAGCATGACTGCGGGGTGGTAGGCCGGTCGGCCAGTTTCAGCAGGGACAGCGCTTTCAAAACCCAAGGTGATCAGGTCGAGTTCATCCACGAAGACATCGACAACGCGCACYGGATTAGTGTCGCTGACGTAATCGTCCAGGCTCTCGGGGAGCAGGGTCCTTTGACCTCGGTGTTCACCTTGAATGAAGCGTTTCATGGGCAGCCCTTGCGATGAAATCCGGGGCAATCATAGCAAGGGTTGGCTTTGGCGTTTTGACACACTCTGGGCC
>NZ_JBFTOU010000075.1:0-1832 GCF_056398125.1 Pseudomonas sp. 05L36 | reverse complement strand
TTCGTGCGCCCAGCATGGGCGCAATCTTGTGGGTGCAAGTCCCACCGTAAGTTGACCACAGCAAACGAAGTGAAGCGCAACTGCATGAGGGTGACCGAGTGTGGGGAGGAAGCGTGGAGCGAAGCCGCGAGCTGATGTACAAAAATCGAATATGAGGCGAAGTCGGCCAGGGCGAGCGGGCGAACAACCGCGAAGCTCTAGTGGTCAAAAGGGCGACGACGTAGATTCGGCAGTTGTGCGGTGAAGGATTGCGTTCTTACCTGGGGAGATCTCGCCTCGCGCCTGAAAGGGCGACGGCGCAAGCCGGAGCGAGAAGTCAGCAGAGGCCGTAGTAGTCTTTTTTTTTAGACGAAGGGCCGAACGAGAGAGAGCGTAGTAGGCCACCTTGATGCGACATGACCGGAAGTCAGATGCCTGCCAAACGCGGGGCGGATGCGGAGAAAGAACGGTGAAGCCGTGAATCTCCCTGTCAGCGACGAGGCATGCTGCCCGCAAGGTGATACCGAAAGCGCAGGGCAAGGGTTGCTGCAATGCGCCTTTGCGAGAGAAAACCTGCAACAAGCGTGGAAGCGAGTCAAAGCCAACAAAGGTGCAGCGGGTGTCGACGGTCTGGACATTGATCAGACAGCTCAACATTTGCTGACAGAGTGGGTTGGGATTCGCCAACAATTGTTGTCAGGGGCGTATCGGCCCAGCCCGGTACGCCGAGTGGTCATCCCAAAACCCGACGGCGGCGAACGCGAGTTGGGTATCCCGACGGTCACCGACCGTCTTATCCAGCAAGCACTACTGCAAGTTTTGCAGCCGCTACTTGATCCTACCTTCAGTGAACACAGCTACGGCTTTCGTCCGGGTCGTAATGCTCACGGCGCGATTCTCGCGGCACAGCACTATGTATCCTCGGGCCGGCAAATCGTGGTGGATGTGGACCTTGAAAAGTTCTTTGATCGAGTCGACCACGACATTCTGATTGATCGTTTAAGCAAACGGATTGCAGAGCAGCCGGTTATCCGGCTGGTCCGGGCTTATCTGGACGCCGGAACGATGATGGATGGGGTGGTTGAAAAGCGCCGTTGCGGGGCGCCGCAAGGTGGCCCGCTATCGCCCTTATTGGCGAATGTGCTGCTGGACGAAGTGGATCGGGAGCTTGAGCGTCGAGGTCATTGCTTTGTGCGCTATGCCGACGATGCGAATGTGTATGTTCGCAGCCAAAAGGCAGGCGAGCGAGTAATGGCCTTACTCCGGCGCCTGTATGAAAAGCTGCACTTGAGCGTCAACGAGAGCAAAAGTGCAGTGGCGAGTGCGTTTGGCCGAAAGTTTCTGGGCTACGAGTTTTGGTCCAGAAGAGGCGAAGTCAGGCGCGCGGTTTCATACAAAGCACAGAAGCAGTTCAAGCAGCGAATCCGTCAGCTTACCGGGCGCAACTGCGGTCGCAGTATGCAGCGGGTTGTCGATGACCTTCGTCGGTACCTGTTGGGTTGGAAAGCGTACTTCAGTCTGTCGCAAACTCCGAAAATCCTGCGTTTGCTGGAGGAATGGATACGGCACCGACTGAGGGCTATTCAACTGAAACAGTGGAAACGCGGAACGACGGCTTTCACAAAGCTGCAGGCACTGGGCGCCAATAGGGATGATGCGCAAAGAGCAGTGGGAAACACCCGCCGCTGGTGGCGTACTAGCTGTCTTTGGTTGAATCGGGTGCTGAATCTGGCTTGGTTTGATCGCCTGGGATTGCCGCGTCTCTCCTGACCTCAATCTCTCGAACCGCCCGGTGCGGACCCGCATGCCGGGTGGTGTGGCAGGGGAACGGCAAGGCCGTCCCCTATGCCGAT
>NZ_JBFTOU010000074.1:0-1922 GCF_056398125.1 Pseudomonas sp. 05L36 | reverse complement strand
AATCGAGTAGGAGGCGGTCTCGCGACCGCCGTCCTCTCACACCACCGTACGTACGGCTCCGTATACGGCGGTTCAGATTATGCGATTAAGCCGGTTTACCGTATCCAATATCGAGACCAAACCGAGTCCATCCCAAAGTTTCTTTGGCAGCGCCTGATTCATATGTGGTGCTCCCGAATTCCACCAAGGGCCTCGGCCATTGAATGCTGAGTGATAGGCGCGTTGTTCGTCGATCCCTAGGAGCATCAGGTTACGTGCCCTCGCAGAGGGCCGTTTCCATTGCCGCCAAAGGGCACAACGAAGCTTGTGACGCACCCATCCATCAAGTCTCTCCAGAGCACGCTTGCCCTGAGTGAGCTTGAAGTAGCCAGCCCACCCCCGCAGCACAGGGTTTATTCGCTCAATGGTATAAGCCATTTTTCGCCCCCGTGCTCCGCGCAGAAGCTCCCCGAGCCGGTCGCGCAAGCGACGCAGACTCATCGTTGCCACTCGCAACCTTGGCTGTTGATGCCAGCTCATCCCATAACCCAAGTAATCACACATCCACGCCCCGGCTACTCGGCTCTTTTCCCGGTTCAACACCAGTTTCAGACGTTGCCTCAGGAAACTCTCAACGCCGGCCATCACTCGTGCGCCGGCACGGCGACTGCGTACATAAATGTTGGCGTCGTCGGCATAACGTACGAAACGATGGCCCCGCCGCTCCAGTTCGCGGTCGAGTTCGTTGAGCAGGATATTCGACAGCAACGGCGAGAGCGGGCCGCCTTGCGGCGTCCCTTCCTGCCGTCGGCTGACGAGTCCGCCTGACATCGTTCCCGCTTCCAGATAGCGACGGATCAGCGTGAGTACCCGTTTGTCTTCGATTTGACACTCGATATAGGCCATCAATATGTCGTGATTGACCCGATCAAAGAACTTCTCCAGATCGAGCTCCACGCACCAGCGGTGTCCCGCTGCCACATGGCCACGGGCTGTCTCGATAGCTTGGTGAGCGCTTCTACCCGGACGAAAGCCATAGCTGTAATCCGAAAACAGAGGGTCGAAGATCGGTGTGAGCTGTTGCAGCAGAGCCTGCTGGATCAGGCGATCCACGACACATGGGATGCCCAACTGACGGGTTCCGCCTTGGGGTTTGGGGATGTCGACAGCACGTACACCTTGCGGGTGGTACGCGCCGGCCAGCAACCGAGCCTTGAGGATCGGCCAATACTGTTTCACATAGCCCGCCAACTGGTCGACCGTCATGCCATCGGCACCCGGCGCGCCCTTGTTGCTGGCTACGCGTTGATACGCACGCTTGAGATTGGCCGGTGCAAGCACCCGCGCCATCAGCGTGTCCGGCTCCGCTTTCGTCCACGCCACAGACGCCGCCGATACCTGTGCGCTGTCAGCCGTCACCCTCGGATTCAGTCCGGGACTCGGAGTAACAGTCTTCTCTGCGAGAAATTTCTGCATTTCGGTATTCAACGAGACTCTGACGCCTACCGGCGGCATAACCTGTTCGGCCCTTGGTGACGCGGTTATTCGCCACTTACTACGGCTTCGGCTGACTTCTGCACGTTCATCCCGTCGCCTTTCGACGCCCGGTAGCACAGTGGCAAACGAGCAGATCTCCCAGGGTAATTCGCGCGACCTTCCTGCTTATGCCTGTCGGATTTACGTCGTAGCGTTCCGTGCAAGTATTGGGCTTTAGTGAGCATTGCCACCTTACCCCGCTACGCCGCCTGATCCGCTTCCTGTTCGTCAGGCCAGCATTTTGCCTCGGGCTTCCTTCAGATTCGCAGTCACCCGCGACACCCTTGCCTCTGGCTAACACTTCCCCTTGCCGGGTGTGTAGAGGACTTTCACCTCCAAGTCACCAGCGTGGCCACCACAGCCAAACTGGTTGCGCTTATGCGCAACGCGCCATGCCTGGCGCACAA
>NZ_JBFTOU010000073.1:0-2234 GCF_056398125.1 Pseudomonas sp. 05L36 | reverse complement strand
ACGCTGAGCGTGGTGTCTTCCTGCACCGCGCCCGCCGCATTGCCCGTCGCGAAACTGAGCACGGGCGCGTCGTTGCTGCCGGTAATGGTGACGGTCACCAGTTGGGTGTCGACGCCGCCGAGGCCATCGCTGACCCGCACGCTGAACACTTCGTTGTGACTTTCTCCCGCCTTCAGCGACTGCACTGCACTGGCGACCCCATCGGTGCCATTGGCCAGGGTGTAGGTCCACTGGCCGGTGGTGTCCACGGCGATCGAACCGTAGGTGCCTGTTGACGCGCCATTGATGGTCCAGGTCGCCGTGGCGTCGTGATCGATGTCGGTCGAGCTGAACTGGCCGTTCACGCTGAGCGTCGTGTCTTCCTGCACCGCGCCGGCCGCATTGCCCGTCGCGAAACTGAGCACGGGCGCGTCGTTGCTGCCGGTAATGGTGACGGTCACCAGYTGGGTGTCGACGCCGCCGAGGCCATCGCTGACCCGCACGCTGAACACTTCGTTGTGACTTTCTCCCGCCTTCAGTGACTGCACCGCACTGGCGGCACCATCGGTGCCATTGGCCAGGGTGTAGGTCCACTGGCCGGTGTTGTCTACCGCGATCGAACCGTAGGTGCCGGTGGACGCGCCATTAAGGGTCCAGGTTGCCGTGGCGTCGTGATCGATGTCGGCCGAGCTGAACTGGCCATTCACGCTGAGCGTGGTGTCTTCCTGCACCGCGCCGGCCGCATTGCCCGTCGCGAAGCTGAGCACGGGCGCGTCGTTGCTGCCGGTGACGGTGATCGTCACCAGCTGGGTGTCGACGCCGCCCTGGCCGTCGCTGACCTGCACCGTGAACACGTCCTCATGACTCTCGCCCGCCTTCAGCGACTGCACCGCACTGGCGACCCCGTCGGTGCCATTGGCCAGCGTGTAGGTCCACTGGCCGGTGTTGTCCACCGCGATCGAACCGTAGGTGCCTGTGGACGCGCCATTGAGGGTCCAGGTTGCCGTGGCATCGTGATCGATGTCGGCCGAGCTGAACTGGCCATTGACGCTGAGCGTGGTGTCTTCCTGCACCGCGCCGGCCGCATTGCCCGTCGCGCAGCTGAGCACGGGTGCGTCGTTGCTGCCGGTAATGGTGATGGTGACGGTCTGCGCCGCCGAAGCCGCGTTGCCCGCGCCGCTGTCGTCAGTGGCCACCACGCTGTAGGAGAAGCTGATGGTTTCACCGGCACGCAGGAAGTCCAGGTTCTCGCTGCTGCTGTAGGTCCAACCGACCTGATCGACCGCGAAGCCGGCGACCAGCGCCGCGGCCTGCGCCGCACCGAGGGTACCGCCGCTCCAGACCAGATCGTTATTGGCGCTCTGGCTGACCGTCACTCCATCGTTGACGTCCAGGTCGGCGAAGCTCAGCGCGCCGCTGTCGCTCAGGGTGGCTGCGCCATCGCCTTCGGTCATCGCCCCGGTCGGGTCGGTGATGGTCAGCGTCGGCTGGTCGTTGGTGCCGGTGATGGTGATGGTCACCAGCTGGGTGTCGACGCCGCCCAGGCCGTCGCTGACCTGCACCGTAAACACGTCATCGTGACTCTCGCCAGCCTTCAGCGACTGCACCGCACTGGCGACCCCATCGGTGCCATTGGCCAGCGTGTAGATCCACTGGCCGCTGCTGTCCACGGCGATCGAACCGTAGGTGCCGGTTGGCGATCCATCGATGGTCCAGGTCGCCGTGGCATCGTGATCGATGTCGGCCGAACTGAACTGGCCATTCACGCTGAGCGTGGTGTCTTCCTGCACCGCGCCGGCAGCATTGCCCGTCGCGAAACTGAGCACCGGTGCGTCGTTGCTGCCGGTGACGGTGATCGTCACCAGCTGGGTGTCGACGCCACCCAGGCCATCGCTGACCCGCACGCTGAACACTTCGTTGTGACTTTCTCCCGCCTTCAGCGCCTGCACCGCACTGGCGACCCCATCGGTGCCGTTGGCCAGGGTGTAGGTCCACTGGCCGCTGCTGTCCACGGCGATCGAACCGTAGGCGCCCGTATCTGTACCCGCAATGCTCCAGGTCGCCGTGGCGTCGTGATCGATGTCGGCCGAGCTGAACTGGCCATTGACGCTGAGCGTGGTGTCTTCCTGCACCGCGCCCGCCGCATTGCCCGTCGCGAAACTGAGCACGGGCGCGTCGTTGCTGCCGGTAATGGTGACGGTCACCAGTTGGGTGTCGACGCCGCCGAGGCCATCGCTGACCCGCACGCTGAACAC
>NZ_JBFTOU010000072.1:0-2376 GCF_056398125.1 Pseudomonas sp. 05L36 | reverse complement strand
TCGACGGCCTTGACCATGTCTTCGATGACCTTTTTCGCGTCGCCGAACACCATCATGGTTTTATCCAGGTAGAACAGCTCGTTATCCAGGCCGGCGTAGCCGCTGGCCATCGAGCGCTTGTTGACGATAATGGTCTTGGCCTTGAACGCCTCGAGGATCGGCATGCCGGCAATCGGCGATTTCGGATCGTTCTTCGCCGCCGGGTTGACCACGTCGTTGGCACCGAGCACCAGCACCACGTCGGCCTGGCCGAACTCGGAGTTGATGTCGTCCATCTCGAACACCTGGTCGTAAGGCACTTCGGCCTCGGCCAGCAACACGTTCATGTGGCCGGGCATACGACCGGCAACCGGGTGGATCGCGTACTTCACGGTCACGCCGCGATGGGTCAGCTTCTCGGTCAGTTCCTTCAGCGCATGCTGTGCCCGCGCGACCGCCAGGCCGTAGCCCGGCACGATGATCACGGTGTCGGCGTTGGTCAGCAGGAAGGTCGCGTCGTCGGCCGAGCCGGATTTCACCGGACGGGCTTCTTTCGMACCCGCCGGGCCGGCCGCCTCCGTCGTATTGCCGAAACCGCCGAGCAGCACGTTAAAGAAGGAGCGGTTCATCGCCTTGCACATGATGTACGAGAGGATCGCACCGCTCGAGCCTACCAGCGAACCGGCGATGATCAGCATCGAGTTGTTCAGCGAGAAGCCGATGCCCGCCGCGGCCCAGCCGGAGTAGCTGTTGAGCATCGACACGACCACGGGCATGTCCGCGCCCCCGATCGGGATGATGATCAGCACGCCGAGCACGAAGGCCAGGGCCAGCATCASKGCGAARGCGGTGTAGTCGCCRGTGAGCATGAAGGTTACGCCCAGGGCCAGTGTGGYCAGGCCCAGCAGCAGGTTCAGCTTGTGCTGGCCRCTGAACTGTACCGGTGCACCCTGGAACAGGCGGAACTTGTACTTGCCCGCCAGCTTGCCGAAGGCAATGACCGAACCGGAGAAGGTGATTGCACCGATGGCGGCACCGAGGAACAGTTCCAGGCGGTTACCGGCCGGGATCGCGTCACCCAGTTGCGCAACGATACCCAGCGACTGCGGCTCGACCACGGCGGCCACGGCGATGAACACCGCCGCCAGGCCGATCATGCTGTGCATGAAGGCGACCAGTTCGGGCATCTTGGTCATTTCGACGCGTTTGGCCATGATCGAACCGGCCGTGCCGCCGATCAGCAGGCCGACGATCACGTAGACGATACCGTCATGGGCCAGTTCGGAGCCCAGCTTGTAGATCAGGCCGACYGTGGTGAGGATCGCCAGGCCCATGCCGAGCATGCCGAACAGGTTGCCACGCCGCGACGTGGTGGGGTGCGAGAGGCCCTTGAGCGCCTGGATGAAGCAGACCGAGGCRATCAAATACAGGGARGTAACCAGGTTCATGCTCATGCTTGCTGCACCTCGGCCTTGACTGCGGCGGCCTTGGCAGCCGGCGCTTTGGCCGCTTTTTTCTTGAACATTTCCAGCATGCGCCGGGTCACCAGGAAGCCACCAAACACGTTGACCGCGGCCAGGGCCACGGCCAGGGTGCCCATGGTCTTGCCCAGCGGGGTSACGGTGAGGGCGGCGGCGAGCATGGCGCCGACGATCACGATGGCSGAGATGGCGTTGGTCACCGCCATCAGCGGCGTGTGCAGTGCMGGTGTGACGTTCCAGACCACGTGGTAGCCGACATAGATSGCCAGCACGAAGATGATCAGGTTGTAGATACCGTGAGAGATCAGCATGTCTTCCATTGTTTTTATCCTCAGCCGTTCTTGCGCACGATCTGGCCGTCGCGGCACATCAGGCACGCGGCGACGATATCGTCTTCAAGGTTGATCACCAGTTGTCCTTCTTTATCGAACAACAGTTTCATGAAGTCCAGCAGGTTGCGGGCGTACAGCGCCGAAGCATCGGCCGCCACGGCGCTGGCCAGGTTGGTTGGGCCAACGATGGTCACGCCATKTTCGACGACCACCTGATCGGCCACGGTCAGCGGGCAGTTACCGCCCTGGGCGGCCGCGAGGTCGATGACCACCGAGCCCGGTTTCATCTGGGCCACGGTTTCCGCGCTTAGCAGTGTCGGTGCCTTGCGGCCGGGAATCAGCGCGGTGGTGATGACGATGTCAGCCTGCTTGGCGCGTTCGTGCACAGCCGCGGCCTGGCGCTGCATCCAGCTGGCCGGCATCGGGCGGGCGTAACCGCCGACACCGACGGCGCATTCACGCTCTTCATCGGTCTCGTAAGGCACGTCGACGAACTTGGCGCCGAGGGATTCGATCTGCTCTTTCACCGCAGGACGCACGTCAGACGCTTCGATCACCGCACCCAGGCGTTTCGCGGTAGCGAT
>NZ_JBFTOU010000071.1:0-2525 GCF_056398125.1 Pseudomonas sp. 05L36 | reverse complement strand
GCGGCGCTGTCGACGTCGCTGATGGTGAGGGTGCCAGCGGTGGTCAGCGCAGCATTGGTCTCGGTGAGGTTGGCGATGTCGGCGGACAGCACGGCCGCATCGTTGGTGCCGAGGATATGCACGGTGACCGAAGTGAGGGTGCCGTCGGCGCTGCTCACCGCGAAGGTGTCGGTGTAGGTGGTGCCGGCGGCGAACTCGTTGTGGGCGGAGTTGGCGACGTAGGTCCAGGCACCGCCGGTGCCGATGGAGAACTGGCCGTAGCTGCCGGCGGTGTTGGTTTGGGCGACGATGGTTGCGGCGCTGTCGACGTCGCTGATGGTCAGGGTGCCGCCGGTGGTCAGCGGAGCATTGGTTTCGCTCAGCGTAACGCTGGCCGAGGACAGCACGGCGGCGTCGTTGCTGCCGGTGACGGTGATAGTCACCAGTTGGGTGTCGACACCGCCGAGGCCATCGCTGACCTGCACCGTGAACACGTCCTCATGACTCTCGCCCGCCTTCAGCGCCTGCACCGCACTGGCGACCCCGTCGGTGCCATTGGCCAGCGTGTAGGTCCACTGGCCGGTGTTATCGACGGCGATCGAACCGTAGGTGCCCGTATCCGTACCCGCAATGCTCCAGGTTGCCGTGGCATCGTGATCGATGTCGGCCGCGCTGAACTGGCCGTTCACGCTGAGCGTGGTGTCTTCCTGCACCGCGCCGGCCGCATTGCCCGTCGCGAAGCTGAGCACGGGCGCGTCGTTGCTGCCGGTGACGGTGATCGTCACCAGCTGGGTGTCGACACCGCCGAGGCCATCGCTGACCTGCACCGTGAACACGTCCTCGTGGCTCTCGCCCGCCTTCAGCGCCTGCACCGCACTGGCGACCCCGTCGGTGCCATTGGCCAGGGTGTACGTCCATTGGCCGGTGTTGTCCACCGCGATCGAACCGTAGGTGCCGGTTGCCGCGCCATTGAGGGCCCAGGTCGCCGTGGCGTCGTGATCGATGTCGGCCGAGCTGAACTGGCCATTGACGCTGAGCGTGGTGTCTTCCTGCACCGCGCCGGCCGCATTGCCCGTCGCGAAGCTGAGCACGGGCGCGTCGTTGCTGCCGGTGACGGTGATCGTCACCAGCTGGGTGTCGACGCCGCCCAGGCCGTCGCTGACTTGCACCGTGAACACGTCCTCATGACTCTCGCCCGCCTTCAGCGACTGCACCGCACTGGCGACCCCGTCGGTGCCATTGGCCAGGGTGTACGTCCATTGGCCGGTGGTGTCGACGGCGATCGAACCGTAGGTGCCGGTTGCCGCGCCATGGATGCTCCAGGTCGCGGTAGCGTCGTGATCGATGTCGGCCGAGCTGAACTGGCCATTCACGCTGAGCGTGGTGTCTTCCTGCACCGCGCCGGCCGCATTGCCCGTCGCGAAGCTGAGCACTGGCGCATCGTTGCTGCCGGTAATGGTGACGGTCACCAGTTGGGTGTCCACGCCGCCGAGGCCGTCGCTGACTTGCACCGTAAACACGTCCTCATGACTCTCGCCCGCCTTCAGCGACTGCACCGCACTGGCAACCCCGTCGCTGCCATTAGCCAGGGTGTAGGTCCACTGGCCGCTGCTGTCCACGGCGATCGAACCGTAGGTGCCCGTATCTGTACCCGCAATGCTCCAGGTCGCCGTGGCGTCGTGATCGATGTCGGCCGAGCTGAACTGGCCATTGACGCTGAGCGTGGTGTCCTCCTGCACCGCGCCAACATCGTTGCCGGTCGCGAAGCTGAGCACTGGCGCATCGTTGCTGCCGGTAATGGTGACGGTCACCAGCTGGGTGTCGACGCCGCCCAGGCCGTCGCTGACTTGCACCGTGAACACTTCCTCATGGCTCTCGCCCGCCTTCAGCGCCTGCACCGCACTGGCGACCCCATCGGTGCCATTGGCCAGCGTGTAGGTCCACTGGCCGGTGGTGTCCACGGCGATCGAACCGTAGGTGCCGGTTGGCGATCCATCGATGGTCCAGGTCGCCGCGGCATCGTGATCGATGTCGGCCGAGCTGAACTGGCCGTTGACGCTGAGCGTCGTGTCTTCCTGCACCGCGCCGGCCTCGTTGCCCGTCACGAAGCTGAGCACGGGCGCATCGTTGCTGCCGGTGACGGTGATCGTCACCAGCTGGGTGTCGACGCCGCCGAGGCCATCGCTGACCTGCACGCTGAACACTTCGTTGTGACTCTCGCCCGCCTTCAGCGACTGCACCGCACTGGCGGCCCCATCGGTGCCATTGGCCAGCGTGTAGGTCCACTGGCCGCTGCTGTCCACGGCGATCGAGCCATAGGTTCCAGTTGGCGAGCCATTGATGGTCCAGGTCGCCGTGGCGTCGTGATCGATGTCGGTCGAGCTGAACTGGCCGTTCACGCTGAGCGTGGTGTCTTCCTGCACCGCGCCCGCCGCATTGCCCGTCGCGAAACTGAGCACGGGCGCGTCGTTGCTGCCGGTAATGGTGACGGTCACCAGTTGGGTGTCGACGCCGCCGAGGCCATCGCTGACCCGCACGCTGAACAC
>NZ_JBFTOU010000070.1:0-2578 GCF_056398125.1 Pseudomonas sp. 05L36 | reverse complement strand
CGAATTTTCGGCGAATGTCGTCTTCAYAGTATAACCAGATTGCTTGGGGTTATATGGTCAAGTGAAGAAGCGCATACGGTGGATGCCTTGGCAGTCAGAGGCGATGAAAGACGTGGTAGCCTGCGAAAAGCTTCGGGGAGTCGGCAAACAGACTTTGATCCGGAGATGTCTGAATGGGGGAACCCAGCCATCATAAGATGGTTATCTTGTACTGAATACATAGGTGCAAGAGGCGAACCAGGGGAACTGAAACATCTAAGTACCCTGAGGAAAAGAAATCAACCGAGATTCCCTTAGTAGTGGCGAGCGAACGGGGACYAGCCCTTAAGTKGMTTTGAGATTAGCGGAACGCTCTGGAAAGTGCGGCCATAGTGGGTGATAGCCCTGTACGCGAAAATCTCTTRKYMATGAAATCGAGTAGGACGGAGCACGAGAAACTTTGTCTGAATATGGGGGGACCATCCTCCAAGGCTAAATACTACTGACTGACCGATAGTGAACTAGTACCGTGAGGGAAAGGCGAAAAGAACCCCGGAGAGGGGAGTGAAATAGATCCTGAAACCGTATGCGTACAAGCAGTGGGAGCCCACTTTGTTGGGTGACTGCGTACCTTTTGTATAATGGGTCAGCGACTTATTTTCAGTGGCGAGCTTAACCGAATAGGGGAGGCGTAGCGAAAGCGAGTCTTAATAGGGCGTCTAGTCGCTGGGAATAGACCCGAAACCGGGCGATCTATCCATGGGCAGGTTGAAGGTTAGGTAACACTGACTGGAGGACCGAACCGACTACCGTTGAAAAGTTAGCGGATGACCTGTGGATCGGAGTGAAAGGCTAATCAAGCTCGGAGATAGCTGGTTCTCCTCGAAAGCTATTTAGGTAGCGCCTCATGTATCACTGTAGGGGGTAGAGCACTGTTTCGGCTAGGGGGTCATCCCGACTTACCAAACCGATGCAAACTCCGAATACCTACAAGTGCCGAGCATGGGAGACACACGGCGGGTGCTAACGTCCGTCGTGAAAAGGGAAACAACCCAGACCGTCAGCTAAGGTCCCAAAGTTATGGTTAAGTGGGAAACGATGTGGGAAGGCTTAGACAGCTAGGAGGTTGGCTTAGAAGCAGCCACCCTTTAAAGAAAGCGTAATAGCTCACTAGTCGAGTCGGCCTGCGCGGAAGATGTAACGGGGCTCAAACCATACACCGAAGCTACGGGTATCACCTTCGGGTGATGCGGTAGAGGAGCGTTCTGTAAGCCTGTGAAGGTGAGTTGAGAAGCTTGCTGGAGGTATCAGAAGTGCGAATGCTGACATGAGTAACGACAATGGGTGTGAAAAACACCCACGCCGAAAGACCAAGGTTTCCTGCGCAACGTTAATCGACGCAGGGTTAGTCGGTCCCTAAGGCGAGGCTGAAAAGCGTAGTCGATGGAAAACAGGTTAATATTCCTGTACTTCTGGTTATTGCGATGGAGGGACGGAGAAGGCTAGGCCAGCTTGGCGTTGGTTGTCCAAGTTTAAGGTGGTAGGCTGAGATCTTAGGTAAATCCGGGATCTTAAGGCCGAGAGCTGATGACGAGTTACCCTTTGGGTGACGAAGTGGTTGATGCCATGCTTCCAAGAAAAGCTTCTAAGCTTCAGGTAACCAGGAACCGTACCCCAAACCGACACAGGTGGTTGGGTAGAGAATACCAAGGCGCTTGAGAGAACTCGGGTGAAGGAACTAGGCAAAATGGCACCGTAACTTCGGGAGAAGGTGCGCCGGTGAGGGTGAAGGACTTGCTCCGTAAGCCCACGCCGGTCGAAGATACCAGGCCGCTGCGACTGTTTATTAAAAACACAGCACTCTGCAAACACGAAAGTGGACGTATAGGGTGTGACGCCTGCCCGGTGCCGGAAGGTTAATTGATGGGGTTAGCTAACGCGAAGCTCTTGATCGAAGCCCCGGTAAACGGCGGCCGTAACTATAACGGTCCTAAGGTAGCGAAATTCCTTGTCGGGTAAGTTCCGACCTGCACGAATGGCGTAACGATGGCGGCGCTGTCTCCACCCGAGACTCAGTGAAATTGAAATCGCTGTGAAGATGCAGTGTATCCGCGGCTAGACGGAAAGACCCCGTGAACCTTTACTATAGCTTTGCACTGGACTTTGAATTTGCTTGTGTAGGATAGGTGGGAGGCTTTGAAGCGTGGACGCCAGTTCGCGTGGAGCCAACCTTGAAATACCACCCTGGCAACTTTGAGGTTCTAACTCAGGTCCGTTATCCGGATCGAGGACAGTGTATGGTGGGTAGTTTGACTGGGGCGGTCTCCTCCTAAAGAGTAACGGAGGAGTACGAAGGTGCGCTCAGACCGGTCGGAAATCGGTCGTAGAGTATAAAGGCAAAAGCGCGCTTGACTGCGAGACAGACACGTCGAGCAGGTACGAAAGTAGGTCTTAGTGATCCGGTGGTTCTGTATGGAAGGGCCATCGCTCAACGGATAAAAGGTACTCCGGGGATAACAGGCTGATACCGCCCAAGAGTTCATATCGACGGCGGTGTTTGGCACCTCGATGTCGGCTCATCACATCCTGGGGCTGAAGC
>NZ_JBFTOU010000069.1:0-2580 GCF_056398125.1 Pseudomonas sp. 05L36 | reverse complement strand
TGTCGGCGCTGATTGAAAACTGACCCACCCTGCCGATTGAAAATTGACCCAGGGCGGATTGCTGATTTTTGCATCAGCAATTGTGGATAAGCTTAGCAGTCGTGTCCCGGTGGAAGAGGCATTAAGCCCCACCGCATGTGGGCATGCGGCAGGGTATTTTCGGTGCTGATCAGAGCAGCTCATCGTCCTCGATACCATCTTCGACCTTGCGCTTTCGTTCACGTGATTTGATCTTTGTCTGCGCGGCCAGAGTGCTGTGTTGCAGGCGGTAGGACTCGTTGCCCGTTTCGACGATGTGGCAGTGGTGTGTCAGCCGATCCAGCAACGCTGTGGTCATCTTGGCGTCACCAAATACACTCGACCATTCCGAGAAGCTGAGGTTGGTGGTGATCACCACGCTGGTGTGCTCGTATAGCTTGGATAGCAAGTGAAATAACAGGGCACCACCGCTCTGACTGAAGGGCAAATACCCCAGTTCATCGAGTATCACCAGGTCTGTTCGTAACAGCCCTTGAGCTATGCGGCCCGTCTTGCCGTCGTACTTTTCGCGCTCCAGCAGATTGACCAGATCCACCGTGGAGTAGAAGCGCACGCGTTTGTGATGCGTCGTGATCCCGGACACGGCTAAGGCGGTGGCGAGGTGTGTTTTGCCTGTACCAGGCCCGCCGATGAACACGACATTCTGCGCGGTATCGGTGAATTCCAGGCTGGACAAATCCCTGACCAGGCGGGCGTCTGCACTGGAAGCGCTGAAGTCGAAACCGGCCAAATCACGATGCATGGGGAGTTTGGCCATGTTCATCTGGTGGTTCACTGAGCGCACCGCTCGATCCGCATGTTCTTGTTGGAGAAGATGCTCAAGCAGCCATTTCGACGAGGTCGTTGAGGCTTCGCCTTGCGAGGCCAGTTCTTCCCAGGCGCTGGCCATGCCATGCAGACGCAGTTCTTTGAGTTCCGCCTTAAGATCACGCATTGCGAGTCTCCTCATCGGTGGTACGGAGCCGGTCGTAGCGTGCCGTATTGGCGACAGGCGCTATCTTGAGTTGCAGGCTGGTTTCGGCGGACGGAGGGGCTGCTGTCGATGTCAGTCGAGCCAGGACATTCAGGATGTGGTCAGCACTCAAGCTGCCTGATTCCAGTACCAACTCCACAGCCACCAATACGGCGTCGAGCCCGGCGATGGGAACAGCCGCCAGTACCTGCGTCATGACTCGATCACCATTGGTGTGCCGCCTCAGACCGCGTTTTAGCAGTTGCAACGGCTTCGGCAGATCGGCAAACGGAGCGCCATTGCGCAGCGCACCGGGCTTGCGTTCGATGAGCGGGATGTAATGCTGCCAGTCAAAACTGACCTGATCTCGATCAAACAGGCGCTCGTGACTGGCAATCATCGTTTCATCGGCGATGACCACCACCCGCGTGGGATACAAACGGCTGCTGACCCACTGACCGACCCGCTCACACGGCACCGAGTAGCGATTTCGCGCCACGCTGATCAGGCAGGTACTGGAGACCCGTACGGTGCGCTCGACGTAGCCATCAAAGGCAGTCGGCATCGGCATCAATTCGGCGCGTTCCAGCTCCAGGACGTCCGCCACTGTCAGCCCGTTGTATTGCGGGTGCACCAGTTCGTCCCAGAGCGCACGGCAGCGTTGGCCGAGCCAGGCATTCAATTCCTCGAAGGTGTGGAACATGCAATTTTGAGCATCGAGCCAGATGCGCCGTCGGCTGTCTTGGACGTTCTTTTCAACGATGCCTTTTTCCCAGCCGGAGGCCACGTTGCAGAAGTCCGGGTCGAACAGGTAGTGCGCACACATCACGGCAAACCGGGCATTGACCGTGCGGCCTTTACCCTTGTTGACCTTGTCGACAGCCGTTTTCATGTTGTCGTAGATGCCACGACGCGGCACCCCACCTAACGCACCAAACGAGCGGGTATGGGCATCGAACAACATCTCGTGGCCTTGGCTGGGATACGCAACCAACCAAAATGCGCGACTGGCGCACAGCTTCATATGGGAGACCTGGATGCGTCGGAACAGGCCGCCGATCAGCAGACCTTCTTCGCTCCAGTCGAATTGAAAGGCCTCGCCGAGTGCAAAGGTCAGCGGCACAAAGGCCCGTAAAGACTTGCCTTGCTGGCCGCGCCACGAGCGTATGAAGGCGGTGAGCTGGCTGTAGCCGCCGTCGTACCCCTCGGCCTTGATCTGTTCGAAGAGTGCTTTGGCACTTCTGCGGTTGTGCTTTGCCCGAAACGAATCGGCCTTGAGCGCCTGCTCCAGCGTCTCGTGAAATGGACTGAGTTTGTTGAAGGTTGCGCACCGTTGGTACGCAGGCTGAGTGGCTTCGGGTGCTCTGACCCATTTTCGAATGGTATTTCTCGACAGTCCGGTACGCTTGGCTATCTGATGCAGCGAGAGCTTGTCGCGGAAGTACATCCGCCGGATTTTTCCCAACATTTCCATGCTGATCACCCTGTGTTCTCCTGCTCGAAAAGTGAGCAGAAGCAATTGAACACCTGGGTCAGTTTTCAGTCGGCAGAACAGCCTTTACTGGGTCAGTTTTCGGTCAGCGGCAACA
>NZ_JBFTOU010000068.1:0-4287 GCF_056398125.1 Pseudomonas sp. 05L36 | reverse complement strand
ACAGCGTTACACGCTGCTGTCAACACCTCTTTTTCAACTCCCTTTTGGCTTCGATGACCTGAAGCAACCTGCTGCCGAAAACTGCATAACTCATTGTTTACCAAGGAGTTTTCCGTTTCGACTGCGCCGGAAGTGGGGCGAATTATAGAGATTTGGAATCTGCCGTCAAGCACTGATTCAGGTTTTCTATCAATAACCTGCAGAATGCAGCAAAACGCCCCAAAGGGAGCCTATACAGAGGAGCCGAAACACTCCTCTATATAGAAGAAACCAATCAGAGAACGCCCGATTCCTTGAATGCGGACACCGCCCCGGCATCCAGGCCCAACACCCGCTGCAAAACTTCCAGCGTGTGCTCACCCAGCAGAGGAGGTGCAAAACGGTACTCCACCGGCGTTTCCGACAGTCGAATCGGACTCGCCACCTGAGGCACCATCCCGGCCAGCGCATGAGGCAGCTCGATAGCCAACCCACGCGCCTTGACCTGAGGATCGGCAAACATCTGCGCCACGTCATTGATAGGCCCGCATGGCACGCCAGCCTGCTCCAACTGCGCCACCCATTCAGCGGTCGTCTTGAACACCGTCGCCTGGCGGATCAGCGGAATCAGTACTGCCCTGTTTGCCACCCGCAGCTTGTTGGTAGCAAAACGCGGATCGTCCGCCCACTGCGGCTGCCCGGCCACTTCCGCGAACTTGCGGAACTGTCCATCGTTACCGACGGTAAGGATGAAATCGCCATCCGCCGTAGGAAAATCCTGATAGGGCACGATGTTCGGATGAGCATTGCCCAAGCGTTTAGGCGCATTGCCTGTCGTCAGGTAGTTCATCGCCTGGTTGGCCAGACAAGCCACCTGTACGTCCAGTAGCGCCATATCGATATGCTGACCACCGCCGTCGTGATCCCGATGCGCAAGCGCTGCCAGGATCGCGACAGTCGAATACAGCCCGGTCAGGATATCCGTCAGCGCCACGCCAACCTTCACCGGCCCCGCGCCTTCTTCGCCTTCAGGTCGCCCCGTCAGGCTCATGAGACCGCCCAGCCCCTGGATCATGAAGTCATAACCCGCTCGCTTGGCGTAAGGACCGGTCTGGCCGAACCCGGTGATCGAGCAATAGATCAGATCCGGATTGATCGCCTTCAGCGACTCATAGTCCAGGCCATAAGCCGCCAGACCGCCGACCTTGAAGTTCTCGATCAGGATGTCCGACCTGGCCGCCAGCTCTCGCACCAGCTTCTGCCCTTCAGGGCGTGTGAAGTCGATAGTGACCGATTGCTTATTGCGATTGGCCGACAAGTAATAGGCGGCCTCACTGGTGTTCTCGCCATAAGCGTCTTTAAGGAACGGTGGCCCCCAGGCGCGCGTGTCATCGCCGTTACCCGGACGCTCGACCTTGATCACTTCGGCGCCAAGGTCGGCCAGGATCTGCCCGGCCCAAGGCCCGGCCAGCACCCGCGATAAATCCAGTACCCGTAGATGCGATAGCGCGCCCATGGACGTTCTCCTTAATAGAACGCCTGGAGGCCGGTTTGCGCACGACCGAGGATCAGTGCATGGACGTCGTGAGTACCTTCATAGGTGTTCACCACTTCCAGGTTGACCAGGTGACGCGCAACACCGAATTCATCGGAGATGCCGTTGCCGCCCAACATATCGCGAGCCATGCGCGCGATGTCCAGGGACTTGCCGCAAGAGTTGCGCTTCATCATCGAGGTAATTTCGACTGCAGCAGTCCCTTCGTCCTTCATACGACCCAGACGCAGGCAGCCTTGCAGCGCCATGGTGATTTCAGTCTGCATGTCGGCCAGCTTCTTCTGGATCAACTGAGTGGCGGCCAGCGGGCGACCGAACTGTTGACGATCCAGGGTGTACTGGCGAGCGGTGTGCCAGCAGAACTCGGCTGCACCCAGCGCACCCCACGAGATGCCGTAACGTGCCGAGTTGAGGCAAGTGAAAGGACCTTTCAGACCACGGACATCCGGGAAAATGTTCTCTTCCGGCACAAACACGTTATCCATCACGATTTCGCCGGTGATCGATGCCCGCAGGCCCACCTTGCCGTGAATCGCCGGAGCGCTCAGGCCTTTCCAGCCTTTCTCCAGAACGAAGCCGCGAATATCACCGGCATCGTCCTTGGCCCAGACCACGAACACATCGGCGATCGGGCTGTTGGTGATCCACATCTTGCTGCCGGTGAGGCTGTAGCCGCCTTCGACTTTGCGCGCACGACTGATCATCGCACCCGGGTCGGAGCCGTGGTTAGGCTCGGTCAGGCCGAAGCAACCGATCCACTCGCCCGACGCCAGTTTCGGCAGGTACTTCTGCTTCTGCGCTTCGGTACCGAATTCATTGATTGGCACCATCACCAGCGAGGACTGCACGCTCATCATAGAGCGATAGCCGGAGTCGATACGCTCGACTTCACGGGCGATCAGGCCATAGCTGACATAGTTCAGGCCGCTGCCACCGTACTGCTCGGGGATGGTTGCGCCCAACAGACCGATCTCGCCCATTTCGCGGAAGATCGCCGGGTCGGTCTTCTCATGGCGGAAAGCTTCAAGAATGCGCGGCGCAAGGCTCTGCTGAGCGAACTGCGCAGCCGTGTCGCGAATCATGCGTTCTTCTTCAGTGAGCTGTTGATCCAGCAGCAGGGGATCGATCCAGTTGAAGCTAGCTTTACCGCCCATGAGTGTGTCCTCTCGAATCGGGTCAAATAACGTGGACTGATCCTAGGCCCGGATCGGCGCCACGGCAAACGAGGATTTTGCATACTGTTGTGCTAATTTCTCACTCCGAAACGTCGCGAAATAGCCTTTATGCGATGTATTAGTGAGGTTGACGTACATGCGCAGAAAGATACCCAGCACCACCGCCCTGATCAGCTTCGAGGCCGCGGCACGCCACGAGAGCTTCACCAAGGCCGCCCAGGAACTTTCGCTGACCCAAGGGGCAATTTGCCGACAGATCGCCAGCCTTGAAGAGTTCCTCAGCGTCGAACTGTTCCGACGCTCGCGGCGCGGGGTCAAGCTGACGGAAGCTGGTCTCTCCTACAGCCGTCGAGTGGCCACTCAACTCGATGCGGTTGAGCGCGACACCTTGTCCGTGATGGGCCAGCAGGGCACCAACGTGATCGAGTTGGCCGTAGTGCCAACCTTCGGCACCCAATGGTTGCTGCCGCGACTCAAGGACTTTCAGCAAAAACACCCGGAAGTAACGGTCAACCTGACCAACCGCACGCGCCCGTTCCTGTTCGCCGACACTGATTTTGATGCCGCCATCTACTTCGGTGACGCGGATTGGTCGGGTACAGAATCCCACAGGCTGATGGGTGAAAATCCGATGCCCGTTTGCAGCCCCAACCTGCTCGGAAACAAAACCAGTCTGACGCCCGGCGAAATCGCCGACTTGCCTCTCCTGCAACAAACCACCCGCCCCTATGCCTGGCGCCAATGGTTCGATTCCCAACACCTGAATGTCCCGCGAGACATGACAGGCCCACGCTATGAGCTATTCTCCATGCTCGCCCAAGCGGCCATGCACGACATGGGCATTGCCCTGATTCCGCCGTTTTTGATTCAAAGGGAGCTGAAGGAGAAACGCTTGGTGATCGCCAACCCGCAAGCATTGTCCAGCATCAAGGCTTACTACCTGATGATTCCTGAGCGAAAGGTCGAATCCGCGTCTTTGAGGGCATTTCGTGACTGGCTGGTAAATCAGGCGCACAGCTACAGCCTAGAAGGATAAAGGCCCCGTAGCGTTATTTGACCCCGTAGTCAGCAAATATACAGCCCTACAGATATACGTATTTGTCGCATACAAGCAAACTGTATCGAGAAGTCGTACAAACGTTCCACAAGCGCCTGACCACGCGGCTTTGCGCCACTATTTCGAAGCGATGCCGCATCATTCATACGGCCGATGTGTAAATTCTTCAATTTCGGCCAGAATCCTTACAAGGCACGGCCTGCAAGGGATTGACCCGGCTGGTTGCGACATTCGGTCACGGGGTGACTTGTAGTTAATTTTCCGTCACCCGTCATAATCCCTTGAAGGGCACAAAGTTCGCCTGCAAAATGCCGCGCCCCGCCCTGATTTGGCGGGATCGTGCTGATCGGCCGCCCCAGCCGCACCATCCGTAGTGCATGGGTTTACTCAATAAGATCACGCAGGAGATTTGACGTGCACATTGGTGTTCCTCTCGAAACCCAGACCGGTGAAACACGGGTTGCTGCAACCCCGGAAACCATCAAGAAGCTGATCAGCCAGGGTCATAAGGTCACTGTACA
>NZ_JBFTOU010000066.1:0-5529 GCF_056398125.1 Pseudomonas sp. 05L36 | reverse complement strand
GGGTGTCGACGCCGCCGAGGCCATCGCTGACCCGCACGCTGAACACTTCGTTGTGACTTTCTCCCGCCTTCAGTGACTGCACCGCACTGGCGGCACCATCGGTGCCATTGGCCAGGGTGTAGGTCCACTGGCCGCTGCTGTCCACGGCGATCGAGCCATAGGTTCCAGTGGACGCGCCATTGATGGTCCAGGTCGCCGCGGCATCGTGATCGATGTCGGCCGAGCTGAACTGGCCGTTGACGCTGAGCGTCGTGTCTTCCTGCACCGCGCCGGCCGCATTGCCCGTCGCGAAGCTGAGCACTGGCGCGTCGTTGCTGCCGGTAATGGTGACGGTCACCAGCTGGGTGTCCACGCCGCCCAGGCCGTCGCTGACTTGCACCGTGAACACGTCCTCATGGCTCTCGCCCGCCTTCAGCGACTGCACCGCACTGGCAACGCCATCGGTGCCATTGGCCAGGGTGTAGGTCCACTGGCCGGTGGTGTCCACGGCGATCGAACCGTAGGTGCCTGTTGACGCGCCATTGATGGTCCAGGTCGCCGCGGCATCGTGATCGATGTCGGCCGAGCTGAACTGGCCGTTGACGCTGAGCGTGGTGTCTTCCTGCACCGCGCCGGCAGCATTGCCGGTCGCGAAGCTGAGCACTGGCGCATCGTTGCTGCCGGTGACGGTGACGGTCACCAGCTGGGTGTCCACGCCGCCCAGGCCGTCGCTGACTTGCACCGTGAACACGTCATCGTGGCTCTCGCCCGCCTTCAGCGCCTGCACCTCGCTGGCGACCCCATCGGTGCCATTGGCCAGCGTGTAAGTCCACTTGCCGGTGTTATCGACGGCGATCGAACCGTAGGTGCCCGTATCCGTACCCGCAATGCTCCAGGTCGCCGTGGCATCGTGATCGATGTCGGTCGAGCTGAACTGGCCGCTGACACTGAGGGTGGTGTCTTCCTGCACCGCGCCGGCCGCATTGCCCGTCGCGAAGCTGAGCACTGGCGCATCGTTGCTGCCGGTGACGGTGACGGTCACCAGCTGGGTGTCGACGCCGCCCAGGCCGTCGCTGACCTGCACGCTGAACACTTCGTTGTGACTTTCTCCCGCCTTCAGCGACTGCACCGCACTGGCGACCCCATCGCTGCCATTGGCCAGGGTGTAGGTCCACTTGCCGGTGTTATCGACGGCGATCGAACCGTAGGTGCCCGTATCCGTACCCGCAATGCTCCAGGTCGCCGTGGCGTCGTGATCGATGTCAGCCGAACTGAACTGGCCGTTCACGCTGAGCGTTGTGTCTTCCTGCACCGCGCCGGCAGCATTGCCCGTCGCGAAGCTGAGCACTGGTGCGTCGTTGCTGCCGGTGATGGTGATCGTCACGTCCTTGGTCACCGTCGCCCCGAAGTCATCGGTCAGCGTCACCGTGAACACTTCGGTCTTGGTCTGGCCCGCGGCCAGGTACTGCGCCGCGCTGTTGTTCAGCGTATAGCTCCAGCCCACGCTACCCGCCGCGTCGCCGGTACTCTCGTCGTTCACAGTGGCCACCAGCGTACCCAGCGCACCGGACGGAGCACTCACGCTGGCCAGATGGGCGTGATCGGCCAGGTCCACGTCGCCGAAAGCGAAGCTGCCGCTGGTCACCGTGGTGCCGTCTTCGGTCACCGCCCCGCTTTCGATTTCTGCCGCCGTCACCGTCGGCGCGTCATTGGTGCCGGTCAGGGTGATCGTCACATTCTTGGTCACCGTCGCCCCAAAGTCGTCGGTCAGCGTCACCGTGAACACTTCGGTCTTGGTCTGGCCCGCGGCCAGGTACTGCGCCGCGCTGTTGTTCAGCGTATAGCTCCAGCCCACGCTGCCCACCGCGTCGCCGGTACTCTCGTTGCTGACAGTGGCCACCAGCGTACCCAGCGCACCGGACGGCGCACTCACGCTGGCCATATGGGCGTGATCGGCCAGGTCCACGTCGCCGAAGGCGAAGTTGCCGCTGGTCACCGTAGTGCCGTCTTCGGTCACCGCCCCGCTTTCGATTTCTGCCGCCGTCACCGTCGGCACGTCATTGGTGCCGGTGATAGTGATGGTCACATTCTTGGTCACCGTCGCCCCAAAGTCGTCGGTCAGCGTCACCGTGAACACTTCGGTCTTGGTCTGGCCCCCAGCCAGGTACTGCGCCGCGCTGTTGTTCAGCGTGTAGGTCCAGCCCACGCTGCCCGTAGCGTCGCCGGTGCTCTCGTTGCTGACAGTGGCCACCAGCGTACCCAACGCACCGGCCGGCGCGCTCACGCTGGCCACATGGGCGTCATCGGCCAGGTCCACGTCGCCGAAGGCGAAGTTGCCGCTGGTCACCGTAGTGCCGTCTTCGGTCACCGCCCCGCTTTCGATTTCTGCCGCCGTCACCGTCGGCACGTCATTGGTGCCGGTGATAGTGATGGTCACATTCTGCGTTACTGACGATCCATGACCATCGTTGATGGTGACCAGGTAAGTTTCGGTGACTGTCTGTCCCTGGGCCAGGTACTGCGCCGCCGCATTGCTCAGGTTGTACGTCCATTGCACCGAACCGTTGGCTGCATTCGCTGCTTCGCTTACCGGCGAGAGTACGAACGTACCAAGATGAGTAGCGTTGCCCGCCGCCGGCGCGAACGTCGCCATGTGCGTGTCACTCAGGTCGACGTCGTTAAAGACAATCGTGCCGCTGGCTGTCTGCGAGTCGGTCGTGCTCGCCGTGGTGTCGGCGTCTTCGGTCACCGTGCCGGCCTGCGCGCCGATGCTGATCGTCATACCATCATTCACGCCGGAAAACTGCACCGTCGCGGTGGCCCAACTGAGCGTTCCGTTGCCGAGACGAATCGCATAGGTAAAGCTGTCCGTCAGGAGCTCGCCAGTAGCCAGCGCCTGGAGTTGCGCCTTGAAAGCATCTGAAAAAGTAGCGGCGTCGTAGCCGACCTTACCGTCCGAGGTGATCCAGATTTTTGCACCATTCTCGCTGGTGTCAGTACTCGTCGCCTCAGCCCTCGCCGTATCCTGGGTCAGGAGGTCGGCCGGAGCATAAGCCTTGGTGGCAGTAGAAAGACTGTCCGCGTTGTCGAGTGACCAGAGTGTCTTCGCGTTGCCACCGAGGTCATTGGACATGACGTCCCAATACACGACCCCCAACAGATTTTCAGTGGTGGTGAAGATGTCATCCTTCGCCTGCGGCGTGTTGGAAAACGAGGTAACGGTTCCGCCGCTGGTAGTTGTAGTGCTAGCCATGTCTTTCTCCCAAGAATGTCACCCTGAGCAAAAAAACGCCGTGGGCCGCTAACAGCCACAAGCCGCTTCTTCCTCAACCCACTAAAACCTCACTCAACCGGCACCAGCCGGCTGGCCAGCAGCTTCACGCCCGCCCCGGTCCTGCCGCCTTGTGGCTCAATGCGCACAATTTGTCCTTGAGCCTTGAACTTCATGGGGCCGCCGGGAGTGTCGAGCTCGATCTCGAAGTCAATCAACCTACCCACCTGCAGCTCACTATCGGTTTCGAAATACAAACCGGAGGCGCTGATGTCACGGGTGACACCGTTGCCCCCGCCGATCAGTTGCAGCGGCAGGGTGACTTGTTCACGGGGCTCAATTCGGTATGTGCCTTTCATGGCTGCAGTCTAAAAGGACCATTGTTTTTTACATGAGCGCGCTATCCCTTTTTTCTGGGAGTCAATCAGCCATGAAAACAGGGCTTTACGGGACAAATGTCATGGGAGGGGCTACCTGAAGCGTTATAGAAAAAAGCTACAGGCTGCAACGATTGCTATCATGATCAGCTAACACAACCCGCCTAAAGAGGCAGCGACCCGCATGCCAATTCAAGTCCTGTTAGTAGCTCTACCGCTCGTGGCCTGGGGCCTTGAGCGTCTGGTGGAAAGCGCTCAACCGAGGTTGACGCTGGCGGGCTCGGTGGCGTCGGTGGCGGAGTACCTGCTTTCGCTTCACCAATACGCGCCAGATGTGGTGGTGCTGGACCTGGACAGCGAGGACTGTATCGAGTCGCTGGTCGACTTGCACAGCCAGACCAACGCCAGGATTCTGGTAGTGACAGGGTCGAGCGACGTGGCGCTGCATGACAGAGCGGTGCTGGCGGGCGCACGTGGCGTGGTGGATAAGCGGGAGTCGGCCTCCGCATCGACATTGCTCAAAGCCATAGAAAAAGTGCATGACGGCGAACTCTGGATTGACCGCAATGCGACCAGCCGTATCTTCCTTGAACTGGCGCGCAAGAAAGCCGAACGCGATATTGACCCGGAGCAACAAAAAATCGCCAAGCTAACGCGCCGCGAGCAGCAAACCATTGCATCGCTGGCCAGCGACCCCTCAGCCCCTGGCAAGTTGGTGGCCGAGAAGTTGCACATCAGCGAGCACACGCTGCGCAACCATTTAACATCGATCTACAGCAAGCTGGGCCTGACGAACCGCGTAGATCTGTACGCCTACGCACACAAGCATGGCCTTTCCACAGGCGACTGAGGACTGCGGCAATACGCCTTCTGCTTACACAGAATTCAGTTGTGTTGCATCGACCGGTTGAATCCACAGCCAAATGCAGACTTTAACGCTGGCACGCGGTTATGATCCGGGATAACCAGGATCCCTTGGACCCACGCTTATGCCAGCCTCGCAAATCCGCCCCTCACCCGCGCCACTGCTCAAACCAGGAGAAACGGTGGTCCTGTTCGACGGTGTCTGCAAGCTGTGCAATGGCTGGGTGAGGTTCTTGATTCGCCATGACCGCCAGCGGCGAGTGCGGTTGGCGGCGGTTCAGTCACCCGAGGGGCAGGTTCTGCTCGCGTGGGCAGGTTTGCCCGTGGATCAATTCGACACCATGGCGGTGATCCGCGACCGACACTACTGGGACCGTTCGGATGCATTTTTCGAAATCATCGCCCAGTTTTCCGCACTCTGGCGCCCCGTGAACCTGTTGCGCATCTTCCCTCGCAAACTTCGAAATTGGGCATACGACCGCATTGCGCTTAATCGTTATCGGCTCTTCGGGAAATACGACACGTGCCTATTGCCGGAGCCTGATCATGAACAGCGTTTTTTGAAAGCGCCCCTATGAACGCCCTCACACGCATTAACCGGATCACCAGTTCCATATCTGGCATCACCGCCAAATGCCTGCAAACGATGCTACCGAAATTTCCGTAGCCACCGACCACCATCACCCTGAATACCCTTCAGCTATTCCCTGACTGACAGGCTGCTTTCGGCTGTGGATTCAACCGGTGGTGAAAGGCAACAATCGGCCAATACCCGACATTTCCCCCTGGCTCGATAGCAGGCGTTTTCGGTCCACGTACTGTCACAACCACCGCGCGAAAAATCCGTCATGACATGTTATGACCTCCTTAAAAAACGGACTTTGCCCAGCAAATACGGGGTTTAAAGGACGAATGGTCGAGAGGCGTCAAGCGCGGGGAATTGCCGGGAGTTTGCAGCCACTACAGGCTTTTCAGGCAGGCACGTTCGTCGCGGTGCAGTGAACTTCACTCTCATCACGTGTCACATTAGGTCCTTGT
>NZ_JBFTOU010000065.1:0-7424 GCF_056398125.1 Pseudomonas sp. 05L36 | reverse complement strand
TTGTACATCAGCTCGCGGCTTCGCTCCACGCTTCCTCCCCACACTCGGTCACCCTCATGCAGTTGCGCTTCACTTCGTTTGCTGTGGTCAACTTACGGTGGGACTTGCACCCACAAGATTGCGCCCATGCTGGGCGCACGAACCCGACGCACCCGAAAGTGCCCCGCGCACAGCCGCCATAATTTAACAGCAGACATGAAAAAAGCGCCTGCTTAAATTTAGGTGGCGCCCTGTGCGCCTAGATCTTGTGAAGGGCTTCCACACCCTTGTCGCTGAATTTGCAGCGACGGAGGGAGGTTAGCCGGGTGATCAGTGGGAGGCAATATGGGCAATGGGGACGCGACTTGAGGGAAATCTCCTACTTTTTCGTGATGTTATCAACGCAATACCCAGCACCTGCCCAATCGTCCTGAGGCATGCCCAAGCCCCATCAGCCCATTCCTGATAAACTCCCTCACCTCCCAGCCTCACCGATTCCAGATCCCTCATGTCCGTAACCACCGCCACACCCGCCCCACTCTCCCGCCGTTTCTCCGTCGCGCCGATGATGGATTGGACCGATAGACACTGCCGCTTCTTCCTGCGCCTATTGTCGAAAAACGCCCTGCTCTACACCGAAATGGTCACCACCGGCGCCCTGCTCAACGGCGACCACGAGCGCTTCCTGCGTCACAACGAAGCCGAACACCCGCTCGCCCTGCAACTCGGCGGCAGTGTCCCGCTGGATCTGGCCGCGTGTGCGCGGATGGCGCAGGAGCATGGTTACGACGAAGTGAACCTGAATGTCGGCTGCCCGAGTGATCGGGTGCAGAACAATATGATCGGCGCGTGCCTGATGGGGCATCCGCAGTTGGTGGCCGATTGTGTGAAGGCGATGCGCGATGCGGTGTCGATTCCGGTGACGGTCAAGCATCGAATCGGGATCAACGGGCGAGACAGTTACGAAGAGTTGTGTGACTTCGTCGGTACGGTGCGGGATGCCGGCTGCACCAGTTTTACCGTGCACGCGCGGATCGCGATTCTGGAGGGGTTGTCGCCGAAGGAGAACCGTGACATTCCACCTCTGCGTTATGACGTGGCGGCGCAGTTGAAGGCGGATTTTCCGGAGCTGGAGATTATCCTGAACGGCGGGATCAAGACGCTGGAGGCCTGCCACGAGCATTTGCAGACGTTCGACGGCGTCATGCTGGGCCGTGAGGCGTATCACAACCCTTATGTGATGGCCGAGGTGGATCAGCAGCTGTTCGGCAGCACGGCGCCGGTGATCAGCCGGGCTGAGGCGCTGGCGCAGTTGCGTCCTTATATAGCGGCGCACATCGCTGCAGGTGGTTCGATGCACCACATCACCCGGCATGTGCTCGGGCTGGGCACCGGGTTCCCGGGGGCACGCAAGTTTCGGCAGTTACTGTCGGTGGATATTCACAAGGCCAAAGAGCCTTTGGCCTTGCTGGATCAAGCGGCGGAGCTGCTTGAGGGGCGTTAAAGGTTAGCCGCCTCCCTGCGACCAGGCTGCATGTCCTGCATGCCTGGTGCGAGTGTCAGTGCGCTGCAGCCCCGGTCCAGTCAACCCAGCCGAATACCCACGTTGCCAGTATCAGCAAACCGAATCCGATCCGGTACCAGGCGAACACGGCGTAACTGTGGCCGGCGATGAACTTGAGCAAACCACGCACGGCGATCATGGCGAAAAAGAACGCCGTCACGAAACCTAGCGCAAACACCGGCAAGTCACTGGCCAGGAACAGATCCCGATACTTATAGCCTGAATACACCGCGGCACCGACCATGGTCGGCATCGCCAGAAAGAAAGAAAACTCCGTGGCAGCCTTACGCGACAGACCAAACAGTAACCCACCGATAATGGTCGATCCTGAACGCGAGGTGCCCGGAATCATCGCCAGGCATTGCGCGAAACCGACCTTGAGGGCGTCGGTCCAGCGCATATCGTCAACATGGTCGACAGACACCACATGTTCGCGCTGCTCGGCCCACAACATGATGATGCCACCCACCACTAATGCCACTGCAACAGTGATCGGATTAAACAGATACTCATGGATCTTATTGGCGAACAACACCCCCAAGACCACTGCCGGAAGAAAACCGATTAACAGATTCAAGGTGAAACGTTGTGCATTGCGTTGGGTCGGCAAGCCGGTAACGATCTCGAGAATCTTGCGGCGGAACTCCCAGACAACCGCCAGGATCGCGCCCAATTGAATGATGATGTTGAAGGCCATGGCTCGCTCGCCGCCGAAGCCGAGCAAGTCCGCGACGATAATCTGGTGCCCTGTACTTGATATCGGCAAGAACTCCGTCAGACCTTCGACCATCCCTAAAATCAACACTGTTATGGTTGTCCAAAGATCCATCAGTCCCCCTCATCGACAAATACCGTTGCGTCGACCTCGCACTAATTCAACGCCAACACGAGAGTAAAGCGCATTAGAGCGATTAATAAAACTCAATGTTATGAAATGTCCATGGCGGGCACCACCAATACCAACGTTATATAACGGTTAATATTGGAGAGTGCCGAGCCAGACAAGAGCAAAAAATCGCACTTGAAACCACAAAACCCTACCGCCTCATGACGCCCAATCAAAAAAAGTCAGGTGGCTGAAACTTTAGCGACATGCGCGGTCATATGGCTGCGAAAATGCGGGGCATTGGACCAATAGATGGCACAATGCCACACCTCGTCAACCCACGAGATTGCCATCGATCATGAGGCTCCTCGAACCACCGGCGGGCAAACGATCACGTCAGAATCACCGACAATGTTAAAAAAACGAGACGGCCGTCTGAAAAAACAGTGAAATGTTACCAATTGTCAGTCACAAGCGGGAATTGGTGCTTTAACATTCGAATGCCAGCACCCATCCGAGTCAAAGCATGATGCTTACAGGGAAAATAACGACTACAAGCCACAGCGACGTGAAGGAGGAGACAGGTATTCTCACCATTGGGCGAACCCACACGCTAGCTGAGGGCTTTAGGGAATTAGTCGCAAGCCACGTAGGCCAGGATATTGCCGTTGATGCAATGTGCTATAGCAACTCATTCAAAAGAAACAAGAATTCTAATTCATACCGTGCAATTTTTATCGTTATCGACAGCCCTCAGGCGTTTGTTGAAAGCCTCACCCTGGTAGAAAACATTCGCGCCGATAATCTGGCGTCAATAATTTTCATCGCCATCACCGGCAGAGGCACCTACAACAAGATGAAATACTATCTTGCCGGGGCCGACTACTGTATTAATTGCGACACCTTTGCAGGCGAAAATACTGACGCACTGTCCGAGTTTTTTAGCAGCCCAGAATGGCAAAAAAAGCAAAATCTGCTTTTGGACCCCACTCGCATGTGCCTGATTGGCGACTATAAAAAACTGGACGTATCGTTTGCGGAAATGAAGATTCTCGAGGCTTTTTCTCAAACAAAGAACCAAATATTGAGCCATGATGAAATCGCCAGGATCATGGGGCTGAATATAAATTTTTATGACCCAAGAGCCTTGGAAAAGTCGATCAGCCGCCTTCGCGGAAAAATAAAAGACATGTATGGCAGCAACGCCATTCAAAGTATTCGTGGGCATGGATATCGTTTAATCAGGGGTCTGATCTCGACAACCTGATTCTAAATGTAGAAGGGAGTTTCTGTATTATGAACGCAACAGGGAGCGTGCGACTCTACGGTCACGCAGAGCATTACCTGTCTCGACAATTGATTCTCACTCGGGATGACTGCCCGTTTGGCAGCGAGATCAGAATACATTTTGACGACTCCGCGTGCGCGTCCCGCGCGCCAGAGGCGCATCAGATGAGTGGAATCTACAGTGAAGTACTGATGCAGACCAGGCTGATTGCCTTCTCGCTGAAAGATCACAACACCACCAACGGAAATAAATACCTGAGCCGTAGATTTGTTTGCGTAGGGCAGTCAGATCTCGCCAACTCTGCGCTCACGGAAGAGCTGATACAGTCCGGCGCCGCTCTGCGCGAATTTGGCCAGACACTGGTTGTCGCGCTCAATGAGCTCCCCCTGTCGGCTGTCAGCTTCGCGGAAAAAAAGAAAATCCTTCACAACGTATATCTATTGAAAGATCACGGCATAGAAATCGCGCTCGACGACTACAACATCGACGATGAAAGTATCGAAATCTTTACCACCCTGAATCTATTCGACTATATAAAGATCTCCACCGCCTCTCTGGACTTGAGCCTCAAGCTCAGTGGCAACCCAGAGTTATTCAATCGTCTCCACGAACGTATGACCACGCTCACTCACAACACAAAAGTCGCCTTTATAGCGGACAGAGTCGAGCATGCTGCTAGCCATATACTGGCACGTGCACTGCCCTTTGATTACTTTCAAGGGAGTCATTACTCCCCTGCTGACAACCTTTAAACCAAATTCAAGACGTGCAACTCAGGAGAGAGCCATGGATAGCAGCACAAACCTCCCTAGAAAATACTTTGTCGTGGTTACTCACAACCCCGCACTGCAACTGGAGCTTGAGGCGTTACTGTCCAGCAAGCGATACAACAGTTACGGCACGTCACAGGCAAAAATGTTTTTTGAAGGCGTTGCCCCGCCCACCTCTGCCCCCAAGCTTATGGAGATTATTTCCCCGCAAATGGCCAGAATGGTTCCGCCGGTTATCAAGCATGATACCCAGCGCATACTTTCGACGTTCAAGTCCGAATGGCAAACCGCCCTAACCGTAACAAAGTTTACGCACTTCACATCAACCGCAGACAGCGCCAGGGATGACGCCAGGGAATTCGTTTCCCAGCCAGCCAAACCGCACACTCCAGCGGCTGAAACCTGGAGACTGAGCGACAGCAGTGGCGCGCTGATCAAGGATGACGTGGAAATTGTCTTGACTGGCCTGGAGGCCGCGCTGCTTAAAAAAATGCTGCACCATGAAGATCGCGTGGTCAGCAAGGACGACCTTATCCTCAGCATCGGTAGAGAACCTGAACAATATCGGGGTCTCGAAATGTGCCTGAGTCGACTGCAGGAAAAATTTAAAAAAGCCAGTAGTGGCGAGCGTCTTTTTCGTGCAGTGAGAAATCGTGGGTACTGCGTGATACAAAAAATCGTACGCGTAAAAATCTAGTCTGAGAAATTCAGATTTTCGCCTCGGCAGTGCAATACAACAATAATAGAGCACGCCAACTTATCCTCCCCCGCCCCCCTATACAGTAGCGTTAAAAAAGCTGAAGCCAGACTATTTTTAACGCCGCCATCACCCAGATATATCAACCAGATACACCACCCGCTCGTTAAAAGTCGTCAGACAGTGCCCGCACCAATAATTTAACCTATGAACTGATGACAGCGCCGCCAGCGTGGCGTTTCGGTCATCAATGCATCGCCATCTAATATGAACAACAACTCTTAGCGCATTGATTTTGGCTCTTGTTTGTCGAAACACGAATGGACGTATTTTGGGGATATCGTATGGTTAACAATCTTCGTATCAATCGAAATACCACCCTCAAAGGACTGACCTTCTGGGGACAGTGGGCATTAGGTCAGGGCTTTGTTGTCGCCCTGTTACTTCTCTTGGTTTATTACCAGACCGGAACGGTAGAATTCTATTATCGAGTATGCGCAACGCTTACTGTGCTGGCATCGGTTCCGGCCTACACATGGTGCGGCGCCTATGCAAAAAAGGACAACTACCTGGAAGGGTTGACAAGACTATTGATGGGTTGGTCAATGACACTGGCAGCGTTAGCTATTGTCGCCTTTCTCTGCAAGGCCAACGAACTGTTTTCTCGTCAAATCATCCTGATTTGGGCTTTCTGCAGCTACATCGGGCAGGCGTTGTTGTACGTCCCACTGCATGGTTTTTCGAAGTACTACCAACGAGCGCTGCAAATTGAGCGTAGAACGCTGATTGTTGGTACTGGCGAGCTGGCACTGGGTTTGGCTAACAAGCTTCGTGCCCTCGAGCATTTCCCGTTGGTCGGCCTGGTAAGCTCCGACACCACTCTCTTGCAGGAGGCGGGCATGCCAGCTGTCGTAGGCCCGCAAGAGGAACTGCTCGAACTGATCAAGACCCATGACATCCGACGCCTGTACATCACGCTCCCCCTGAGCGAAGCGGCACAAATCGAAGAAATGTATGTCGACTTGCTGGATGCCAACGTCGATGTGGTCTGGGTCCCGGACCTGAACAGCCTGACGCTGCTCAATCACTCGGTCAGTGATGTGGATGGCATGCCGGCAATCCATTTGATTGAATGCCCGCTGAGCAGCCAACCTACTGCCGCTCTGAGTAAAAGCCTGTTCGATAAAAGCCTGGCGCTGATGGCCATTGTCGCTCTAAGCCCGTTACTGCTGATCATTGGCCTGGCCGTCAAATTCACCTCCCATGGCCCGGTGTTTTTCAAACAGGACCGCCACGGGTGGAACGGGAAGGTCATCAAGGTCTGGAAGTTTCGCTCGATGCGCGTACACGACGATCACGAGGTCAAGCAAGCCAGCCGTAACGACTCGCGGATCACCCCGATCGGGCGCTTTATCCGCCGTACTTCCATCGATGAGCTACCGCAATTGTTCAACGTCTTGCAGGGCCATATGGCGCTGGTCGGGCCACGTCCTCATGCCGTTGCGCACAATAACTACTACTCCGGCAAGATTCTCGCCTACATGGCGCGCCACCGAATCAAACCGGGGATCACCGGGCTGGCTCAAATCAACGGTTGCCGCGGCGAGACCGACACCATCGACAAGATGCAGAAGCGCGTCGAGATCGACCTCAAGTACATCAATAACTGGTCGTTGTGGCTGGATGTGAAAATCCTGGTGAAGACACCGTTCACCCTGCTGTCAAAAGACATTTATTGATGATGCACCTGCAGGTTAACCAGGCGACGCAAGCCATTTGCGCAGTGCGTTAGCCTCGTCACTCGTGGCTGGATCTTCACCAGCCACGCCTGCAACTGCACCAACAGCGACAGGTTGTTCTGCTGTCGACTTTCGTGGCGATGTTCATCGCCAACGTCTTTTAAATCTCCGCTCGATACCGTACAGCTTGATGAACAGATTCAGGGCGATATCGGCCTGCCCAGACTTACCTTCAGGCAGGCGCAACGGCAGCAGTCGACCGCAAAAAAAGCGTGGGCACGCTCCCCTGTAGGAGCTGCGGTGCGGCGATCCGACTTGTCGGGTCGCCGCATCGCAGCGATGGTCGATAACGATAACGCGTGTGAACCGGATAAATGCGACGCCCTTGAGTCCATCGCCGGCTAGCCGGCTCCTACAGCTCCCCGGGAAGTCACTTCATTTTCAACCAGGACGCAGTCTGTAGGAACTGGCTTGCCAGCGAAGGTCGTTAACGATAACGCGTATTTTCTGTCTAAACGCGGCGCTCTTGAGTCCATCGCGAGCAAGCTCGCTCCTACAACA
>NZ_JBFTOU010000064.1:0-7444 GCF_056398125.1 Pseudomonas sp. 05L36 | reverse complement strand
GTGCAACTGGTCGCCGGGCATCGGGTCAATCGCCGTGATACGGCGAGCAAGCGCTACGCCTCGCGTTTCGCCAACAACCTGCGCCGCCGCCTGCTCAAGGACGCCACCCCGGACACCGGTTGCGGCCTGAAGCTGATCGAGCGCGCGGCGTTCTTGCGCCTGCCGTACTTCGACCACATGCATCGCTATATTCCGGCACTGATCCAGCGCCATAACGGCCGCATGATCGTGCACCCGGTCAACCACCGGCCGCGCACGGCCGGGGTGTCGAAATACGGCAACATCGACCGCGCGCTGGTCGGCATTCTCGATTTGTTCGGCGTCTGGTGGCTGATCAAACGCACGCGGCTGAACACCATTGCCCAGGAGATCGAAGGATGATGTTGTCTCGTGAAACCCTGTGGCTGATCGTCGGCTTTGCGGGGCAGGTTGCCTTTACCGGGCGGTTTGTCCTGCAGTGGCTGTACAGCGAGTACAAGAAACGCAGCGTGATCCCGACCAACTTCTGGTACCTGAGCATCGTCGGCAGCACCTTGTTGCTTGCCTACGCCATTTATCGCCAGGATCCGGTGTTCATCGCCGGTCAGGCGTTTGGCTCCATCGTCTATTTTCGCAACCTGCAATTGATTGCCAAAAGCAGAAGCGTGAAGGAATAACCATGCGTAGATCGTTGTCGCCCAGGGTCGAATGCCTGGGCCTGATGCTGCTTGCCCTGCTGTTGATCGGCGCGGGACTGGGGTTGCGCCAGGCACAGAATGTGGACGAAGAGCGTTTCCTCGGCGTCGCACTGGAGATGCTGCAAAACGGCTCGTGGCTGATCCCGCACCGGGCCGCCGAAATCTATGGCGACAAGCCGCCGATTTTCATGTGGACGGTGGCGTTCTTCACCTGGCTGACCGGCAAGCCGAACATCGCCCTTTATATCCCGGGGCTGTTTTCAGCGGTGACGGTCACGGCGATGGTCTATGACCTGGGTCGTCGCTTGTGGACCCAGCGTACCGGGCGCAACGCCGCGCTGTTGTACCTGGCGACATACCAGACCTACAGCATCCTGCGCACCGGCCAGATCGACAGTTTGTTGATTCTGTTCACCTCCCTGGGCCTCTACGGTCTGGCGCGACACCTGTTGATCGGCCCTGCGTGGCGCTGGTTTTACGCGGGCTGCGCGGCCATGGGCATTGGCGTGATCACCAAGGGCGTGGGTTTCCTGCCGGCGCTGTTGCTGATTCCGTACGCCTATGCGGTGCGCAAAGACTGGCCCGGTGTGGTGGCCATGCCCGGCGAGGCGCGCAAGTGGTTGCTGGGGTTGGTGGTGATGCTGGCAGCGATCGCGATCTGGCTGTTGCCGTTGGCCTTGTCCATCATCGTCAATGGCAGCGCTGACGAAATTGCCTATGCGCGGGAGATCCTCCTGCACCAGACCGCGGGCCGTTATGCCGCCGCGTGGCATCACCGCGAACCGTTCTGGTACTTCTTCACCAACGTGATTCCGCAGTACTGGCTACCGCTGGTGCTAGTGCTGCCATGGCTGGTCCCCGCCTGGCGCCGGCAGTTGCAAAAACGTGACGGCCGGGTCCTGGTATTGCTCGGTTGGGTGGTGCTGGTGGTGCTGTTTTTCTGCATCAGCACTGGCAAGCGCAAGCTGTACATCTACCCGGCGCTGCCTGGGCTGGTGCTGGTCGCCGCACCGTTGATCCCGTGGCTGCTCAAGCGCTGGTTCAAACGGCACCCGCGTTTGCGTCGGGTGTTCCCGGCACTGGTCGCGACCTGGTTCGTACTGTGGTTCGCCCGTGGTTTCATCGAACCGCTCAAGGAAGGCGCCAACATTGATCAGGTGCTCATGACCCAGGCGGCATCCATGACCCAGGGCGCCGATCTGGTGCTGGTCAACTGGGAGGAGGGGCACTGGTTGTTCGCCCGTCAGCCGATCGTGCATTTCGGCATGGATTACTCCTCCATCGAGAAGGCTGCGCAGTATCTGCGCGAACACCCCAAGGCCTACGCTCTGGTACCGGATGACGTACTGAACCAGTGCTTCAAACCTGAAGCGGCCCGTGAACTGGGCGAAAACTCCCGGGCGAACTGGTCGATCGTGGGGGCGGATGCCGACAACGGCAAATGCCTCCCGCAAGAGGCCAGCAAAGCCTATCGGTTCACCTGGAATGACCCGCACATGCCCGCGCTGCCGGCGCAGGTGGCCAATCCCTGAGGGCAAAAAAAGGGCCGCTTGAATAAGCGGCCCTTTTCTTCGTTCGTCGCCTGTCACTGACGGGCATCCAGCACCACGCGGTAGCGCGCCTTGCCGCTGCGCAAATGATCGATGGCTTCGTTGATCCGGCTCATGGGGAACATCTCGACCTGCGGCAGGATCTGATGACGGGCGCAGAACTCCAGCATCATCGCGGTGTTGGCCGGTGAGCCGACCGGTGAGGCGGACAAGACTTTTTGCTGGGGAATCAGGTTGAACACGTGCACCGGTATGGCGTCGGGCACGATACCGACAAAGTGCAGGCGGCCCTTGCCGCGCAGGGTGGCGAGCATGGCCGTCCAGTCGAGGTTGGCGTTGGCGGTGACCAGGAGAAAATCCAGGGTGCCGGCAATGGCATTGAGCGCATCCGTGTCGGTCGAGGCGACCACCTTGTGCGCGCCCAGGCGCCTGGCTTCGTCCTGTTTGCTCAGCGATGAGGTGAAGGCGGTGACTTCGCAGCCCCAGGCGTTGAGGAAGCGCAGCGCCAGGTGACCGAGGCCGCCGATGCCCACCACACCGACCCGGTCAGTGGGCTTGATACCGAATTCCACCAGCGGGTTGAACACGGTCGAACCGGCACAGAACAACGGCCCGGCCATCGCCGGGTCGAGCCCGGCCGGGATCGGCAAGGCCCAGGCCCAGTGCGAGCGAATGCGGTCGGCAAAGCCACCGTTGCTGCCGATGATGGTCGGTTGCACGGTGCGGCACAGGTTATGGGAGCCTTCGATGCACGACGTGCAATGCATGCAGCTGCCCTTGTACCAACCGATGCCCACTCGTTGGCTCATTTCCAGGCCGCGAACCTGGTCGCCCAGCCGCACGATACGGCCGACCACCTCGTGACCGGGAATAAACGGGTAGCTGCTGATGCCCCAGTCGTTGTCGATCAGCGACTGGTCGGAGTGGCAGACGCCGCAATATTCCACGGCGACTTCCACCTCATCGCTTCCCAGCGGGCCGGGATCGTAGCTAAAGGGTTCCAGTGGCGCGCCCGCTGCCGTGGCGGCCCAGCCGGTAAAGGTGGTGAGTTCGCTGCTGTCGTTCATGGGATACCTCCAGATCAGACGTCGGGGATCTTGGCCGCTCGGGTGCAGCGGCGGAGCGAGGAAAGTGTAGCGGGTTGCCGGCGTTGCATCGGGCGCGAGCGTTGATACTTGAACACCCGATGCATACACCCGCGGTCACTGTTCGAACAATTGGCGATTGGCCCGTACGAAGTCAGCCACCGTCTGCGGTGCTTGACCGGTTACTTGCCCGATCACGCCGTCCACTCCGGAAAAAATCCCGTTCTGGTAATCGACCGCCACCGCCAGGAAGTGCTGGATGACAAATTCCGGCAGATCGTAGGTCTGCAGGTGCTGGCGATACTCCTCCAGCGTCGACGGACTGTAGGTGATGGTGCGGCCGACGATGGCGCTGATTTCCTCGGCAATTTGCTGATGGCTCAGTTCGACGGGACCGCACAACGGGTAGGTCTTGCCGATATGGCCGGACGGCTGGGTCAGGAGCCTGGCGATCACACGGGCCTGATCTTCGGCGGCAATCGGTGCGTGCCGCCCGCTACCGTACGGCAGCGTTATCCTGTTTTCCTTGACGATCTGATCCAGCACCCACGGAAAAATCAGCCATTCGGAAAAGAACGTCGGGCGAATGTGCACCACTGGCACGCCCGACCAGTCGAGTACGCGCTCGGCAATCCAGTGGTCGCGGGCGGCATGGCTCAGAGAGTCTTCCCGCGCGGAAATCTGCGACATTTCCACCACCACCTCGACGCCTGCGCGCCGTGCGGCATCGGCAAAATAGGCGGTTGCCTGAATGTAGCCGGGGCGAACCGGGTAGCACAGGTACGCGCCGGTCACGCCATCCATGGCGCGCAAGATATCGTCATGTTCCAGCAGGTCGCCGACAAAGATTTCGGCGCCCTCGTTCTGCAAGGCGGCGCTGCGTTCGTCCAGTTGATGCACGAAGGCCCGCACTGCATGACCTTCATTGAGCAGATGACGGACGGTGTAGACGCCGGTTTTACCGGTTGCTCCGGTGATGAGGTATTTGTGTGGCTGCATGATGGGTTCTCTCACTGTAATAAACGGGAAGTGGATCAGCTGTCGAAGGGTGCGTTGTCGATCAGGTCGCAGACATTCGGACAGTCGAAGCCATGGACATGGCGGCGCCCGACATCGGCGAGCCCGGTACCAATGGCCGTATGGGGTTTGTTCCTGGCCACTTCGGCAACGGCCTGGGTAAAGGCTGCTTTCATGCCGATGCGGGGGTAAAGCGCGAGCGTGTCGTCGACCAGCGAAGGGGTGATTTCATCCAGGTGCAGGCCCATGACATCGACATGGGCGCCCAGATAGATCAGGGCGATTTCCGGCTGTTTGCGGTCGGCGATGCCGGCGCTGGAGTGCAGGGCAATTGCATCCCAGACCTGTTCAGCTTTCGCCTGCGGATACCCGTTTGCCCGCAGAAAACGACTGGCGGCATCGGCGCCATCGACTTCAAAGCGCTGGTCGGCGGCAAACTCGGGCGTCAGCCCCAGATCGTGCAGCAGTGCCGCGAGGTAGACCGCTTCCCGGTCGTACCGCAAGCCCCGGCGCTGGCCAAGGAATTCGGCAAACCACCATGTCCGGTGCACATGATGCAAAAGCGCCCTGGAATGGACGCGTTCCACGAGCGATGCGGCTTTGCGGGCTAGCTCGGAGTCTGGAGCGCTGAAGCCGCCGATGTTGATGGGTGTATTCATGGTGCCTCCCGGGAATGACGTTGACTTGCCATTCACTCTAGGGATTCGCCGTGTGGCGCAATTGACTATTTTCGGATTATTTGTGCCAATATTGGCACCTCGAACGTGCAGGAGCCCGCCGTGATGAACAAGACGAAACCTGGCCATTCATTGAAGAGCCACACACCAAAACGCGTGGTGATTCTGGGGTTGCCACCCGTCGACGGGCTCGACGTCATCGGCCCGGCCGAGGTGTTTTCCCTGGCGAACACTCTGCACGACGGAGCCTTCGCGCCCTACGTGCTTGAACTGGTCTGCGCGGGCGTCGACCCGCAAATGGCCAGCAGCACTGGCATCGGGCTCATGGCGCACACGACCCTCGAGCACGAGCGGCGTGCCGACAAGGCCATCGACACGCTGATCGTGGCGACAGGCTGGCAGGCAATCGATCAGCTGGACGGGGCGGCCATAGAATGGATTCGCACGAGGTCCGAAAGCGTACGACGGGTGTGCTCGATCTGTGTCGGCGCGTTCGCCCTGGCAGACGCAGGGCTGCTGGACGGGCGCCGGGCGACGACTCACTGGCGCATGGCACGTGATCTTGCCGAGCGATATCCCAAGGTGCAGGTCGATCCGAATCCGATCTGGATCAAGGACGACAACGTCTATACCTCGGCCGGCATCTCGGCGGGCATCGACCTTGCCTTGGCGCTGGTCAGCGAAGACCTGGGGGATGACGTTGCGCTGGACATCGCGAAAAACCTGGTGCTGTTCCTGCGCCGTCCCGGTGGGCAGGCGCAGTTCAGTGTCGCCCTGCAATCGCAGCAGGTCCCCGGTTCTAATCTGGATGAACTGTGCCACTGGATCAGTGAGCACCTGAGTTCACAGCTGACCGTGGAAATCCTCGCAGACCGCTTTGCTACCAGTGTCCGAACCTTGATCCGGATCTTTCAGCGCGAGTTGCAGACCACCCCGGCCAGGTACGTGGAAGACGTTCGGCTGGAAGCCGCGTGCCGGGAGCTCGAACTGGGTGGGCGCTCGATGGAGGAGGTCGCACGCCGATGCGGTTATCACAGCGTTGACGTACTGAGGAAGGTTTTCGTCCGGCGCCTTGGCGTGAGTCCCAGGGAGTACGCGCAACGTTTCGCGCCGGACGTGGGGTAGGGGCGCCCGAGGCTTTCGGAGAATGTCGAACGGTTCGATGCGCTGGAACTGTTGATCTGAGCGTTACCTCAGAACTCCAGATCGATCACCAAGGCCTCATCGAAATCAGGATTTTCATTGATGCCATTTTTGGCATAGCCCCGGGGGTTGCACACCACGCGGGTGTTGCCCACCCGATAATCGAAGCTGCCATGGGTGTGGCCATGCAGCCACAGTGCCGGCTGCCAGTCTTTGATCCGCGCTTCGAGGTCCGAGACAAAACTTGAGTTGATCGGCGAGCCGGCAAAGGTCGGGCTGATGCTCGACCGGGTCGGGGCGAAATGCGAGACCACCACCGTGGGCGTGCTGCTGTCGCGGGTGAAGCAGTCTTCCAGCCAGACGACGGTCTGCAGAAACACCAGTTGGGAAATGGCCGGGGTGAACAGGTCTGGAAAGTCGGGGGCGATCCTGATGTGGCTGAAGTCACGGATCAGTTGGGTCGCCAGGTCGATGCCCAGCGCCCGATCCTCCGGGCTGTCGAGCAGGCGATAGTCAGACCACAAGGTGCAGCCGAGAAAACGCACGCCGTCGTGGACGTATTCCGAACGTTCCAGAATGTGGATCTGCGTACCTTGCGCCAGGCTGTTCAACTGTTCGTAGGTGGAGACCAGGTCACTGCCATAGAACTCGTGATTGCCCGCCACGTACAGCAGCGGAACCGGGCACGCGCTGGCCCACTCGATGGCCTTGGCCGGCCGGGCGATGTCCCCGGCGAGTACGACAATGTCGGCATCCACGGTGGGAAAGGGGATCGCGTTGACGGACAGGTGCATGTCGGACAGCAAGGCGATGCGCATGGATCAACTCCGGCGTGTCTTGAGGGGCAGGTCGTCCAAATTACCCGTTGTCGACCCGTTGCCACAAGCCGGCTTTATGCCACGCCGGAAATCCACTGTGGGAGCGAGCCTGCTCGCGATGGCTTTGTGTTGGGTGATGTGGTTTTGCGGGTGTACATATCCGTTTTTGCGGTAACGGCGACTATTGGTTCCGCCCTTACGGCGGGTCACTTGGAAGAGCGGAACGCCGCCCGGCCCCAAGTAACCAAGGGCTCTTGCCCCTTACGTTCGGTGCCTCGCCTAGGCTCGGCATGCCCTCGCTCCGGTCCTGCTCCGTGGGCCCGCCGCSATCGGCCATCCATGGCCCAGAGTGTGTCAAAACGCCAAAGCCAACCCTTGCTATGATTGCCCCGGATTTCATCGCAAGGGCTGCCCATGAAACGCTTCATTCAAGGTGAACACCGAGGTCAAAGGACCCTGCTCCCCGAGAGCCTGGAC
>NZ_JBFTOU010000063.1:0-7634 GCF_056398125.1 Pseudomonas sp. 05L36 | reverse complement strand
GTTCTCTTCGTAGTCGCCACTCTGACCGCTTCTTCTCTGGCGATGGCCACAGGTGGCGGTGACCGGACCTTCGCACGCATGGAGTCGGCCCGCAAAGTCTCGATGGAAACCTACCAGGTTGCCCAGAAACAGAAGGCTGAAGCCGCTGTCGCTCAAAGCAAAGCCAAGGCGACCGACCGCAGCAATAGCTGATCCGTATAGCGCGTCCCCGGGCTGACAGAAATGTGCGGCCTCAAGCCTCGAATGCAGCACCCAAGGTGCTGCTTTTGCTTATATAACCGAAATCCCGCTAACACAAAATCCAGTGTGTTGAATCCACAGCTATAAGCAGCCTTTCACGAAGGGCTGCTTTGGGGCCTGTTCTTCAGGTCTGGGCTCAGAAGCGATAGTTGGTGCTCAGCTCAAGCGTCCGTGGGGCACCGGGCGTGATCAGATCCACCGAACCATGCGCCGAAGCGTAATACTCCTTGTCGAAGACATTGCGCAGACGCAGGGCCATGTCCCATTTCGGCTGGTTGTACAACAGCGCGGTGTCCACTGTTGTGTAAGCCGGCATGACCACATTGTTATCCAGCGCGGTATAGCGATCATCGACATAGTTGGCCCCCATGCCCACACGCCAGGTTTGCGTCAGCGAACGCACCAACCACAGGTTGGCGCTGTGGCGCGGCGTCAAGGTGGGTACCTGGCCTTCGTTGACGACACCGTTAGTAAGGCTGTTGGAATTGGATCACGTAGAGGGGCATCGATCTTCAGCGCGCTCCTGCTCTCGAATGAGTGGAGTCACTTAAGGCGACAGGCAGAAATCGGCCGATTCTGTTGAAAAAGTCGGCCATGGTTTCAACGGCAGAAAAATACGCGCCTGAGATTGAAATCTTTACTTTTGGGCAGAGGCTTCCGGGCTCAGATTTCACGTAGCAGTGTGTAAAAAGGCGTTTTCACCACTCAATATTCAGGCCATTTGGGCGGGCCGACTTTTTCAACGGAATCTGCCAGAAGCAGCCACTCAAACACCGACTTATGGTATTCAGGCTGTATCGCTCACGGAAGACAGCGCGCCGATACTTCTTCCAAAGGCCCACGAATTTTCAGCAAACGGAGTCAACTACATGGACGTCATCAATAAGTTGCAGCCCGAAGAGTGTGCAGGCATGGAGGATATTCGACGCGAAATCGATGCCCTTGATCAGGTTGTTATCAAGCTGTTGGGCAAGCGTTTTCACTATGTACTGGCTGCCTCGAAGTACAAGACCTCAGCAACTTCGGTGCGTGCTCCGGAGCGTTTCAAGGCCATGTTGGAGACACGACGCGAGTGGGCCGAGGCTGAGGGCCTGAGCCCGGATGCAATCGAGAAGATGTACAGTGACCTGGTGAACCACTTCATTGCAGTAGAGATGAAACACTGGGCGGCTCATCAATCCAACACCTGACTCTAGTGTCCGGACTGTCCGCCATGGGGCGTCAACCGCCCTTCATGTCTGCTGCAATCGGCCATTTGCGGGCATGCCATTGCTTTCCATCACCCTGCGCTAGCCTTGGGACTCAGCTAAAGTACCGATTCATGGAGCTTAGAGACGAGCAATGAAACTGAACCACAGGCCAGTGAAGGCTAGCGACGTTAAAATGATCTGCGGCTTTCCTCAGAACGCTCAAGAGTTGTTTTTCATGTTTCCAAAGGCGCACTTCCCGCTAACGGAAACGCAGTTGATTACCGCGATCTCCCAACGCTTTGACTCTACCGTCGTGGAGATCAATGGGACTGTCGTTGGGTTTGCAAATTTCTATCGAGCTGAACGCAATGGCGTTTGCTGTATCGGCAATGTCATCGTCTCGCCGAGCGCTCGGGGTGAAGGAGTGGCCACGTTCATCGTAGAGACGATGACCGGCTTGGCATTCGAGCGTTACGGAGCCAACGAGGTGCAGATTTCCTGTTTCAACGAAAACACCGGAGGGCTGCTGCTCTACCCCAAGCTTGGGTTTGTGCCTTATGCAATTGAGGAGCGACCTTCTTTGGGAAACGGCCGATCGGCCCTCATACACATGACGCGCAGCAGAATCTCGACAGGTTGAATACGCGGTCGATTGTTACCCTGGAAGACAGGCAGAGATCGGCCAATAGCTGCCCCTTGGCGAGAGGCAGATTACAACGATGAACTCAACGACGATCGTTTCAAACCAGCAGCGACCTGTCCGCTATTGCAAAGGCACATAAATATCGGTCTGCCATTGATCCTGCGGTGTCTCGGGGGAAATGCTCAGATAATCGAAGAACAGCGGCTGGTCTCGAAGCTCCTCGCCGCTGGTAGGGAGCCAGTCGCGATAGATCGGATAGATCGATTCGCCGATGTGATCCGTCGAGCCCACGTGACGCACCACGACGCAGCGCCCGCCGGGGATAACCCTCTCGGTTACGCCGAACTCATTCGCTGCTACCGCCTCGTGAATCTCGCCGCAGATTGCAAACCGGAACGCTTCGGCCGGGGTCGTATCGGGGTTACCGAAAGGAATACCAAAGCTGCGACTTGATGCCACCGGCGACTGTCCGCTCTGCATGCGCCATTCGATAAATTTACGCACACTCTCATTAATGAGCCCGGGCGCTCCGCAATGCTCCAATGCTGCAACCCTGACTTCGCGAAACTCCACAATTCGTATCTGCATGATGATGCTCCTGGAAAAATGAGGGATGGTGAACACCGCACTCCAGACCTGCCAATTCGGTTGCTTCCTGAATGCACTCGGCGTCATACCGAACGCCCGCCTGAACGCCCTGGAAAATGCTTCGGGGCTTTCGAAACCCGCACCGAAAGCGGCGTCCAGCACCGAGTAATTCGCGAGGGAAGACAAGCAATGCGCCGCGCGTCGTAGTCGCATCAGTTGTACATAACGTGAAACAGGCACGCCCACGAACGCGGTGAATTGTCGATGGAAGTGAAACGCCGAAAAATTCGCGACTTGGCTCAACGTCTTCACGGACAAGTCACCTTCGAGATTGGCGTCGATGTAGGCGAGTACCAGGTCGAAGCGTTTTGTGTAGGCGGCGTTGCTCAGCAAGTCAGACACTGGATGGAGGCTCCGGGAAATACGGTAGGCAATAGAGTCGACTATACCGGCGTGCCCGCGCCTAGCCGTGTTTGCTCAGGTCGCGTTTGAATTGCCTGTTCGACGTGGCCGCCTTGGATGCACCGTCTTCAAGGCTACCGGGCGGTTCATCTGAGCCTCCGATTGTAAATCCTGTACGACCGCCAGCTTCATGCCCTGAGGAAGTCAGTCAACCAAAATCGAGGTTCTGGAGGCCTGGATTCATCAGGCCCACCTCCGTGGTGAGGAGTTCTTGTTTTCGACCCGGTTGCATGGCTCAGATCATCTCTCCACCGGGCAATACGCTCGAATAGTCAAAGCGTGGGTGACAGCCATTGACCTTGACCCAACCATGTACGGTACCCACACGCTACGGCGAACCAAGGCATCGTTGATCTATCGCAGGACGAAGAACCTGAGAGCTGTCCAACTCCTGCTTGGTCATACGAAGCTTGAAAGCACTGTCAGATACCTGGGAATCGAAGTCGATGACGCCCTGGAAATGGCGGAACAGACGGAGGTCTGATCACCTGCTGCGACGGTCAATGCTTGGCCGTCGCTGTCCGGCCAGAAGCAGACCTGAAAAACCTTGGGCGTGTGTGGATTCCATCTGAATTCGACACACTCGCCCGTGCGCTGGTCCTGGCCGCGCTCGAGACATCATCGCAGACTATTCTTGATCTGGGTAACCGACCGGTCGCACCGAAGGAGGTCACTCGTTTATGCACTGTGTCCTTTTCGAAATCCGCCGCGGTTCGATCGGATGCATGAAGGCAAATCGATCCGCGCCGGCATCGAGTTCCGATGAACTACCGGTCTGGGGCACGGCCCCAGGCACTTTTGTCTGACACCCTGAAACGGAGACGCCAGCATGAGCACTTTGCAACTTCACCCTGTACTGGACAATGGTATCCAACCCGCCGCCGCGAATTTCACAGGTGGCACCCTGCAATGCCTGTGTGCGACTGACAAGGTCGAGGTCAAGATCGACGCACAAACTCTGCATAACCACGCGTGCGGCTGCAGCAAATGCTGGAAACCACAAAACGCGACATTCGCCGTCATCGCCGTGGTGCCTCGAGATAAGGTCAGCGTGATTGCCCACGGCGAAAAACTGGCGATTGTCGACGAATCCGCCACCATCCAGCGCCACGCCTGCAAGCAGTGTCACGCCCATCTCTTTGGGCGCATCGAGAACAAGGACCATGCGTTTTATGGCCTGGACTTCGTCCACACCGAGCTTTCGCCACAGAGCGGATGGGCTGCGCCGGGATTCGCGGCGTTCGTGTCCTCCATCATCGAAACCGGCACACCGCCCGCGCAAATGAAGGCTATCCGCGAGCGCTTGCGCTCGATCGGCCTGGAACCCTATGACTGCCTGTCCCCGGACTTGATGGACGCACTGGCGACTCATGTCGCCAAACAGAAAGGCCTGCTCCCCGCCGCCTGATTGATCGGTTGCCGCGGTTTCTTTTCCGGACCGCGGCTCCGATTCACCTTTGATGTTGTGCGCCCCACATAATTAACTGGGGGGCTGTGGGCATTAAGACAATGGATTACGCCAGTTTTCAATTCCGCTCGTACCAATTTTGTACCACCAGGCTCTCTCAACCCACCTTTTCGCTATGGCTAACTGCGTCTACATCAGGCAGATAGCGGCCAATAGCAGCCCTTCATGATCGGCTGCTATTGGCAAAAAGTAGCACTGGCCGACACCGACTTACGGCGAGTGTCAGCAATGGGTCGCACTACTTCGATACCACCAACGCCGGTGGCTGCCAGCTGCCTTCGCCAGCGGGAAGAATCGAAGGCGGTGCGGTCTTCGGCCAGTAGAGGCGCATCACCAGATAGACCGTGTCGTCAGGCGCCGGCAACCAGTTGGCCTCCTTGGCCTTACCGGGGGAGTCCTTCTGGATGTACAGCGTCAGTGAACCATCCGTGTTTTTCTTCATCGCCGACAGCATCGGCGAGTTGATCAGGTAACGGTTGAGCGGATTCTTGATCAGCAGCTGGCTCTTGCCGTCGTACATGGTCACCGACCAGAAGGCATTGACTGGCGGCAGTTTGCCGACCGGGAAAGTCAGCGTGTACTTGCGCTTGCTGGTATCCAACGTCTGGCCGGTGCCGTCGGTGCGCGTGTTGGGATACATCGCCTCGACGGCGTCGTTACCGTAGAGGCCGCCTTTCGCGGCACCGGCACGCTTCAGCCAGTCGGCCTTGTAGAATGTTTGGTCGCCGAAGTACGCGCCGACGCTCCAGCCGTTGATTATCTTTGTCCCGCTCGCGAGGAACTTGTCGACCTTCTCGTCACCGGCCTTCATCCCGAGCAGAACCACGGCCTTGTGCTCGAGCGAGAGGTCCTTAAATTCGAAGGTGCGACCGGGTCCCACCCCAATGCTCGCCAGCTTGGCCCGGATCTCCTGGTCGTCAGCCGATGGCGGCACATACTCCATCGCGGCCGACAGGTACTCGAAGAAGTTGGCCTTGATGCCTTCCGTCGTAGCCGGCACGAAATCAATCTTCGGCGCAGTGGGCGGCGCGGGTTGATGGAGGAAGGCGGACAGCGGCTGGACCTTGTAGCCCGCTTGCACCTTCTCGACATTCGGCATGTCCTTGGCATTGTAGAGCTGAGTCCGAATGGCGCTCACGGCGAAGGGAGTGGTCGAGGTGAAGACTTTTTTGATACCGGGAGGGGGCGCGCCTTTCCAATCGGGACCGACCACCATGTATTGGCCTGGCTCGTTGCCGGTGGTACGGCTGCCGATGTAACCGTAGTTGTAAGTGTTGCCGTCGATCATCTGCACCGAGTAGTAACGCCGCTTGTCCACTGCCGGCACCGAGATCACCATCGGCTCCGCGCGCAGGTCCAGCCAGACAAACGAATACGGGGTGTCGCTGTTCGGAGTGATGATGGCCGTGTCTTGGTAGGTGTAGACGCGAGGCTCGTTCTTGATCTGGTTGAACGGCGCCTTGTATTGCGGGCCGCCCTTGTCCACAGCATATTCGTTCATCACGGCGTAGTTCATGACCAGCGGTAAGCCGTAGATAAAGCCTTCCTCGGCGATCGCCTTGGTCTGCTCGAGACTCGGCGCGGGTACGCCCTTGGTCACATCCGTCTTGTCTGCCTGCGTGATCGGATCGTTCTTGCTCGCACACCCCGCAAAAAGCGTTGAACCCACTACGACGAGTGCCGCAGCCATTGTCCAGCCCCGGTTAGACTTCCTGTTCATTTCCACCTCGTTAGTTTTGAGCAAGCTGGCACCGTGAGCGTTCATGGCCACGGTGAAATAATTTGAATGTTTGAAACCCTCCCGACTTTTCAGTAGTGCCAAGTCATATTGGCGATCTGGGCTTCAATCCAGGCGTTGTCGAACTCGCCTGATACACGATAGCCAGACAAGGTTTTTTGCTGATCGACTGGCATGCCCCATCCAGACCGCGGCCCAATGGAAACCAAGGTCTGTCTCCCGACTAAGTAAATCCTGTGGCGAAGCGCCAACTCACACGCCCTGGGAGGGTAGATCACAAAAAGCCAGCATCCCCTTGCGCAGCTGAAATAGTGCCCGCTATTTGTACGTCCTGTCACCACGATAAATACGAGAAGCCGGTCTGATTCAGTTATGTAACATTATCCATGTCGCCCTAGGGCGAGCAGCCCCTGCCAAAAGCGGGCGGTGAAATAGGGCCGCTACTATTTCCATAAATGGGGCACTACACCCACCCAACCGGGCGTTTACTACCTCATTTGAGGAATATCCCCCCACCCAGCACTTACCAAAAAAAAACACGTTGAAACAACTTACTAATTACTCGGAATTTTCATTCCCCTTCTCGTCCATGGCCCGGTGGTTGCATGGCGCCTTGCAACGCAGGCAGTTACTGTCACCAGGTGGGGATGGCTGGGTGCGCCGTTTTGCTATGTCGCGGAGGGAACCTCATGAGAATCCTTGCATCGCCATTCAATTCGATCCGTTCCTCAAGGGTTTCGGGCGCAGTTTCTGTACTGTTGATCACCTTCGGGTTGGATCCGGTCAGTGCCGCACCGCTGGATGATTTCGGCCTGCCACCATCGACGGACCCCTCTGCGTTTACCAACCCGCCGGCCGACCCCAAGGCCGCGCTGGATGCCATACGGGCCATGCCACCCGCCAACCAGGGCGCCCTCGCCCTGCCCAATGGCATGTACGGCACCCGCACCACGCCAACGACCGACAACGTGCTGCAGCCGGCCCAGCAAACATCCTTCAAGATCCCCACCAATGGCAAGCCCAGCCCATTGTTCGGGGCCCAGCCGTACACTCAGCAGCTGCTGCTGTTCGAAGAATTCGGCACGGAGAAACTCGACCCGACACTACCGCCGCCCACGCTGACCTTCCCGGTTCCGATCGTCGGCCCTGCGCCCACGCAGGACCCGAACAGCATCGCCCGCAGTGGCCCTTCGGCCGCGGCGCTGGAAGCCTTCATGCGCCAGCCGGGGCTGTACCCGTATCCGTCGCAGTATTCCAACTCGCTGGACCGCAACCCGTGGAAAGCGCAGATCGAAGCCTTCCTCA
>NZ_JBFTOU010000062.1:0-7721 GCF_056398125.1 Pseudomonas sp. 05L36 | reverse complement strand
CACCGCGGGGTGTCAGGCTCCCCGCGTCATCGTTGACCTCCATCGCGAGCAAGCTCGCTCCTACAGGCTCTTCCAAGTGACCCGCCGTMAGGGCGGAACCCTAAGTGGCCGTTACCGCAGCAATGAATATGTACACCAGGAAGAAAATGCTCGGCCGTCAGTTGCCATCGCTGGCAAGCCGGATCGCCGCACCGCAGCTTCTACAGGTATCGATGTTCCCCGGGATTCCGTGAAGAACCATTAAAAAGCCCGGCAGGGTTAACCTGCCGGGCTTTTTAATGTCTGATGCCAAGGATCAGCAGGTGCAGCACATCAGCGGCATGCCATTGCAGCTCATCATCATCGGCATGCTGCAGTCGTTCATCATTTTCATCATCAGGGCGCAGCAGCTTTTCATCATGTCCATGTCCATGCCTGCCATCGGCATGATTTTGCACATCATGCAGTCATCCATCATGGTGCACTCCATCACGCACTTCATCGATGGCATCGGCATGCCCATCATCGGCATTGGCATCATCATGTTCATCATCGGCATGGCCATGCTCGCCGGGGACATGCACATCATGCTCATGTTGCCGCAATGCATCATCATCGGCATGCCGCAGTTCATCATCATCTGCATCATTTCGGCGCTGTTCTTGAACATCGCCATGTCCATGCCAGCGGCCGGCATCATCTTGCACATCATGCCATCGTCCATCATGTCGCAGGTCATGGTCGCCATCATCATCGGCATGCCCATCATCGGCATGTTGGTGTTCATTGGCATTTGCATCTGCATGGCGTTCATCATGGTGTTGTTCCCCGGAGGATTTGAGAGTTGGACGAAGCTGATGGAGGGGATTCTAAGGATTGGCGGATGGCCGGCAAGAGGGTGATCCAGCAGCAAAAACGGACGTCAGAGCCAGATTAATGAAGTACCAGGGGGAGTTACGACTGTTTTAGCAGCCGCTTAATTGCCATTGCAGATTTCTTTAAAGCCATCACGCCGTTTCATCGGCTTTGGATATGCAACTTAAATCTTTTTACATAACTGAAAGAAATAAACGATCTAACCAGTATCGACTTGTTTTTCTTCTCCGCCGGGAGACGGACCATACGCCCCCCTATCATGTAAAAACTCGAGAGACTTCAACGTTTCTTACTTCGCCGTAATCACCGACAGCCTGGTAATCCCCGCCCGTTCGATCGAAGCCATCGCCCGCGCCACTTCGCCATAATTCACCCCGTTGTCGGCTTGCAATTGCACGCGCACGTCAGAGTTTTTCGCCTTGGCGGCCTGCAGGTTGAACTCGAGCAAATCAGGCTGGATTTCGTCTTTGTTGATGAACACCTTGCCCTTGTCGTCGATGCTCACCACCAGCGGATCTTTCTGCTCCACCGGCGCCACCGCTTCGGTCTTCGGCAGGTTGATCGGAATGGAGTTGGTCAGCAGCGGCGCAGTGACGATGAACACCACCAGCAGCACCAACATGACGTCCACCAGGGGTGTGACGTTGATCTCGCTGAGCACTTCATCGCTGTCTTGTGTGGAGAATGCCATTTCAGGAGGCCTCCTTGACTTTCTGAGCGGCGACGGTGGCGCCGGACTTGCTCAATACCGGGTGCAACAGCACACGGAACGAATGCTTCTGCGCCAGGCTGTAGAAGTCGTGGGCAAAGTCGTCGAGGTCGGCGGCAGTCAGTTTCAGGCGACGCAGAAAGTAGTTGTAAACCAGCACCGCCGGTACCGCGACAGCGATGCCGACACCCGTGGCGACAAGGGCAGCACCGATCGGCCCGGCCACGGTTTCCAGGCTCGCCGAGCCCGCCGCACTGATGCCTTTGAGCGCCGACATGATTCCCCACACAGTCCCGAACAGTCCGATAAAGGGCGACGTGCTGCCAATGCTGGCGAGGATGGCCAGGCCGCTTTCCAGCGAGCGCCGCTCACGCACGATCTGCTGACGCAAGGCGCGCTCGAGACGGTCCTGGTGGTTGATCGACTGACTGAGATCGGTGTTCTGGTTGTCGCTCACCTGAATCGCTGCATAACCGGCCAGTGCCACACGGGCTGCCGCTCCAGGCTGGTCATGGGATAGTTCGGCGGCCGAATCCAGGCTGGAAGCGGCCCAGAATTGTTTATGGAACTTGCGGTCTTGCGTCTTCAGGCGGGTGAACTGCAAACCCTTGAGCAAGGCCAGGCCCCAGGTCGCGACGGAAAAGAGGATCAGCAGCCAGATGACGGCGTGTTCGATGGATTCGAAAGGGGATGCGATCAGGTTCATGGTCAGGCTCTCCAGCAAGGCATTGGATCGGTTGTAGCGATGCGCCTTGTGTCAGGTAGCCCGCGGTGTAAATCAGAAGGGTTGAGTCACTTGATTTTGAAGTCGATCGGCACGCTGACCCAGCCGTCCTGGGCGACATCGCCCTGTTTGGCCGGCACGAAACTCCAGCGCTTTACCGCTGCCAGCGCCGCGTCATCGAGTTGATCGCGACCACTGCTTTTCTGGATCTGGATTTCACCCGGTTTGCCGCTGGCCAATACATGTACCCGGAGCAACACCGTGCCTTCCCAGCCACGACGCATCGCCAGCGACGGATACTCCGGTGCCGGATTGCGCAAGTAAGCAGCGCTGGCCGAGGCCGGCGTCACCGGTTTCGGTGCAGGCGGTGCAGCAGGAGCTGGCGCGGCGACCGGTTGTAGTGGCGCAGGCGGCGCCGGTGGCTGCTCCACAGGTTTTGCCACGGGTTTAGGTACAGGTTTGACCACCGGTTTTGGTTTGGGGACCGGTTTGGGTGGCGGTGGTTTCACGGCCAGTTCATCTTCCACCGGCGGTGGCGGTTCGAGCACCGGCTGCGGGATCGGCTCAGGCGGCGGCGGTACCACCACCGGTGGTGCCGGTTGCGAGAATTCGATGGTCATCGGTGGAATCTGCGGCGGCACCACGGGCAGTTGAGGCGCAGGTGCCTGGTTGATCCAGACAATGACCGCACCATGCAACACCAGCGCGAGCACACCCAACAAGACCACTTCGCGACGACTCAACACGCGCTTGGGCGTGCTGTGCAGCCGCGACAACGCCAGGGGTTCGCGAAAAACCCGACCGATGTCGAGAAGTTCACCGCCGGGTAGCGGGTGTCGGAACACCTCTAGGGCACTGGCGGCGCTCTGGACATTGCCCATTGATAGACTCCTGTAATTCATCAAATTGAACACGCGCCGCGACCCGGACTACCGCGCCGTCTCTGACTGCGTCACCGTCAACGGTGCCGCGCAAAACACCGCAGTGTCCGTGAGCTTCTCCACGTCGACGCGATGGGGAAAGATGTTCTTTTCCACGAATAGATCATCGACTTGCTGCAAGGCCTGGACATCCCGCGACTCGACCGGCAACAGCGACTCGTCGCCCCAGCTGCGCAGGCGTTGCGAGACATCCAGCGGTATGTCGTTGACCTTGGCGAAGACCCGGGCGTACTCGTCAGGGTTCTGCCGGGCCCACTCGAACGCCTTGGCGAAACGCTGCAGCACGTCACTGAGCGCCTTGCGCTTGAGCGGGTCGGTGAGGACTTCATCCGAGGCGGTAATGAAGGTCAGCCCGGTGTTGATGCCCTCGCCGCTGATCAGCACTCGAGCACCCTGCTGCTCGGCAAACGCCTGATAGATACCGAACGTGGCCCAGGCTTCGATCTTGCCGGCGTTGAAGGCTGCCAGGGCGTCGGTCGGCAGGACGAACCCGATGTTGACGTCTTTCTCGTCGACCCCGGCATTGGCCAGCGCACGAATCAACAGGTACTGGGAAATGCTGCCTCGGGCCGAAGACACCACAACGTTTCGGCCTTTCAGATCCGCCACGCCATGAATGGCCGAATCGGCGGGTACCAGGATCGCAATCCCTCTTGATTGACTGCGCCGAACGGCGACGATGCGCAACGGTGTCCCGCCGGTGGCGGCCGCAAGCACCGGCGTATCACCGGCCGGGGCCAGATCGACGGCGCCGGCGCGCAGGGCTTCGAACAAGGGCGCCGCGCCCTGGAAGTTCGCCCACTCGACCTTGTAGTCGATGCCCTCCAGCGCGTTCGCTGCCTCGACCACGGTGCGCAAGCCTTTGGCTTGATCGCCCAGCACCAGCGTCACACCGGACAAGTCAGACTGAACAGCGGATGCCGTTTTGTGGTCGACCGTTTCACCGCAACCACTGAGCAGCAGTGCGGCTCCCGAGAGCAACACCGCTGCAGATTTCCATACGCGTAGCGACATGGCGGACCTTCCCTGATTCAAAAGACTGGAAGCGAAATCAGCCATGGGCGAAACGCCGGACCCAAGTGTTGGGTGCCCGGCGCTCAGCGACGGCAACGGCTTCCACTTCAACCCCCAACAGACCCAGCAACCGCGCGCGGATGGCCTGAAAACCTTCCTGGCCGGAGTCTCGGGCCCGGGGCAGATCGATGGTCAATTGGTCGGCGATCTTGCCATTGGCCAGCACGATGACCCGGTCAGCCAGCAGGATGGCTTCATCCACATCGTGGGTCACCAGCAACACCGCCGGCGTGTGTTTACGCCACAACTCGATGATCAGCCGATGCATGCGAATCCGGGTCAACGCATCGAGTGCAGCGAACGGTTCATCCAGCAACAACAGTTTGGGTTCGCGGACCAAACCACGGGCCAGCGCCACGCGTTGCGCTTCACCGCCGGAGAGCGTGGCCGGATAGGCTTCGAGCCGATGAGCCAGCCCCACTTCGGTCAGGGCCTGTACCGCGCGCGCCTTGGCGTCCGGGATATGCAGGCCGAGAATCACGTTCTTCCAGGCGCGCTTCCAGGGCATCAGACGAGGTTCCTGAAACACCGCCGCCCTCGCCTTCGGCACCAGCAATTGACCACTGTCGATACTGTCGAGCCCGGCCAGGCTGCGCAGCAAAGTGGTCTTGCCCGAACCGCTGGCCCCCAGCAACGCGACAAATTCGCCGGGAGCGATATCCAGATCCAGGCCATCGATGACCCGTTGCTGGCCAAACTGGCGCACCACATTGCGCAGTTGTACCGGTGCTGCCGAATGTATTGCTTTGGACGCGTCCAGAAGATCGATGCTCGACATATCAATTCCTCACAAAAGTTGGGCGCCAGGCCAGGGCGAAACGCTCCAGCGTGCGGATCAGTCCGTCGATCAACAGACCGAGGACGCTGTAAATCAGCAGGCAAATGACGATCACATCGGTGCGCATGAAATCCCGCGCATCACTGGCCAGGAAGCCAATGCCGGCGGTGGTGTTGATTTGCTCGACGAACACCAGCGCCAACCAGGAAATCCCCAGGGAGTAGCGCAGGCCGACAAAGAACGAGGGCAAGGAACCCGGCAGAATCACGTGCCAGATCAACTCGCGGCGGCTCAGGCCCAGGGTGTTGGCGGCCTCGATCAGTTTGGGGTCGATATTGCGAATCCCGGCGAACAGGTTCAGGTACACCGGGAACGTCGTACCGGTGACGATCAGCGCGATCTTGGTGAATTCGCCGATGCCGAACCAGAGAATGAACAGCGGCACCAACGCCAGCGAAGGAATGGTGCGCAGCATTTGCAGCGGCGAATCGAGTACCACCTCGCCCCGCTTCGACAACCCGCTGATCAAGGCCGCGACCACACCAATACTGACGCCGATACTCAAGCCCACCAGCGCCCGTTGCAGTGACACCAGCAAGTGCTTGCCCAGTTCGCCGGACGCGATCATGGCCCAGAGTGTGCCGCCGATCTGCGAGGGCGCCGCGATGACACGCTGCGGAATCAGCCCCGCTTGCGACGCCAGTTCCCATAACAGCAACAGCGCGATCGGGCTGAGCAAACGCAGCAACACTTCAGGTGTCCGCCAGTTGCGCAGCCAATGGGGGAGCAGCCTCGACGCGCCCTGCAACTCACCTGTGTGGCGAGCAGCCTTGGTGACGGAAAACGAGCTGCTGGCGCTCGATGTATCGAAGGTCTTTTCAGTCATCAGGCTTCCTTCCTCATAAAGAACATGGCCAGAGGTGCCATGCGTGAGCTTCGGTTTTCATGCTATTCGCATAAAAAACCTCAGTGAAATTCTTTTTGGGAATAACCTAATATGATTAAAAATCAGATAGCAGGCCAGCCTGATAAATTGTTTGCATGATAAGTGCAGCCGCTGCGGGCTGCATGGAAGGCGTCGCTTAAAATGCGCATTACTCATACAAGACAATTTAAGTCATTCATTATTTTAATAATTAACTTAGAACCAAACGGCATTTCACAGCCACAGCCGCTACGCCTATTTTTGGCCCTACAGACCGACCCCAATGCCAGGTGGAGGCTTGAATCACACCTATTCAATGAAAAGGAACTCCCCATGACGATTGAATTCATCGGCTACATCGGCGGTCACCAATCTTCGGAAATCCACCCTCGCAGCGGTCCTGTCCTGCAGCCCGACTATGTGGAAACAGTGGCACGCGCCCATGACGAGGCCGGGTTTGACCGGGCCCTGATAGCCTTCCACTCCAACAGCCCGGACAGCACGCTGATTGCCTCGCACGCCGCCAGCGTGACGAAAAACCTCAAGTTCCTGATTGCCCATCGACCGGGTTTTGCCGCGCCGACCCTGGCCGCACGCCAGTTCACCACCCTCGATGTATTCAATGGCGGGCGCACCGCCGTCCACATCATCACCGGCGGCGATGATCGGGAACTGCGTGCCGATGGCAGCTACATCGACAAGGACGAGCGCTATGCGCGCACCGACGAATACCTCGACGTGCTGCGTCAGGAATGGACCAGCGAAAAACCCTTCGACCATGAGGGCAAGTATTACCAGTTCGAAGGCGCCCACTCCGCTGTGAAGTCACCGCAACTGCCGCACATTCCGTTGTATTTCGGCGGTTCATCGACGGCGGCCATCGAAGTTGCGGGCAAGCATGCGGACGTGTATGCGCTGTGGGGCGAAACCTACGAACAAGTGCGCGACGTGGTGAAGCAAGTGCGCGCCGAGGCCGCCAAACACGGTCGTAGCATTCGCTTCAGTTTGTCGCTGCGCCCGATTCTGGCAGACACCGAGGACCAGGCCTGGGAACGCGCCGAGCGCATCCTGCAACAGGCCACCGCGCTGGCCGAACAGAACGGATTTGTGCGCCGCGAACCACCCAACGAGGGCTCTCGCCGACTGCTCGCCGCTGCCGCCCAAGGCGCACGCCTGGACAAGCGACTGTGGACCGGCATCGCCGGGCTGCTGGGCGCACAAGGCAACTCGACCTCACTGGTCGGCACTCCAGAACAAGTGGCCGAAGCCTTGCTCGACTACTACGACCTGGGCATCACCACGTTCCTCATTCGTGGCTTCGATCCGCTTGAAGACGCCATCGACTACGGCAAGCGCCTGATCCCGCTGACCCGCAAACTGGTGGCTGAACGTGAGCGGCAAAACGCAGAAAAAGTCGCTTAACCGCGATGAATAACCAATGTGGGAGCGAGCTTGCTCGCGATGAGGCCGGCACTTCCAACATCTACTTCGCCTGACACACCGCTATCGCGATCAGGCTCGCTCCTACAAGGTTATTGGGCGTTTCCAGGATTTGTGTCCGGCTGCAATCCCCTGTGGGAGATTCTATGGTTGAGGGGAACCCCTCAACCTGCTTTCGGTTGGTATTCGCCTTGCCCTTTCAGCAGTGCAAATACGATCCGGGCAAGTTTGCGGGCCAAGATCACCAGTGCCTGCGTGGTGCTGAACCCTTTGGC
>NZ_JBFTOU010000061.1:0-8101 GCF_056398125.1 Pseudomonas sp. 05L36 | reverse complement strand
TTTGCCCGATGGACGAGCTGAGAAGCGTTACTGGTGGCATTAAAAGCGGGCTGGAGCTACGAAGAGCGCTTTAGGTGTAGTTAGCCAGCCAAACATCGTCGGCGCTAGTGTCGACGATGTTTGAACCAGTTTTTACACACTCTGGGCCGTACGCGGCTAACCCGGCATCCATGCCGGGTTGCCCACTGCGCAGAACCTGCGCTCGGCCTCTCGAGGGGGCAAGAAGATCAAAAGCAAAAGCAAAAGCGAGGCGGCCTACCGGCCGGCCTGAAGTTGCAGGGTTGCCCTGCAACATAGAATCTCCCCCTGTTGATCACTGGTGTACGCCAGTGCTGTGCTCACAGCCAATTCATTGTGGGAGCGAGCCTGCTCGCGAAGAGGCCGGCACATCCAACAGAGATGTTGGCTGACCTACCGCTATCGTCGGATCGCCGCCCGGAGCAGGCTCGCACCCACAGTTTTGATCTTCAGTGAACGCCAATCCCACGGCCGGCCACAATCCCTGTGGGAGCGGGCTTGCCCGCGAAGAGGCCGGTACATCCAACAGAGATATTGGCTGACCCACCGCTATCGCGAGCAGGCTCGCTCCTACAGTTTTGATCTTCAGTGAACGCAAATCCCACGGCTGGCCACAATCCCTGTGGGAGCGAGCCTGCTCGCGAAGAGGCCGGCACACTCAACAGAGATGTCGACTGACTCACCGCTATCGCGAGCAGGCTCGCTCCCACAGTTGACCCGTTTACTTCAAGTACCAACCCCACGGCTCGTCGCTGACGTACTCGGTCACCTGCTTGACCTCCAGGTAATTGTGCAACCCCCATTGCCCCAGCTCCCGGCCGATGCCGCTGTGTTTCATCCCGCCCCAGGGCGCTTCGACGAAGGTCGGTTGCGAGCAGTTGACCCAGACGATCCCGGCGCGCAGCTGGTTGGCGACCCGGGCGGTGCGCTGCAAATCGGCGCTCATCACGGCGGCGGCCAGGCCGAAGCGGCTGGCGTTGGCCATTTGCAGCGCTTGTTCTTCGGTCTTGAAGCGCTTGATGCACAGCACCGGGCCGAACACTTCTTCGCGCCACAAGATGCTGCTGTGCCCCGGCTCATCGAAGATCGCCGGCTCAATGAAATACCCTTCGGCCAGATGCGCCGGTCGCCGTCCGCCGGTGAGTAAACGGGCGCCGCTGGCCAAGCCCTGGTCGATGAAGCCGAGCACCTTGTCGTACTGGCCCTGGCTGACCAGCGGCCCGAGCAGTACGCCGGGCTGCATACCGGGGCCAATGCTGATCTTGCGGGTTTCCTCCACCAGCCGCTCGATCAGGCGTGGGGCGATGGTTTCCTGCACCAGCAGGCGTGACGTGGCGCTGCACACCTGACCCTGGTTCCAGAAAATCCCGAACAGAATCCACTCCACAGCGGCTTCGACATCGGCGTCGTCGAACACGATGAACGCAGACTTACCGCCCAGTTCCAGGCTGATGTTCTTGATGTCCCGCGCCGCTGCCGACATGATTTTCGCCCCGGTGGGCACGCTGCCGGTGAAGGCCAGTTTGTCCACCCCCGGATGCTCGGTGAGCGGGCTGCCGGCATCGGCGCCGAGGCCGGTGACCAGGTTCAACACCCCGGCGGGCAAGCCGATACGATCGGCAGCGGCCGCCAGTTCCAGCGCGGTCAATGGCGTCAGTTCGGACGGTTTCAACACCACGGTGGCCCCGGCGGCCAAGGCTGGCGCCACCTTCCACGCGGCCATCAGCAGCGGGTAGTTCCAGGGAATGATTTGCCCGGCCACGCCAATCGGCTCGTGGCGGAGGCGGCAGCGAAAACGCTCATCCGGCAAGGCCAACGGCTGATCCTGCTGCTGGTCAAGATCGCGGGCCAAACCGGCGTAGTAACGGAAACAACCGATCGCATCGCCAATGTCCCATTGCGCTTCGGGCAGCGGCTTGCCGTTGTCACGCACTTCCAGTTCCGCCAGCGCCTGTTTACCGCTTTCCAGTTCATCGGCCAATGCCTCCAGCCACTGCGCACGCTCGGCGCCGCTGGTTTGTCCCCAGCCATTGTCGAAGGAGCGACGGGCCGCACGCACGGCATGGTCGACATCCTCTTCAGTGCCCGCCGCCACGCGGTGGAAGACCTGTTCGGTAGCCGGATCGATCACGTCCAGATAGCCGCCCAGGTCCGGGCTGACCCATTCGCCGTTGATGTAGAGCTGATCACGCATGGTGTGACTCCTGGACGCCGGTACGGCGGTTTTGCAGATGGCGGGAAGTGAACAGCAAGGCCAGCGACACGCAGATGATCACCGTGGAAATCGCGTTGATCTCTGGCGTCACGCCGCGGCGGATGGAGGAAAAGATGTAGATCGGCAACGTCGTTTCGGAACCGGCAACGAAGAACGCAATGATGAAATCGTCGAAGCTGAAGGTGAAGGCCAGCAGGAATCCAGCCATGATCGCCGGACTGATCTGCGGCAGGGTCACCCGCCAGAAGGTGTCCATCGGTGGCGCATACAGGTCCGCCGAGGCTTCGAGCAAAGCCTTGTCCAGTGAATCGACGCGGCTGCGCACGATCACCATCACCAGGGCCATGGTGAACAGCGAGTGCGCGGCGATCACGGTGAAGAAGCCCATGTTCAACTTCGGCACTGTCGGCAACCAACTCGCCAGCAGCGGGTTGATCAGGTCGAACAGGCTGATGAAGGCAATCAGCGTGGAGATGCCGATGACGATGCCCGGCACGATGATCGCGCAGTAGGTCAACGCATCGAACAGCAGGCGCACCTTGGCGCCGCAGCGCTGCAAGCCGAACACCGCGAGGGTGCCGAACAGTGTGGCAATCACCGCCGAACTGAAAGCGATCAGCGCGCTGTTGCCCAGGGCTTCCATGATGAACGGGTTGCCGAACGCGGTGCCGAACCATTGCACCGAGCAGCACTGAAAGGCCAGGCCACTGCGCCCGGCGTTGAAGCTGAACAGCACGATCAGGGCAATCGGCGCGTAGAGGAACAGGTACAGCGATGTCGAATAGCTGCGCAGCCACATGTCACAGGCCTCCGTCGGCAGGGCGACCGCCGTAGCGCGCCACCAGTTTCAAGTACACGCCGATGATCAGCAGCATCATCGCCACCAACGTCATGGCCAGCGCACTGCCGAACGGCCAGTTGCGCGATTGCAGGAACAGGTCGACCAGCGCGTTGCCGACAAAGAACACCTTGCCGCCGCCGAGAATGGCCGGGATCAGGAACTCGCCCATCAACAGGATGAACACCAGCATCACCCCGGTGATGATCCCCGGCGCAGACAGCGGCAGGGTGATCCGGCGGAAGCTCTCGAAGGCGCTGGCACCGAGGTCGGCCGAGGCTTCGAGCAGGCGCTTGTCGAGTTTTTCCAGGCTGACGTAGATCGGGAACACCATCAGCGGCAGGTAGCCGTAGACGATGCCGATCAGCACCGCCCACGGCGTGTTGATCAGCCGCACATCCTCAAGACCCAGGCTGACCAGCAGTGCCGGAATGCCTTTGCCACTGAGGATGAAAATCCACGCATAGGTGCGGATCAGGAAACTGGTCCAGAACGGCACGATCACCAGGGTCAGCAACAGCGAGCGGTTCCTCGTGACCTTGACCGCGAGGAAGTACGCCAACGGATAGGCCGCCAACAGGCACACCAGGGTACCCAGCGGCGCGAGCATCAGCGTGTTGCTGAACGCCGCGCCGCGAGAACCGAGGTTCAGGTAGTTGGCCAGGGTGAAGCCACCGGCGTAACCGCCCACGGCGCTGCGCTCGCCGAAACTGAAGACCAGGATGATCACCAGCGGCATCAACAACAGCAGCAGAAACCACAGGGTCGAAGGCAAGAGCATCACCAGGGTGATGCGCCGGCCCAGGGTGCGCCGTTGGCGAACCTCGACCGGCAGGGCACGGCCCGGCTGCACCGTTTGCGGGTGGGCGGCGGCATTCATGGGTGACTCCTCATTGGCCATGGTCAAGCGATCAGGCGGACTTGAAACGCGCCATCAGTTCGGCGCGCGCCGGGCTGGTCAGCGTCGCGGCGGCACCGAACTCCAGCGGGCTCAGGGCCTCGGCGGCCGGGTACATGATCGGATCGTCGAGCATCGCCACAGGCAGCAGCGCGTCGACACGCTTGTCGCCGCTCGGGTAGCCGTGGCTCAGCACTTCGAGCTTGTTGTGCTGCGGATCGAGCAGGTAGTTGATGAACGCGTAGGCGGCATCCTTGTGCTCCGAGCTTTTCGGGATGGCGAAGAAGTCGCTCCACAACTCGCCACCTTCCTTGCCCAGCTCGAACTGCATTTGCGCGTTGTCGCGGTGCAATTGCGAGGCATCGCCAGTCCAGGACATCGCCAGCCAGGCATCGCCGCTGCGCATCGATGGCTGGATGTCGGAATTGATCGCGAACAGGTGCGGCTTGACCTCGATCAGCAGTTTTTCCGCGTCGGCCAGTTCTTTCGGGTCCAGGGAGTTGAAGCTGTAGCCGAAGCTTTTCAGCGCATTGCCGATGGCGGTCAGTTGATAGTCGTGGACCATCGTGCGGCCGCTGGCCGGGCCTTGGGCGGCGGCCCAGAATTCCTTCCAGCTGGCGGGGCCGTTCTTCAGCTTGCCGGCGTCGTAGAGCATGCCGGTGGTGCCCCAGTTTTTCGGCACCGCGTAGACCTTGCCGTCCACCGTGCCCTGGGCCATGAACTTCTGCTGGAACGCCGAGGCATCGAAGTTGGGAATGCGCGACAGGTCCAGCGGCTCGATCAGGCCCAGGCCGACGTAGGTGCTGATGGTGTAGTTGGTCGGCACCAGCACGTCCCAGCCACTGCCGCCGGCCTGCAATTTGGCGAGCATTTCTTCGTTGGAACCGAACACACTCATCGACACCCGGGCGCCGGTTGTCTTGGCGAAGGTGTCGAGGTTTTCCTGGCTGTGGTAGTTCGGCCAGGTCGCCAGCGACAGGCGATCACCGAGCTTGGTTTGCTCGGCGGCCTCGGCGGTGGAGGTCAGCAGGCCGGGCATGTTGGTCGCGACCACGGCAGCAGCGATACCGAGGCCGGTGCGGCCAAGGAATTCTCGGCGACTGATCGAGCCGTTCTGCCAGCTGCGCAGGGTTTTGATAAAAGTCTTCTGGTCCATAGCACGCTCCACATCCGGTTGATGAAACGAATCGATGATTTACAACGCCATGGCAAGGCCGTTGGCGTGATCCCAGCCGACGCGCACTGGCGCGCCGTGTTCGAATGCATTGGCGCCGTGATCCTGCTGGCGCGGCACCCGCACGCAGACCACGCCGAAGGCCTGGGTGCGCACGCGGTATTCGGTGGAATTGCCCAGGTAGATGCGGTCCTCGACGCAGCCTTGCAGCTTCACTTCCCGGGCCATCTCGGCGTTGGCGCCGGCGATGCTGATCAGCTCCGGGCGCACCGCAATGCAACCCGCAGCGTTGGCGGTCAGGGCTTTGCCGGTAGGCGTCAGCGGGCTGATCAGCTCCATCCCTTGCTCGGTGCGCAGGACCACGGAGTTACCGTTGAGCTGGCGCACGGTGCCGTCGAACAGGTTGGACTCGCCGATAAAATCAGCCACGTAACGGCTGGCCGGGGCTTCGTAGAGTTGTTCCGGAGTGGCGGTCTGGATGATCGAGCCGTTGTGCATCACGCTGATGCTGTCACTCATCGACAGGGCTTCTTCCTGATCGTGGGTGACCAGCACAAAGGTGATGCCGACCTCGCGCTGCAAACGCAGCAGTTCCGATTGCATCTCCTTGCGCAGCTTGCGATCCAGAGCGGCCAGTGGCTCGTCGAGCAGCAACACCGTCGGCTTGTTGACCAAGGCGCGGGCGAGGGCGACACGCTGTTGCTGGCCGCCGGACAATTCACTCGGCTTGCGCTGGCCAAAGCCGCTCAGGCGCACCATCTCCAGCGCCTCATCAGCCATGCGCAGTTGCTGTTTTTTGTCCGGGCGTGGATTGCGATAACGCAGGCCGTAGGCAATGTTCTGCGCCACGGTCAGATGCGGGAACAGCGCGTAATGCTGGAACACCATGTTCACCGGCCGCTCGAACGCCGGCACCCCGGCCACGCTTTTGCCGGCCAGACGGACCTCGCCGCTGGTGGGCTGCTCGAAGCCGGCGATCATGCGCAGGGTGGTGGTCTTGCCACAGCCCGAGCCGCCGAGAAAGGAATGAAACGAGCCACGCCGCACCGCGAAATCCAGACCGCTGACGGCCTGTACCTCGCCATAGCGTTTGACCACATTGCAGAATTCGATATCGCTTGGCGCGGTGTTGTTCACGAGGCGGGCTCCCTTGCAGTGATGAATCAGTGCGTCGGGGGCCAAACTAGCAATCGGGGTTTTGCGGTGTATATATCCCTTGGGGGATAGGAGGGGGGTGGAGCAGGTGTTCAGTAGGTGTGCAGCGTAGAGATCACACGCGACAGGCTGCATTTGAGGTTCTGGTGTGCAAGTTCGACATTCTCATTCATTTCAGTAAGCGGGTATCCAGTCCAAAACGCTCCTGCGAAACAAGCTTGAATTGATCCGCCGCCAAATCACAGCTAACGAGTAGGTTCCAAGAGTGGCGGGTAACTGCGGACGGGATAAGCACGAACGGGTGTTCGGCCAGTAGCTCATCAGCGAAATGCTGTTGATTGGGCGAAAGTTCAGATGGGATTAGCCAGTTAGGGTTCGGTACATCTTCAGGTTGAACAACTTTGATGACATTCGAATCCAGCACTTCGAAACACGTCAGCACATAAGGCACCCTGTCGAGCGTATCGAAGCCTGCGTGGGTGGCGACCTCTAAAATCGCCGTAGCCGGGTCGGCCGAAGCGTAAATAACCCGGCGGCCGGGAGGGTTCCATCGGCCACCGGATAGTTGCGCACCAATGCCGCTATCCCATGTGTCCTTGAAAACCGCACGGTCCAGACGCCAAGCGTGCCACTTCCCATCCCAAGGCAAAGGATTCATTGATAAACCCCGTGTTCAATTCGGGTCAGGTAGTCCTCTACCACCTGGAAACCCAGCGAGTTGTCGATCAGTTCCAGCGGAATATGACCCTCCAGGTACTTGCAGGGTTTCTTCAGCCAGTCCTCAGCCAACTGCTGATCGCCAAACACATTGATGGCGTGCTCAAGTACCTGTGCATACTGAAAGGCGACGGTGCTTTGTTGCTGGTTCAGCCGAACTGGCTGGGTTTCCTTTGCCAAGCGTTGCACGGTTCTGAGGGATTTCCCGGTAATGCGCTGAACAAGATCGTGCTCCATGTATAGGCCGGATATAGAAATCATGTCCCTGACGTCGCTCAGATCAAAGCCTTCCTGTGTGTATCGGATAATCAACATGCGCGTATCGCCACTACGGCCATGTAGCAGCACCTCAACAGGCTTGCGGGCGACACGCTTTGTCTGCGCCCCTACGACTTCATTTTTGACGGCGGGCATACCGATTACCTCCATGCGACATTTGACGTGATCATAACGCCAAATGTCGCGAGCCGGGTAATTGCCTTTGTCGACCCTTGTCTCGCGCATGTAATCGTTTCACCCTAAATGCCTGAAAGAACGCCTGAATCAGGCGAGAAATCGTTATCCCTGATCAGAGCGGCCAAGTTAAACCTCACGCTTCCGGCCGCCAACCTTAAAAATACGTCAGATATTTCCTCTTCGGTCCTAGGAATTTCAACGTGGGCAAACCACGTAAATTCAAGGCAGAGACGCGTATGTTTAATCGCTGTCAGCGTTACTTCCCGCAAGCTACAACACCTTGCGTCGTTGCCTACAGGTACGCCAGAATCCGCCGGCTTGTGCGCCTTGGGGCTGGGTTTTATCGTTTGCCGGTCGCTGAAAAACAGTGATCGGGTTTGGTAGCCCGGTGTTACAAGGTGCAATGCGTCACTATCAGCAGCGTTTTTCTGCTCTGCTGCTACATGGTGGCCATGCACAGGGCGCCTTCGGGCGCGCCGGTTTCGTGCGCCCAGCATGGGCGCAATCTTGTGGGTGCAAGTCCCACCGTAAGTTGACCACAGCAAACGAAGTGAAGCGCAACTGCATGAGGGTGACCGAGTGTGGGGAGGAAGCGTGGAGCGAAGCCGCGAGCTGATGTACAAAAATCGA
>NZ_JBFTOU010000060.1:0-8569 GCF_056398125.1 Pseudomonas sp. 05L36 | reverse complement strand
ATCCCGTAAAACGGGGACGCAGTTCCAGCAATGAAAGCATATTCCCAGTCCGCAAAACCGGGTGTCAGTATCAATCCCACTCGTGCCATCAGTCAGAATCCTCCATGAATGCCAATAACATATGGCGACAACAAACATACATCAAGGGACGGACTATCTATATTGGGTCGGTTTCAGCCGGTCGTGGAAGGCAGAAGTCGGCCACAAGCAATCGTTGGGCAGTGGCAAACAGGTGCCCCGTGCAGAAATCGAGCAGGAGGCGGATTTACATCCGCCGTCCTCTCACATACCGTACATTCGGTTTCGTATACGGCGGTTCAGGCTATGCGGCTAAGCCGGTTTATCATATCCAGAGCCGCCCGAAGTCCAGCTGGCGCAAGCTCCATTCACCGCGCTCCCCCCGCACTCAAGTCCAACGCCTTGGCGACTTGAGCGTCGACAATCAGCGTACCGACTGCAACTCGCGCCACTGCCGCAATGATCCGGCAATCGGCAAACTGACGGTTATGGATCAAACAAGAGTGCCGTCCCAGAGCTTCTCAGAACGGTGAAACCCCCTCTTCGTCCGAGTAATCGCGCATTTGCGCAATGACCTGGTCACCGAAGCGCCGGCGAAACTCTGGCGGACGATCATCGCACTTGTTCCTGGCTGGACGAATGCCTGGGCAGAAACACCTCGGCCAGCATGCAGCGCGCGCTGCCGCCACCGATGCGCTCGATGGTGTCGATGTTCACCGGCAACGGCGTGGTGTGAGCTTCGATCAAGCGACGCTGATCGGCGTCCAGGGATTGCCAGGCTGTGCGCGACATCACCAGCAGCGGCTCGCCCGCTGCGTTGTGCACTTCGAGCATGTTGCCGGCAAAGGACTCCAGCTGCGCCCAGTTCAAGGCGATGACCTGTTTGCCGCTGGTTTCGAGCCGATTACGCAGCGCCGCACGTTCACCCGGATGGGGCACGGACGCCAGGCAAACCACCGCCACACGGGTGCCGACACTCATCATGACGTTGGTGTGATAAATCGCCACGCCTTGGCGGTCCACCGCGTTGAACGCACACAGTTCATAGCCCAGATGGGTGACCAGTTGATCCAGTGCCCGGGCGTGGGTGCGGGTCGAGTACCCGGCGTAGCAGATCCGCTGTTGCCGATCCAGGACCATGCTGCCGGTGCCCTCGAGGAAAACCTCTTGCTCTTCGAGGCTGGACAGGTCCAGCAACTGCTCGACATGGTATTCGCCCAGCAACCCGTCGAGTACACCCTTGTCCCGCTCCAGACGCCGGTTGTGGCCCTGCATCGGATACAGGACCAAGGTGCCATCCGGGTGGCTGCTCCACCAGTTGTTGGGGAAGATCGAGTCCGGGGTATGCGGCGCTTCGCGATCGTTGTGCACCAGGACTTCAACGTCGTGCCGACGCAACGCGTCAACATAGCCATCGAACTCGGCCAGGGCCTTGAGTTGTACGTCTTCGGCAACGGTTGCCGGACGCTGGAAACGGTTGTTCGCCGCCGTGTCCTGATTGAAGGAGAAACGTGTCGGGCGAATCATTAAAACCGTATTGGTGGTTTGCATGGGCACAGACTCAATGAGGGTCGAGAGAGGCTCATTGTCTGTTTCGAGGTGGGAAAAACCGGTTGATAACGGCTTTTGCGCTGATGAAAACGGCTGAAGATTGCTGGTTGCCCAGCCGATTCGGTGAGGGTCGGAAAGCAAAAGATCGCAGCCTGCGGCAGCTCCTACAAGGATACGCATTCCAAAGTAGGAGCTGCCGCAGGCTGCGATCTTTTGATCTATTCCATGGTGGTCTTGACCATCGCCAGCTCCGGGTGGCTGACCAGTTTGTCGATGTGCAAATCCGGGTCGTCAAACCAGACTTCGGTCAACACCCGGTAATGCTCCATGTCACGGCAGCGCATGCGCAGGCTGTAGTCGAACGCGCCGCTGATCAGACGACATTCCAGCACCTGCGGGCAGGCGCGGACCTTGGCTTCGAAGGCCTTTTGCGCTGCGCGTCCGCTCTGGTTCGACAACGCCACCAGCACCAGCAACGACAAGCCCGGCGTCAGTTTCTTCTCATCGAGAATCGCACCATAGCCGCGAATGACCCCAAGCTGTTCCAGCTTGCGTACCCGTTCCAGACAAGGCCTGGGGGTCAGGTGCACGCGCTCGGAGAGCTTTTGGTAAGTGATGCGCCCTTCGTGGCGCAACACTTCAATGATTGCCTGATCGATACGATCAAGCACGATCGACAGATCGCGGATATCCGCCATGTACGCCTCGCCTCACTTCAAACGACCCGATAGAAATTGCTGCAAACGTTCACTGTTCGGCCGGTCGAGTATCGTAGCATCGCCCTGCTCTTCGACCCGCCCCTGATGCAAGAACAACACTTGGCTTGAGACCTGCCGGGCAAATCCCATTTCGTGGGTCACCATCAACATGGTCCTGCCTTCTTCGGCCAGTGCCTGAATCACTTTCAGCACTTCACCCACCAGTTCCGGGTCGAGCGCCGAGGTTGGCTCGTCGAACAACAGGATTTCCGGTTCCACCGCCAGGGCACGGGCAATCGCCACCCGTTGCTGCTGCCCGCCCGACAGAAACGCCGGGTACTGATCGGCCACCCGTTGCGGCAAGCCGACCTTGTCCAGATACGCCCGCGCGCTCTCCTCGGCGGCCTTGCGACTCATGCCCAGGACTCGACACGGCGCCAGCACGATGTTCTCCAGCACGGTCAGGTGGCTCCACAGATTGAAATGCTGGAACACCATCGCCAGTCGCGTGCGCAAGCGCTGCAACTGCTTCGGGTTGGCGACACGCATGCCACCGACGCCCTGACGGGTGAGGACTCGCTCGCCATCCAGAGCAATAGCGCCTTCGTCGGCCCGTTCCAGAAAGTTGATGCAGCGCAGCATGGTGCTTTTACCCGAACCGCTGGCGCCGATCATGCTCACCACGTCCCCTGCCCGCGCGTTCAACGAGACGCCCTTGAGCACTTCGTTGTCACCAAAACGTTTATACAGATTTTCAACCGTGAGTTTGTACATGCGAATACTCCTGGAGCGGCACACTTATCGGCGCCGCTCTGGATAAATGATGGAAATCAGTGGGCCGGACCGAGAAAGCTCAGCCAGCGCTTCTCCGCCAGGCGGAACGCGCCGACCAGCCCGAACGACAGCACGAGGTACAGCAGACCGGCAATGCCGAAGGCCTGAAACGTCATGAAGGTCGCGGCGTTGGCGTCCCGGGCGATTTTCAGGATGTCCGGAATCGTTGCGGTGAACGCCACCGAAGTCGCGTGCAACATCAGGATCACTTCGTTGCTGTAGTACGGCAGCGCGCGGCGCAGCGCCGAAGGCAGGATCAGTTGCAGGTACAGGCGCCAGCCACTGAGGCCATAGGCATGTGCCGCTTCGATTTCACCGTAGGGAATGCTGCGGATCGCTCCGGCGAAGATTTCCACGGTGTAGGCGCAGGTGTTGAGGGTGAACGCCAGCAAAGTGCAATTCATTGCGTCGCGGAAAAACGCTTCGAGCAATGGCTGCGAACGGACCACAGCAATGCCGTAGATCCCGCTGTAGCAAATCAGCAACTGGATATACAACGGCGTGCCGCGAAAGATGTAGGTAAACAACTGAACCGGCCAACGCAAAACGCCCAAGCGCGAGACGCGCAAAATCGCCAGGGGCAACGACAGGAAAAAGCCCATGGCAATACTCGCCACCAGCAACCACAAGGTCATGGCCAACCCGGTGAGGGTCTCGCCGTCGCTGAACAGAAAGGGCTTCCAGTATTCGGCAATCAACTCGATCATCGCGCCATCCCCCGTACACCCTGGTTGTAGCGCCGTTCCAACACGCGCAAAACGTAGTTCGAAGCGCTGGTGATCAGCAGGTAAAGCGCTGCGGCCAGCAGCAGGAAATCAAGCATGTTGAACGTGCTTTTGCCGGCCTCCTGGGCGATTTTGACCAGGTCCGACAAACCGATGATCGATACCAGCGCCGTGGCCTTGAGCAGCACCAGCCAGTTGTTGCCCAGGCTCGGCAAGGCGAAACGCATCATTTGCGGGAACACCACGAAACGAAAGCGCTGCCAGCGGTTCAGGCCAAAGCACGCCGCGGCTTCCTGTTGCCCGCGTGGCACACTCAGAATCGCCCCGCGAAAGGTCTCGGTGAAATACGCACCGTAGATGAAACCAAGGGTGATGATGCCGGCCACGAACGGGTCGATTTCCATGTAGGGCCAGCCCATGGCCTCGGTCAGGGCGCTGAGCCAGCCTTGCAGGCTGTAGAAAATCAGCAGCATCAGCACCAGGTCGGGCACGCCACGGATCAGCGTCGTGTAAAAGGTCGCCGGTAGATTCAACAGCTTCAGCGGCGACAGCTTGGCCGCCGCGCCGAGCAGCCCCAGCGCCATGCTCACCAGAAGCGCGAGCGCCGACAGTTTGAGGGTGACCCAGGTGCCGTGCAGTAACAAAGGGCCATAGCCTTGCAGGGCCGAAAAGTCGAGCCCCAGAATATTCAGGAAGGAATTCACGCCAGTCACCTGTCTTGATGCGCCCCGGTCGCTGCGACACAGCGACCGGGGCGCGAGGATCAGTTGTTGTAGAGGTCCAGGTCACCGAAGTGTTTCTGCTGGATCTGCGCGTAGATGCCCTTGTCGTGCAGGGCCTTGATGGCGGTGTTGAGCATGCCTTTGAGCTCTTCGTTGTCCTTGCGCACACCAATGGCGATTTCCGCCGGCACCAACGGGTCGCTGATGCCTTCACTGTTGTGGAAGTCCGCCCCTTGTGGCGAGGCCAGGAAACTCATCTGCGCTTGCAGCTTGTCCTGGATCGACGCATCGAGACGGCCAAATACCAGGTCGGCATAGACCTGATCCTGATTCTGATAGGCCCGCAGTTTCACCCCGCCCGGCGCCAGTTTGGCCTTGGCGTAGGTTTCCTGAATCGTGCCCTGCATGTAACCGATGGTTTTGCCGCGCAGCGACTCGGCGGTGGGCAGCAGTCCGGAGTCTTTGCGGGTAACGATGGCGGTCGGTCCGGCGTACAGGCGATCGGTAAAGTCGATCTGTTTTTTGCGCGCGTCGGTAACGGTCATCGAAGATTCGATGGCATCGAATTTGCCGGCCTTGAGCCCCGGAATCAGCCCGTCGAAATCATTGCTGACCCACACGCAGGTCAGCTTCAGCTCGACACATATTGCATTGCCCAGATCCACGCCGAAGCCCTGGACCCCACCATCGGCCGTGGTGGATTCAAAGGGTGGGTAGCTTGGGTTGACGCCAAATCGCAGCTCCTTCCATTCCTTGGCACTGGCGCCCGTGGCGCAGCACAGCAACGCGAGTGCCGGCAAAGTCAGCCATTTGATGTTCATTTTCTTGAGTCCCGGATTATTTGGATTTATCGCGATCCGGCGCCTGCGTCGGACCACACTTTTTGACAGGGGCAGAGAGTCGATGCGGTCTTCACCGCAGCCGTTTTTGTTGTTGTTTTCGACTGGAAGCTGCCAGTCGTCGGAGTTGTACTCCATCTCAAACGGCGAACGACAAGCGCTTGAAACGGACCATCAGAATGCCAATTGCCGGGACGGTGCTGGTGTCGTAACCCCGGGTTCAAACAGCGTGCCTGTGCTGAACGAATGGCTTTCACAGCCGATGCTGTCGTCGCAGCAAGTCACTGTGTCCCCGCTTTAAGGGAGCGGCACAGGAATGTGCTTGTCTTTGCGGCCTTCTTCATCTGCATGACGATACTGCGGTGACTGTCACTTCGCCGATTGCGCTGTGCGCTCGCTGTTTTTCGACTTCTCTTGCTGTATCCAGGGTCAGTATTGGCCGAAATCTTCTCTGAATTGCCTCGACAATAGTCCAGACCGGCACACCAAAAATCGCCCAAAGGAACCCAATATGACCCGTTACATTGACGTCAATGATCTGAGCCGCCTCGTCCAGGAAAAAAGCTTGCCGCGTTGCCTGATCGAAATGGCCGAGTACATCCGCGAAGACTACGTACGCTGGCCGGATTTCGAAAAATGCGCGCGCCTGGCGAACCACTCACCCGAGGGCGTCATCGAGTTGATGCCCGTGTCTGATGCCTCGCTCTACGCCTTCAAGTATGTCAATGGACATCCGAAGAACACCCACAATGGCATGCTGACGGTCATGGCCTTTGGTGCACTGGGAGACGTCGATACTGGCAAGCCTGTGTTACTGAGTGAAATGACGCTGACGACCGCCATTCGCACCGCTGCCACTTCTGCGCTCGCAGCCCGCTACCTCGCCCGACCGGACAGTCGCCGAATGGCACTTATCGGCAATGGCTCACAGAGCGAATTCCAGGCCCTGGCATTTCATACACTGCTAGGCATTACTGAAATCAGTCTCTACGACATCGATCCAGCGGCAACGGCGAAGCTGGTGGCCAATCTGCGGGCCTACCCCGCCATACAGGTGACCGTTGCCAATAGCGTCGCGCAAGCGGTACGTGGCGCCGATATCGTGACCACGGTCACGGCCGACAAGGCCTACGCAACGATTTTAACGCCTGAGATGATCGAGCCCGGGATGCACCTCAACGCCGTGGGCGGCGACTGCCCCGGCAAGACCGAACTGCACCGGGACATCGTCGAGCGTGCGCGGGTCATGGTTGAGTACGAACCGCAAAGCCGCATTGAAGGCGAAATTCAGCAGATGCCCGTCGACTCACCGGTTATCGAGTTCTGGAAAGTCATCAATGGTCAGACCCAAGGTCGCCAGCATGCCGAGGAAGTCACTTTGTTCGACTCGGTCGGCTTCGCCATCGAGGACTACTCTGCCTTGCGCTATGTGCTGGATGTTGCACGAATGCTCGACATTGGCAGCGACATCCAGCTGGTGCCAGAGCTGCAAGATCCCAAGAACCTGTTCTCGCTGCTGCAGCCTTCGGCAACTGACGATGTAAGGCTTCGGGCTTAATACCACTCGACACTTCAAAGAAGGTGCGCAGGCTAAACCCTGTGGGAGCGAGCCTGCTCGCGATGGACGTTAACGATAACGCGTGTTTTCTGAATAAACGCGCCGTCCTTCAGTCCATCGTCGGAACGCCACCCGAAGCAATCGAGTGCCGAGCCGCCAAAGGGGCTCACCAACGCAACTCAAAGGCATTTTTCGCGCCCGGCTGGATGCTACTGCCCAAGCGTGCGCACTCGCGAGAAAGGGTGTCGTGCAGCCATTGACGGTCATCCCCTTCAGCGCGACAGATGCGAAAGCGACACAGGCGGGTGGGTATCAAGTCCAGCGACTGCAGGTGCCCGCCCGGGTCCAGCGAGGCAAAGTATAGAAGCCCCAGGTCGCCGCGAAAGGCTGTGTAGCCCTCGATGCCTTCGTAATCGTTCAGAAGATCACCGCAGCCATAGAGAATCAGGCGTTCTCGGTACACCTCGATGCCTTTGACGTGGTGCGAGGAATGCCCGTGCACCACGTCAACTCCGGCCTCGTCGATCAAGGCATGGGCGAACCGGAGCTGCTCGCGCGGGATATCGAACCCCCAGTTGCCGCCCCAGTGAATGGAGGCGACCACCAGATCCCGCGGTTTTTTGCCCTCGAGAATCCGTTTGGCCACATGGTGCAGGCTTTGCATCGACAGATCCTCCAGCCGCGCGACGCCCGCGCCCTTATCCGTGGCGGCCCAGTCCGACGCAATGCCGCTGTCGGGTGCGCCGAGGCCAAACACCAGCAAGCGCCGCCCGTCAGGCTGCAGCAACACGGCGGGCGCTTCGGCAGATTGCCGGTTGTTTCCGGCGCCGGCGCTGCACATACCATTGCTCGCCAGGGTCTCCAGCGTATCGGCCAGGCCGGCTGCCCCCCAGTCCAGCACATGGTTGTTGGCCAGCACGCAGCAGTCGATGCCGGCTGCGCTGATGACCGGAAAGTTTTCCGGGCTCATGCGGTAATTGATGCCCTTTGGCTCCGGTCGTCCGCGGCGGGACACCGCAGTTTCCAGATTGATGATGCGTGCGTGTGGCTGGCGAAGTTCGAACTCATCCAGCGCAGCGCCCCAGACATAGGTGAAATCGACTGGGCGGGGAATCGAGCCATTGACTCGTTCTGCCAGCCGGACGTAATCGCCGGCATTCTTGACGTAAGCTTCGTAAAGCCGCGGATCGCCAGGATGCGGCAGTACTGCGTCGATGCCGCGGGCAGTCATGACGTCGCCGCAGAGAAACAGCTTAAGCGTATCGGTAACAGCTGCCATGGCACCCTCCCGAATATAAGTCGGGGGGGATGTTTCCATCCCCCGGCTTATTATTGGTTCTTCACGCAATCCCGGGGAGCACATATAACGAAATATCTGTAGGGGCTGCCGAAGGTTCGGGCCGCGTTCGGACGATCTTTTTGATCTTAATCTTCAGCAATCTCCAGATCGCAAAAGCAAGATCAAAAGATCGCAGCCTCCGGCAGCTCCTACAGGGGAACGCGTGCACCACCAAACAACGAGGTCGAGCGTTAGCTCGCCTCGCGGTGCTGTTGCGGTGCACGCCCCCTCGTGAGGCCGAGCGCAGGTTCTGCGCAGTGGGCAACCCGGCATGGATGCCGGGTT
>NZ_JBFTOU010000059.1:0-9174 GCF_056398125.1 Pseudomonas sp. 05L36 | reverse complement strand
TGCCAAAGAAACTTTGGGATGGACTCGGTTTGGTCTCGATATTGGATACGGTAAACCGGCTTAATCGCATAATCTGAACCGCCGTATACGGAGCCGTACGTACGGTGGTGTGAGAGGACGGCGGTCGCGAGACCGCCTCCTACTCGATTGCAGTCACGAGCTTCCTGATCCCGGAACACGCTCTGCGAGTCTTTTATGAATAAACGTCCGTTGTATTTCGATTACGCCGCCACCACGCCGGTGGATGAGCGGGTCATCAAGGTGATGGTCGAGTGTCTGGGCTTTACCGGCAATTTCGGCAACCCGGCCTCCAGCTCCCACGTCTTCGGCCAGCAGGCCCGGCAATCGGTCGAACAGGCGCGATGCCAGGTCGCCGAACTGGTCGGCGCGACGCCGGGGCAGATCGTCTGGACCTCCGGCGCCACCGAATCCAACAACCTCGCGCTCAAAGGCGTGGCTCAGGCCCGCGGCATTGGCGGCGGCCATATCATCACCAGCCAGATCGAACACAAGGCCATTCTCGATACTGCGAAGCAACTGCAGGAGGCCGGTGTCGCGGTGACTTATCTGGTGCCGGACGCCGAGGGCCTGATCACCGCGCAAGCAGTCAGCGAAGCCATGCGCGAGGACACCTTCCTGGTGTCGCTGATGCTGGTCAACAACGAACTGGGCACCCTCAACGACATTCCCGCCATCGGTCAGGTCGTGCGTGATCGCGGAGCGTTGTTCCATGTCGACGCCGCACAGGGCGCGGGCAAAGTGGCGATCGATCTCGGGCAGTGGCCGGTGGACCTGATGTCTTTTTCCGCGCACAAGCTCTATGGCCCCAAAGGCATTGGTGCGTTGTACGTCGGTCCGCGTGCACAACAGCGTTTGCAGGCGCAGATCCATGGCGGCGGGCATGAGGGCGGTTTGCGTTCCGGCACGCTGGCGACCCATCAGATCGTGGCCATGGGCGCGGCCTTTGCACTGGCGGCGGCTGCGTTCGATGAAGAGAAAGCCACCATCGTGCGTTTGCGTGAACGCTTGCTCGAGCAATTGCAAAGTGTTCCCGGCGTGCGCCTGAACGGCAGCCCGACCCGGCGCATTCCCCATACCCTGAGCCTGACCTTCAGCGAAGGCGAGTTCAACCCGGCGGCGTTGCTGGCCTCGATCGCGTTTTCCGCGACCTCGGCCTGCAATTCCGCGAGCAATACCCCATCCCATGTACTGCTGGCCCTGGGGCATGATGCCCGTTCGGCCAGTCGCACCATTCGCTTGAGCCTCGGGCGTTTCACCACCGAGCAGGACATCGACCAGGCGGTTCAACTGATCAAGGCAGCCTGCGCCAGTGCTCCGGCATTCTGGCAATAAGGCGACGAAGCGCCGGCGCTGATCGGCACCCAACAATAATGATGAAGTGGTTAGCAGGAGACACGATGAATACGCAGCTTTCGATCAATGGATCGGTGCCTCAGCGCCTGGCGCAAACCCGCGAATTGATGAGCCGGGAGGGCATTCACGCCTTGCTGGTGCCGTCGGCCGACCCGCACTTGTCCGAATACCTGCCGGGCTACTGGCAGGGGCGTCAGTGGTTGTCGGGTTTCCATGGTTCGGTCGGCACCCTGATCGTGACCCCGGATTTTGCCGGCGTCTGGGCCGACAGCCGTTATTGGGAGCAGGCGACCAAGGAGCTCAAGGGCAGCGGCATTGATCTGGTCAAGCTGCAACCGGGTCAGCCCGGGCCACTGGAATGGCTGGCCGAGCAAACCCCCGAGGGGGGCGTTGTCGCGGTCGATGGCGCGGTCATGGCCGTGGCTTCGGCACGGACCCTGGGCAGCAAGCTTGAAGAGCGTGGCGCCCGTCTGCGCACCGACATCGACCTGCTGAGCGGAGTCTGGAACGACCGCCCAGTCCTGCCGAACGAACCGATCTATCAGCACTTGCCACCACAGGCGACCGTCAGCCGTGGCGAAAAACTCGCCAAACTGCGTGAAACCCTTCAGGCGCGGGGGGCCGACTGGCATTTCATCGCCACCCTGGATGACATCGCCTGGCTGTTCAACCTGCGTGGCGGCGACGTGTCGTTCAACCCGGTGTTTGTTTCATTCGCCTTGATCAATCAGCAACAGGCCACGCTGTTCGTTGCCTTGAGCAAAGTCAGCGCCGAGTTGCGCGCCATCCTCGAACAGGACGGCGTGACCTTGCGCGATTACAGCGAAGTCTCTGCCGCACTGCGTGCCGTACCGAGCGGTGCGAGCCTGCAAGTCGACCCGGCGCGGGTCACGGCGGGGTTGCTGGACAACCTCGACAGCGGAGTGAGGCTGATCGAAGGCCTGAACCCGACGACCCTGGCCAAATCGCAAAAAAGCCTGGCCGATGCCGAACACATCCGTCAGGCCATGGAACAGGACGGCGCAGCGCTGTGCGAATTCTTCGCCTGGCTGGACTTGGCGCTGGGGCGCGAGCGCATCACCGAACTGACCATCGACGAAAAACTCACCGCCGCCCGTGAGCGCCGTCCGGATTATGTGTCGCTGAGTTTCAACACCATCGCCGCGTTCAACGCCAATGGCGCGATGCCGCACTACCACGCCACCGAAGAGGAACACGCGGTGATCGAAGGGGACGGCCTGCTGCTGATCGACTCCGGCGGCCAGTACCTGGGCGGCACCACTGACATCACGCGGATGGTTGCGGTGGGCACACCGACCGATGAGCAAAAGCGCGATTGCACCCGCGTGCTCAAGGGCGTGATTGCCTTGTCCCGCGCACAGTTCCCGAAAGGCATCCTGTCGCCGCTGCTCGATGCCATCGCCCGTGCGCCCATCTGGGCGGAAAGTGTCGACTACGGTCACGGCACCGGTCATGGCGTCGGTTACTTCCTGAACGTCCACGAAGGTCCGCAAGTCATCGCTTATCAGGCCGCGCCTGCACCGCAAACTGCGATGCAACCCGGCATGATCACGTCCATTGAACCGGGCACCTATCGTCCGGGTCGTTGGGGGGTGCGGATCGAAAACCTGGCGATGAACCGTGAGGCGGGCAAGAGCGAATTCGGCGAGTTCCTGAAGTTCGAAACGCTGACCCTGTGCCCGATCGACACACGTTGCCTGGAAACATCGTTGCTGTCGGACGAGGAAAAACAGTGGTTCAACGCCTACCACGCCGAAGTGCGTGAGCGTCTGAGTCCGTTGGTCGAGGGTGTTGCACTTGAATGGCTGAACACTCGCACTACGGCTATCTGATCGGGTACAGCTACTGGTTCCTGTGTAGCTATTTGTTTATGTGCAGCTCAGGCGCTTTTTCCAGCGCCTGAGCCATATAGTCGACAAAGGCTTTGACCCTGGCGGATTGGTGACGATTCGCCAGGGATACGGCATAAATTGGCAGCGACAACGTACTGTAGTCCTGCAAAATCGCGCTCACCCGGCCGGCGCTCAGGTCTTCGCTGAATAGCCACACCGGTGACAGCGCAATCCCCAATCCCCCCAGCACCATTTCGCGGATCGCCTCGGAATTGTTGCTCTGCGCATTGCCCTTGATCCGCACTTCGTGGCGTTGGGCGTCTTTTGTGTACACCCACAGGTTTTGACTGCTCAGCAGGTTGAACATCAGGCAGTTGTGCCTGCCCAGTTCCTGCGGTGTTTGCGGTTGGCCGTTTTGCCTGAGGTAGTCAGGTGATGCGACGGTCACGCGGTGGGTACTGCCGACATGGCGAGCGATCAGGCCACTGTCGTACAGGGCACCGATCCGGAATGTGACGTCCAGCCCTTCGCCGACCAGATCCAGGTTTTGATCGCTCAGTTGCAGGTCTATCTGTACGTCAGGGTAGTGTTTGAGAAAGTCCGGCAACCGGGGTGCGATCTGCAGGCGCCCGAAACTCACCGACGAGCCGATTTTCAGAGGTCCGGCGACCCTTTCCCGACCGGACTGGAAGCTATGTTCTGCCGCATCCACGGCGGCGAGGATGGTCCGGCATTCGTTGTAATAGCGCTGACCTTCGTCCGTCAGGGATAGCTTGCGGGTGCTGCGGGCAATCAGCTTTCCGCCCAATCGGGTTTCCAGTGCTTGCAATACTTTGCTGATGGTCGGCTGGCTGGTCTGCAACTCCCGGGCAACGGCGGAAAAACTGCCCCGTTCGACCACCCGCACGAAAATCGCCATTGCATTGAGTTTGTCCACGGGATTCCTCATTGATGCTGTATCGGCATGATCACTATAGCGATATGGCGTCTTATCGGAATGAATAGGGCGAGGCAAGATTGATCCTGTATTCACTTCTGATGGGACATGGCGAAATGACTGACTCACTGAATATGCGCGCTCTGATGGTCGACTCGGCCAATGCGCCATTACGTTTGGTTTGCGTTGCACGGCCGGTGCCGCAGGCGGGGCAGGTATTGGTCAGGATCCGGGCCAGCGGTGTGAATCCGCTGGATGGAAAAATCCGCGCCGGGCAGGCGACCCATGCGGCTCAACCATTGCCGGCGATAGTGGGGATGGATCTGGCCGGAACCGTAGCGGCGTTGGGGGAGGGCGTCAGTGGCTGGCTGCCGGGGGATGACGTGTATGCCATGGCCACCGGTATTGGTGGTATTCAAGGTTCATTGGCCGAGTACGCGGTGGTCGACGCGCGACTGTTGGCTCGCAAACCACACAACTTGAGCATGCGTGAGGCTGCCGGATTGCCGCTGGTGCTGATCACCGCTTGGGAAGGTCTGGTCGACCGGGCTCGCGTTCGGCTCGGGCAGAAGGTATTGATCCATGGTGGCGCCGGTGGTGTTGGCCATGTCGCGGTGCAAATCGCCCGCGCTTTTGGCGCAGAAGTTTTTGCTACGGGCTCTGCCGGGCAGCAGTCGATTATCGAAGGGTTCGGCGCGACGTTTATCGATTACCGCAAGTCTTCGGTTGAAGACTATGTGGCGGAGCATACGGCCGGTGAGGGCTTCGACATTGTCTATGACACAGTGGGGGGTGAAACGCTGGATGCGTCATTCAAGGCGGCACGGATGTATCACGGTCATGTGCTCAGTTGCCTGGGGTGGGGGCAGCACAGCCTGGCACCGCTTTCCTTTCGCGGGGCGACTTACTCCGGTGTCTTCACTTTGCTGCCGCTCCTGACCGGCAAGGGGCGTGAGCATCACGGCGAGATTCTGCACGAGGCGGCGCAGTTGATTGAGGCGGGCAAGCTCGCGCCATTGCTTGACCCGCACTCGTTCACGCTGGAATCCGCAGAAGACGCCCATGTACTGCTCTTGTCAGGAGCGGCAAAGGGGCGGTTGGTGGTCGAGATTTAACCCAGGGCCTCGAGTACGAAGTCCAGTCGATCCTGGCCGAAGTACAGCTGGTTATCGACAAACATGCTCGGCGCACCAAACACTCCTCGCTGCACGGCTTTTTCGGTGTTGTCCTTGAGCATGGCTTTGACTTCCTCATCGGCGGTCAGGGCCAGCACCTCTTGTGGATCGAATCCGTTTTCGCTCAATACTGCCGCGACGGTTGCCGGTTCATCCAGGCTGCGACCGTCGACCCAAATGGCGTTGAACAGGCAGTCGATGAAGGCGGCAAAGCGTTCAGGGTGGCGCAACTGCATGCCTGTCACGGCGCGCATGAGCATCAAGGTGTTGATCGGGAAGTGCGGATTGAATTTCAGGGGCACGCCGTAGCGTTTGGCGTAGCGGTCCAGATCCTGAAACATGTAGCGGCCCTTGGCCGGGACAGTCGCCGGAGAGGCGTTGCCGGTGGCTTTGAACACTCCGCCCAGCAAGAACGGAATGTAGATCAACCGGGTATCAGTCTGTGCGCAAATTTTCGGTAGCTGGGTATAGGCCAGATAGGTGGCGGGGCTGCCGAGGTCGAAGTAGAACTCCACGGATTTGCTCATGGTCAAGGCGCTCGTCTTGTTGTTTTTTTTGGGGAATTACCAGCGTTCGCTCCAGGGGCGAAGGTCCAGCTCGAAGGTCCAGGCATCGCGGGGCTGGCTGTGCAGGTACCAGTAATTTTCGGCGATATGCTCGGGATTCAGGATGCCATCCTGATCCTTGGTGGCATATTTTTCCGGGAAGCTTTCACGGATGAAGTCGGTATCGATGGCGCCGTCGACGACGACATGGGCAACGTGAATATTCATGGGGCCGAGCTCTCGGGCCATGCTTTGCGCCAGTGCACGAATGCCGTGCTTGGCACCCGCAAATGCGGCGAACCCGGCAGCGCCACGCATGCCTGCGGTGGCGCCGGTGAACAGGATCGTACCCCGCTGGCGCCTGGCCATGCGCTTGGCCACTTCACGCGCGTTGAGGAAGCCGGAAAAACAGGCCATTTCCCAAATCTTGAAATACTTGCGGGCGGTTTCTTCGAGAATGCTGCACGGCACGTTGGCGCCGATGTTGAAGACAAATGCCTCGATGGGGCCGATCTCGCTTTCGATCCGCTCGACCAGCGCGATCACGTCTTCCTCCTTGCGTGCATCGCAGGCAAAACCGTGGGCCTCGCCACCATCGGCCTTGATGGCATCCACCAGTGGCTGGAGCTTGTCCGCACTGCGGCGGGTGACGCAGGCGACAAGACCCTCTTGGGCAAAACGCTTGGCAATGGCGCCGCCCGTGGCATCACCTGCACCGACAACCAGTACGACCTTCTTGTTATTCATGGGTAGATCCCTTTTGGTAAACGATCGTTAGCTAAACGAACGTTATGCTACGATTCGACAAGCGTCAAGGTGATCAACCTCGGGAGAAGGACAATGCGTTATTCGGCCAGTCACAAGCTGGAAACCAGGCAAAGGCTGCTGGAAAGCAGCGCGGTATCGGCCAAGAAGTCCGGATTTTCAACGGTGGGCGTGGACGGCCTGATGAAGGCTATTGGCTTGAGTGGCGGTGCTTTCTACAGCCACTTCTCGTCGAAAGACGAGTTGTTCGCAACCATTGTTGAACGTGAGTTGGGTCAAAGTCTGGCGCGACTGGGGGAGGGGCAGGATCGTGACAAGCTTGAGCGCTGCTTGAAACAGTACCTGAGCATGTCTCACGTCGAGAATCCGGAAACCGGTTGTGCATTACCGGCATTGGGGGCGGAAATTGCCCGTTCCGACCTGACAGTCCGCCAACAGGCAGAGCACTGGATTTGTCGGCTTCAGGAAAGTTGGGCAGGTGTTTTGCAAAGCGACAGCCTGGCGTGGGCGATTCTGTCGCAATGTATTGGCGCGCTGGTCGTGGCGCGTATGCTCGCTAGCCCGGATATCCAGCGCACAGTGCTGAAGTCCAGCTACGAGGAAATCGGCCGTCAGATCGCAAGTCCGAGAACCTGACGCGACGACCTTGCCTATTTGCAGATGACGATCATGCTGCGGCTGGTATAACCCGCAGGATTGAGGCCAAAAGGATAGTCGCCGGGCTCTTCCACGGCATCTCCCGACTTGGCAATGACCTTGTATCCCTTGGGTGCGCAGGAGTTGGCGGCGCTGGCGTAGCACTTGTCCCAGGATGAAGACAATCCGGAGCAGTTGATGTGTAGCCCTTTCTTGCCGTGCTTGATCTGTGTTTCCGAGGTCGCTGCGCAGCCTGCAATTGCAAGTACGGCGACCAGTATCAAAATTCGTTTCATTACTGTCCTTTTAGCGTCCCCGGATCTTGTGCCCGGGTCTGGCTGCATTCGCTTTCGCTTGACGCGTACCGATATCCCTATCTGGATTTGTCCATGGCATGACCTTGGGTTGCGGGGCTAAACATGGCCTAGTTGAGCGGTAAATACCAGACCCGTGTCATCTCCGCTCTCAATCTGCCGCTACTGCTGGCCTGGCGGCAGTGCTCATGGTCATGGTTGCGCCGACGGAGGCCAGGATGATGCACAGGATTGCCATCCACTGCGACAGTGAGAGGTATTCATGCAGGAACAGCAAGCCCGATAACGCACCGAAGGCAGGCTCAATGCTCATCAATGTGCCGAAGGTTCTGGCCGGCATGCGGGTCAGAGCGACCATCTCCAGGGTGTAGGGGAGGGCAGTGGACAAGACGGCGACGCCAAGGGCCACGGGGATCAGTGACGGGGTCAGCAATGCGGAGCCGGCATGGACAATACCGATAGGGGCTACAAAAAGCGCGGCGATCATTACCCCCAGTGCGGCGGTTTGCACGCCATTATCGGCCCCGGCCTTTTGGCCAAACAGAATGTACAGTGCCCAGCAGATCCCTGCACCCAAGGCATAACCGGCGCCTACCAGATCGATTCCTGCTGTCGCTTCTCCTGTTGGTATCAGTAACAGCAAGCCGACGGCAGCCAGGGCGATCCACAAAAAGTCGATAGCGCGACGCGAGGCGTAGATCGCCACGGCCAGTGGGCCGGTGAATTCAAGAGCCACCGCGATGCCCAGCGGGACGGTTTGCAATGACATATAGAAGAGGAAGTTCATGCCGCCCAGCGCCATCCCGTAGACGATGACGGTGCGCAGGGATCTTGCGGTGAATTTTGCCCGCCATGGACGCAGTATCAGCATCATGATCACGCTGGCAAAAATCAGTCGTAATGTTGTCGTCCCCTGAGGGCCAACAACGGGGAACATGCTTTTGGCCAGGGAGGCTCCGGACTGGATCGATGCCATGGCTATGAGCAGCAGCCCAACCGAGAACAGGGTAGAGGCCAGGCTGCGAGGCTGATCATTCATTACGTGGCATCGTCCGAAATATAGGAATCAAGGGTATTTCTTTTTGTGTTGGGCAATATACTGCGCATTCCCCGCAGGCGCGTCTATATATATGCAGTGTTTTTGTACATATCGGTAGAAAGCCAGAATCAGTGCTTGACGGCAGATTAAAGGTGTCTATAATTCGCCCCACTTCCGGCGCAGTCGAAACGGAAAACTCCTTGGTAAACAATGAGTTATGCAGTTTTCGGCAGCAGGTTGCTTCAGGTCATCGAAGCCAAAAGGGAGTTGAAAAAGAGGTGTTGACAGCAGYGTGTAACGCTGTAGAATTCGCCTCCCGCTGAYGAGAGATCTGAAGCGCAAGTGGTTGAAGTTGAAAAGGAAACTTGGAAARCTTCTGAAAAATACCACTTGACAGCAAATGAGGCTGCTGTAGAATGCGCGCCTCGGTTGAGACGAAAGATCTTAACCAACCGCTCTTTAACAACTGAATCAAGCAATTCGTGTGGGTGCTTGTGGAGTCAGACTGCTAGTCAACAGATTATCAGCATCACAAG
>NZ_JBFTOU010000058.1:0-11419 GCF_056398125.1 Pseudomonas sp. 05L36 | reverse complement strand
GTTTTTCGGCGGCAGCGGCGACTTTGCGGGCACCGGCAACGCGCTCGACAACACGATCGTGGGGGGGGCGGGTAATGACGTCCTCGTCGGTAACGCAGGTAACGACCTCATCATCGGTGGCGCAGGTGCCGACACGATGGCCGGCGGTGTCGGCAACGATGTCTACGAAGCCACCGAGCTTGGGGACGTGGTGAGCGAGCTTGGCGGTGAGGGTATTGACACGGCCTGGACCTCGCTCGGGAGCTACGTCCTGGGTGCCAACGTCGAAAACCTGTTTTTCGGCGGCAGCGGCGACTTTGCGGGCACCGGCAACGCGCTCGACAACGTGATCGTGGGGGGGGCGGGTAATGACATCCTCGTCAGTGCCGCAGGTAACGACCTCATCATCGGTGGCGCAGGTGCCGACACGATGAACGGCGGTGTCGGCAACGATGTCTACGAAGTCACCGAGCTTGGGGACGTGGTGAGCGAGCTTGGCGGTGAGGGTATTGACACGGTCTGGACCTCGCTCGGGAGCTACGTCCTGGGTGCCAACGTCGAAAACCTGTTTTTCGGCGGCAGCGGCGACTTTGCGGGCACCGGCAACGCGCTCGACAACGTGATCGTGGGGGGGGCGGGTAATGACGTCCTCGTCGGTGGCGCAGGTAACGACGTGATGAGTGGCGGCGTCGCCGGCAACGATATCTTCGCGTTTGCCCCAGGCTTCGGCAACGATACGATCCTGAACTTCGAAGCCAACCCGGCTGCAGGGCAGGACTTGCTCGATATCACGGGGATGGGGGTCACCAGCGCGGTGTTCGCGACCAACGTGAGCATAACGGCTGACGGGGCAGACACCGTGGTCGGGATCGGAGCGGACTCCATCCGCCTTGTGGGTGTCAACAGCGCGGCCGTTGATCAGACGGACTTCATTCTGGTCGTCTGAGGTCCTGGTCAGTACCGTCGCAGGAGGGCGGAACAGTAGAGGGGAGGGCAATGGATGCCCTCTCTTTCTCCTTCCACTCAATCGCCTCATGAATGCATTCGGTGTGGGTATTCAGGGAGGGCTGAATCGATCAGGGTTTTGCAGCGATAGCGATGATCATGGCGTTGCGAGCTGCTCTCGCATAATCGGAGACGTTTTTCTATTTTTCCGGCGTGAAATAGCTCTTTTCAATAGCTTCGCGGGTCGAGGCAATGATTTCCTTGTGAGTTCGTTCTTTCTCGACTGCTCGGGACAGGACTAGCGCTCCCACACATTGAGCGATGACGGCCCATGCCGCATCAGGGCTACCGAGACGATCGGCCCAGGCTTTCTGTATTTGCTTCAGGCCTTTTTCGACGGCCACCTGTACCTCCGGTTCGGCGCGCGCAATCTCTCCACCCAAGGCTGGAAGGACACAACCTTCTTCTGGATGAAGGACATGAAAGGTACTTGGGTCGTTACGCGCTACGACTTTATTCCTTTGCTTTATGCACTCCCGGCAGTAAGAAATAACATTTCGCTCTATACCTGCACTCAACTTCCTATATGTCTTTTAAAAACAGCTAGTTGTGAGGCCTAACACCGGTCGTCTGTTTTATCGACGTAAAATTGACAAAGATTTGCTATGGAACTTTAGTCTTAGTTATCGGGGGACCCGCCCGCCTGAAGCTTGCCATCGCTTTGGCAACGCAAGGCGCGGTGATTCTCCTGAGAGGAGCAGAATTATGTCGATCATTTCGTGCTTTTGCAGAGGGAAGGGGCTGTCCAGGACGTTCGCCTTCACTTCCAGATTCCATGGCCCGCCCAGGGCTCGAATCCGCTCTGCCTGATCGCCCGGCGAGCAATTCATTTCGCGAATTCCAGGCGTGTATCCCGGGTCCCGGGTAACGCCAGAGCTCTTGCAAAAAAACATAACCAACAAACTGCGCAAGCCAGCACTTGACTTGGCGCGGGAGGATTTTCTCGTCCCGTGCCTTTACCCAAATAGATCGAGGGCAATCCAAAATGGCCAATTTCAACAAGTCGGACCTGGAGTTCATCCTTAAACAAATCTTTATCGCAGAAGCGAATGCCGACGGCACCGGCCTCATTGATTTGCTTCCCAACACTCAGGTGCCATTCGGCCTGCGTACCGTCGATGGCAGCTTCAACAACCTGGTCACCGGCCAGAGTGAGTTTGGCACCGCGGACAATGCCTTCCCGCGCCTGCTCGATCCCTCGTTTCTGGATGCATACGCCGGGACAGGGTCGGTGACCGATCCGCAACCACGGATCATCAGTAACCTGATCGTCGACCAGACCGCCAATAACCCGGCGGCCTATGCCGCAGCGTTCGACCCGGGCCTGGACGGTGTGCTCAACTTCGGCGTGGTGGGTGCGGGTAATGACGACGTCCTCAAGGAAGGCGTACAGATAGTCACCAGCCCCGGGCTGGATGGCGTGTTCGGCACGGCCGATGACAAGGACGTGTTCTTCATGCCCAACGTGTCGCCGGACGTCGGCCTGACCGCCAGCTTCAACTCATGGATGACCTTCTTCGGCCAGTTCTTCGACCACGGTCTCGACCTGGTCACCAAGAGCGCTACCGACTTCGTGTTTATTCCGCTGCAACCGGACGATCCGTTGTTCGTAGCGGGCAGCCCGACCAACTTCATGGTGCTGCCACGTGCGGTGCGTACCGCCGGCGCAGACGGAGTACTTGGCACTGCCGATGATGGCCAGCCCAACACCACCTCGCCTTTCGTCGACCAGAGCCAGACCTACAGCTCGCACCCTTCGCATCAGGTGTTCCTGCGCGAGTACGTGCTCAATGCGGACGGCGATCCTGTTGCAACGGGACGCTTGATTACCAACCGCGATCTCGGCGCCGATGGTCTGTTCGGCACTGCCGACGACGGCAACGGCGAAAATGGCGGCATGGCGACCTGGAAGGTGGTCAAGGCGCAGGCCCGTGACATTCTCGGCATCAACCTGACCGACGCCGATGTACACAACGTACCGCTGCTGGCGACCGATGCTTACGGCAACTTCATCCGCGGGCCGAACGGCATGCCGCAGGTGGTGATTCGCATCAGTAACGGTGCTGACGGCATCGCCGGGACAGCTGATGACGTCACGCAACTGGTCGAAGGCAACCGGGCTGCTCCGATCAGTCTGGCCAGCGCCGTGAGCACCGGGCATGGCTTCCTCGACGACATCGCCCACAATGCCGCACCGGTAGTCGTCGGTGGGGTTCTGCAGGCGGATGCCGACATCGCTGTCGGCAATGCGCAGCCCGTTGGTCCGGGCGGCAACAACCTGACCTATGACAACGAACTGCTCGACGCCCACTACATTGCCGGCGACGGCCGGGTCAACGAGAACATTGGCCTGACCACCGTGCACCATGTGTTCCACTCCGAGCACAACCGCCTGGTCCAGCAAACCAAGGACACCCTCATAGCCGCCGGCGACCTGGCCTTCCTCAATGAGTGGCTGGCAGTCGACGTGGCCGCGATTCCGACTACACCCGCCGGGATCGCAGCGTTGGTGTGGGACGGCGAACGTCTGTTCCAGGCCGCCAAGTTCGGCACCGAAATGCAGTACCAGCACCTGGTGTTCGAGGAGTTCGCGCGGACCATTCAGCCGCAGATCGACGGATTCCTTGCGCCCAATGGATATGACACCTCGATCAACCCGGCAGTCCTCGCCGAGTTCGCCCATGTGGTGTACCGCTTCGGTCACTCGATGTTGACCGAGACCGTCGATCGCTTCGACCCCGCGTTCAATCCGCTCCTCACCAACCCGGCCAACCCGGACTCGCAACTGGGTCTGATCGCGGCCTTCCTCAACCCGCTGGCGTTCGCCGGCAGCGGGGTGACTGCGGACCAGGCGGCAGGGGCGATCGTTCGCGGTGTGACCCGCCAGGTCGGCAACGAGATCGATGAGTTCGTCACCGAAGCGTTGCGCAACAACCTGCTCGGTCTGCCGCTCGATTTGCCGGCCCTGAACCTGGCGCGTGGTCGCGACACTGGCATCCCCACCTTGAATGAGGCGCGGCGTGAGTTCTATGCATCAACCGGTGACAGCCAACTCAAGCCGTACATCAGTTGGGCTGACCTGGCGGACAGCCTCAAACACCCCGAGTCGCTGGTCAACTTCATCGCGGCCTTTGGTACGCATTCCTCGATCACGGCGGCGACCACGCTGGCAGACAAACGCGCTGCAGCCCTGGCGCTGGTACTCGGTGGTGCAGGTTCGCCGGCTGACCGCCTGGACTTCCTTAACAGCACCGGTGCCTATGCCAACGTAACGACGGCCGGTAAAGATGGGGTACCGGGTACTGCAGATGACCTGACGGGTGTGACGATCACGGGCGTCGACGACATCGACTTCTGGGTCGGTGGCCTCGCCGAACAGAAGATGCCGTTCGGCGGCATGCTCGGCTCGACGTTCAACTTCGTGTTTGAAACCCAGATGGAGGCGTTGCAGAACGGCGACCGCTTCTACTACCTGTCGCGTACCGCGGGCCTGAACTTCGGCACTGAACTGGAGAACAACTCCTTTGCCAAGCTGATCATGCTCAACACCGATGTCACCCACCTGGCGAACACTGTGTTCCTGACGCCGACGTTCACCCTCGAAGTGAATCAGGCCGCCCAGTTCACCGGCCTGGGCGTGGACAGCCGTGCCGATCCGACGGGCGGCATCATGATCAACGGCGTGGAAGTCGTGCCGCTGGTGATTCGCGACAACCCCGACACGGTGGGGCCGGACACCAATTATCTGCAGTACACCGGTGAAGACCATATCGTCATGGGCGGCACCGCCGGCAATGACATCATCATTTCCGGTGACGGCGATGACACCATCTACGGCGACGCCGGCAACGACCGCCTCGAAGGCGGTGCCGGGAACGATGCGGTACTGGGCGGCGCGGGCGATGACATCATCAGCGACTCGTTCGGCGACAACCGTCTGGAAGGCAATGCCGGTAACGATGTGATCGTGGTTGGCAGCATGCTTGCCGCAGGCAACCTGATCCTGGGTGGCGATGGTCAGGACTTCATCATCACCACCGAAGACATCAGCACCACCTTCGGCGGTCAGGGTGATGACTTCATCCTCGGCGCCAAGACCAACCTGCCACCGACCGGCAACGAAGGTGATGACTGGATCGAGAAGGGCACCCAGGACGGTGCGCCTGGCGATAATTTCTCGCCGTTGCTCAATGACGATGTGATCGGTAACGACATCTTTGTCGGTGGTGGCGGTTTCGACGAAATGATCGGCGAGGGTGGCGACGACATCTTCGTCGGCAGCGATGCCCAGGACAAGATGGACGGCATGTCCGGCTTCGACTGGGTCACCTACAAGAATGACAAGGTTGGCGTGACCGTTGACCTGAGCTTGGCCGCGTTGGCGCAGCCACACGGCAATGCACCCAACCAGAATGCCGGCGTGTTCAATCCGGTCGGCGCCTCGCCTGCCTCGATTCTTGACCGTTTTGCCGAGGTCGAAGGCTTGTCCGGTTCGAGTTTCGGCGATGTGCTCAAAGGCGATGATGTCGATGCAGTCACTATCGTCAACCACGGCGGTACCACGGGCAGTGCGCTGACCAATGTGGCATTGATCCGCGGACTGGACCAGTTCCTGGCCGATGCCGGATTGCCAACCACCGGTTTTGCCACTGGCAACATCATCCTCGGCGGCAATGGCAGCGACCTGATCGAAGGCCGCGGTGGCGATGATCTGATCGATGGCGACAAATGGATCAACGTCAGAATTGCCGTTTATGCCGCCGGCGACGTCAACCATACCGGCCCTGAGATCGCTACCTTCGACAGCATGGTCGATATGATCCCGCTCATGCTGGACCGCACCTTTAACCCTGGCCAGCTCAAGGCCGTGCGGGAAATCATGCCCGGTACCTCAACGGGTGGGGCGGCCTTCGACACCGCCATCTTCTCCGGGCTTCAGGCCGAGTATACGGTTACCGTTGACGACCGCGGCACGGCCACTTTGGCGGACGATGTCTATACGGTGACAGATAGCGTAGCGGGTCGCGACGGCACCGATACCCTGCTGCATATCGAACGCCTGCAATTCGCCGATGACCAGCTAGTGCTGGTGCCGGGGCAGAATGCCCAACCGGTTGGCAGTCCTACCGTCACGGATGGCAACGGCGGGGCGATAACGGTGGGCGACACGCTGACGGTCAGCGTGGCCGGGGTGCGCGATGGCAACAACATCGCGGCGGGTAATCCGCTGGGTACTCTCAACAACTCCTCGGTGTCATACATCTGGCAGTTCGAGGCCAATCCAGGCACTGGCGTATTCGAGGACATCATCCTGTTGCCGGCTGGCGACCTGGCGTTCCAAAGCGCCGATGGCACCGCGTTCAAGGTCTCTCCCGACCTCGCCGGGTTGTCGTTGCGGGTCAAGGCGATCTATCAGGACGGTCATGGCACCACGGAGATCCTGTTCTCCACGCCGACGGCTACCATAGTCGCCGGTGCACCGGTCACGCCAACGGCGGCGGTACCTGTAGTCGATGCCACCGCGGGTGGCGCGGGCCTTCACATGGTCCGTTCCGACCTCAACTTCATCCTCGACCAGATCAAGATTGCCGAGGCGGAAGCGTCCGGTCAGGACATCCTCTCGCTGATCCCGAACATCCGTGCGCCGTTGGGCCTGCGTGCAGTCGACGGGTCGAACAACAACCTGATGAACCTCAACGGCAACAATCACACCGAGTTTGGTGCCGCCGATAACGTCTTCCCGCGCTTGACCGATCCGGTCTTCAATCCGGCGGAAGCGGGAACGTCGTATGCGCAGAACAGCGGCCTTGTGATTGACTCGCAGCCGCGCACCATCAGTAACCTGATCGTCGATCAGACGGCGAACAACCCGGCGGCCTATGCCACGGCTTTCGACCCGGGCCTGGACGGTGTGCTCAACTTCGGCGCGGTGGGTAACGACGACGTGCTCAAGGATGGCGTACAGATAGTCGCCAGCCCCGGGATGGATGGACAGTTTGGTACCGCCGACGACCACAATGTGTACTTTTTCGAGAACACCGCGGCGGATGCGGGATTGTCTGCGCCGTTCAACGCCTGGATGACCTTCTTCGGGCAGTTCTTCGATCATGGTCTGGACCTGGTGACCAAAGGCGGTTCGGGCACCGTGTTCATCCCGCTGCAACCGGATGATCCGCTGTTTGTGCCAGGCGGCAACACCAACTTCATGGTGCTGACCCGCGCGACCAACCTGCCAGGGGCGGATGGCATTCTCGGCACGGCCGACGACATCCATGAGCAAACCAACACCACCACGCCGTTCGTGGACCAGAACCAGACCTACAGCTCGCACCCGTCGCATCAGGTGTTCCTGCGCGCTTATCAAATGACTGACAACGGCCCCGTAGCGACCGGCAGGCTGATCACCAACCGTGATCTGGGTGTGGATGGCTCGTTTGGTACCGCGGACGACGTCGAAATCGGTGGCATGGCGACCTGGAAGGTCGTCAAGGCACAGGCCCGCGACATCCTGGGTATCAACCTTACCGATGCCGATGTCGATAATGCCCCGCTATTGGCGACTGACGCCTATGGCAATTTCATCAAGGGGCCGAACGGCTTCCCGATGGTGGTGATGAAGGGTGTTGACGGTCTTGGCGGCACCGCGGATGACGTCCTTGTCGAAGGCAATCCGCTTGCTCCCCTTAACCTGACCAATGCTGTGCGCACCGGTCACCAGTTCCTCGTCGACATTAACAACAATGCCGCGCCGGTAATCGTCGGTGGGGTTCTGCTGGCGGATGCCGACACCATTGTCGGCAATGCGCAGCCCGCTGGCCCGGGCGGCAACAACCTGACCTATGACAACGAACTGCTCGACGCTCACTACATCGCCGGCGACGGCCGGGTCAACGAGAACATCGGCCTGACCGCGGTGCATGCGATCTTCCACTCCGAGCACAACCGCCTGGTCCAGCAGACCAAGGACACCGTGCTCGATTCGGGTGACGTAGCCTTCCTCAATGAGTGGCTGCTCACTCCGGTGAGCGCGTTGCCAGCCACCCAGGCTGAGTTCGATGCGCTGCTGTGGAATGGCGAGCGCTTGTTCCAGGCTGCCAAGTTCGGCACCGAGATGCAGTATCAACACCTGGTGTTCGAGGAGTTTGCGCGGACCATCCAGCCCAACGTTGACCTGTTCTTTGCACCGACCCAGGTCTACGACGTCGACCTCGATGCCTCGATCGTCGCCGAGTTCGCCCACACCGTGTATCGGTTTGGCCACTCGATGCTGACCGAGACCGTCGATCGCTACGACATCGATTTCAACGTGGTGGGCGATCCGGCCAGCGCTAATCCCGATCAGCAAATGGGCTTGATCGCGGCGTTCCTCAACCCGTTGGCGTACGCCGCCAGTGGCGTATCGCCAGAGGACGCGACCAGTGCGATCGTGCGCGGGTTGACGCGGCAAACCGGTAACGAAATCGACGAGTTCGTCACCGAGGCGCTGCGCAATAACCTGCTCGGCCTGCCGCTCGACCTGCCGGCGCTCAACATCGCCCGTGGCCGCGACGTGGGGATTCCCTCACTCAATGCGATCCGCCGCGACATCTACAGCCAAACCGGTGATACCCAACTCAAACCGTACACCAGCTGGGTCGATCTGGTGCAGCACCTCAAGCATCCGGAGTCGTTGATCAACTTCATCGCGGCCTATGGCACGCATGACACGATCACGGCGGCGACCACGCTGGAAGGCAAACGCGCCGCAGCCCTGGCACTGGTCTTCGGTGGTGTGGGTGCGCCGGCTGACCGCCTGGACTTCCTCAACAGCACCGGTGCCTTTGCCAACGTAACGCTGCCCGGCACGGATGGCGTGGTGGGCACTGCCGACGACCTGAAGGGTGTGACTATCACGGGTGTCGATGCCATCGACCTGTGGATCGGCGGCCTGGCCGAAGAGAAAACCCCGTTCGGCGGCATGCTCGGCACGACCTTCAACTTCGTGTTCGAGAACCAGCTGGAAAAACTGCAGGACGGCGACCGCTTCTACTATCTGGAGCGTACGTCTGGCCTGTCGATGAATGCGGAACTTGAAAGCAACTCGTTCGCCAAGCTGATCATGGCCAACACTTCGGCCACGCACTTGCCGGGCCTGGTGTTCTCGGATCCGGGGTTCTATCTGGAAGTGGACCAGGGCAGGCAGTTCAACGAAGGCCTGGTCACCGTCGACCCGCTCGGCCCGAACGGCGAGCAGGTGGTGTTCCGCGACAACCCGCTGACAGTGGGGGCGGACACCAACTACATCCGCTACAACGGTGCCGAGCACATCGTGCTGGGTGGCACAGACAACGCAGACATCCTCATCTCCAGTGAAGGCGATGACACAGTCTGGGGGGATGGCGGCAACGATCGCATCGACGGCGGTGACGGCAACGACCAACTGCGCGGTGGTGCCGGTGACGACATCATCACCGACACCGGTGGCGACGATAACATCCAGGGTGGCGACGGCAACGACGTGCTGCACGGAGGCAACGGCATCAACCTGATCATTGGCGGGTTCGGCAACGACTTCATCGTGACCGGTGAGGACGCCTCCGAGGCCATTGGTGGCCAGGGTAACGACTTCATCCTGGGCAGCAAAGCCAACGAACAGGACATGGGTAACGAAGGCGACGACTGGATCGAGAAGGGAACTTCGGACGGTGCTCCTGGCGACAACTTCGACCCGCTCGGCAACGATCCGGTAATCGGCAACGATGTATTCGTCGGCGGCAACGAGAACGACAAGTTCAACGCCGAAGGCGGCGACGACATCATGGTCGGCAGTCTCGGCATGGGTGACCGCTATATCGGCGGCTCCGGCTATGACTGGGCAACCTTCAAGGATCTCGCCCAAGGCGTGACCATCGATTACAGCGACCGCTTCTTCGATGTGCCACCGATGCCGGGTTCGGGAGCCTCGGCGCTGGTTCGTTTCGACATCATGGAAGGTCTGTCGGGTTCGTCCCACGGTGACTTCCTGCGCGGTGATAACGAAGATGCGACATCGCTACCCACCGCGGGTGCAACCGGCAGTGTGCTGACCAACATCAGCCTGATCAACGGTCTGGCGGGTCTGCTGCCAGTCGGAGCGACGATCTTCGACGGCGGCAACATCATCCTCGGTGGTAGCGGCAGCGACCTTATCGAAGGCCGCGGTGGTGACGACATCATCGATGGTGACAAGTGGCTGAACGTACGCATCAGCGTACGGGCAAACGCTGATGGCACTGGCGCGGAAATCGCCACGTTCGACAGCATGGCGCCGATGGTTCAGGCAATGCTGAACGGTACTTACAATCCGGGCCAGCTGGTCATCGTGCGGGAGATTCTGACCGGCACTGACAGCTTCGACACCGCGGTGTTCTCCGGTAATGCGTCGGAGTACAGCGTCGCTGTCGATGGCAACGCCGTCATCGTGACCGACCTGGTGGCCGGGCGTGATGGCGTCGATCGCCTGACGGGCATCGAGCGTCTGCAGTTCGCAGACCAGGCGCAGGCGTCCGGCGTCGGCACCGCATTGAACAGCGGTCCTGTGGGGCGTCTGGCGATCCTCGATGCCACCACCGGTGCGCGTACCGATGCGCCTGTCGCCGGCCAACTGTTGCGCGTCAGCGATCAGTCGATACGCGATGCTGACAGCGTGAGTGCGGCCAATCCGACCGGCGCGGTTACCGGTCCGGTGGCTTACTACTGGCAGGTCGAAAACGTTGCGGGCTCGGGTGTCTTTGAAGACATCACCTTTTTCGCCGCTGGCGAGGTATCGCGGGCAACCGGCGCCACCTATCTGGTGGCGGACGATGTCGCCGGTCTGAACCTCCGCGTTCGGGCGGTGTATCAGGATGCCCAGGGTACGCTGGAGATCGTCGATTCTGCGGGGAACAGCGTAGCGACCGCAGGGCCGACCATCCTCGGGCTTGCGTTTCTGAACGAGGTGTTGACCGCCGACCCGTCGACCATCGTCGACGTCGATGGCCTCAGCAATCCGCAGTTCACCTTCCAGTGGCAGGAGACCAATGGGGTCACCTTCGTCGACATCGCCGGAGCCACCGCTAGCACGTTCACGCTTGGCCAGACTCAGGTCGGCGATCAGGTGCGCGTGGTGGTCAGTTACGTGGATGACTTCGGTACGGCCGAAAGCATTGCGTCCGACGCTACGGCCCCGGTGGCCGCCGGTACTCTGTTTGTCGGTACCGCCGGTGTCGACATATGGACCGGCACGGCATTCGACGACATTGCCAGCGGAGGTGCTGGCAACGACATCCTGAGCGGCTTGGGCGGCAACGACATCCTCAATGGTGACGCGGGCAATGACATTCTCATCGGGGGTACGGGTGCCGACACGATGGCCGGCGGTGTTGGCGACGATGTCTACGAAGTCACCGACCTTGGGGACGTGGCCTTGGGGACGTGG
>NZ_JBFTOU010000057.1:0-12721 GCF_056398125.1 Pseudomonas sp. 05L36 | reverse complement strand
TAGCTGTGGTTGCAGACCGCATCATAACTGCTCCAGGCCCTGCACCCGTTAGCTTCACCTGCGCAGTGTTCGAAGGTGCCGGGCTATCTTCAGAGATCATTTCTCAGTTCAGGTCAATGTTGGCAGCGGAACATCGGTGACCACGTCGTCCTGCAAAACAGCCGATCAGGTGATGTGTTCGAGTGGCTGCTTTTGGCCGAGAGTCGCCTCTGGCCACGTGCAGAAATCAGTCAGAAGTGAACGCTTGGCGCCGGTACCTACGGCCAGATTCGACCCAAGACGTCCTGATGTATCAGACATAAAACCGTAGGGTCACCTCACAGCCGCAGCCGTAAGGTTTCAAACAGCGTGCGGTCTTCCTTTTTGGCCGAGCGCGCATGGCGCCGAATGACCTGCAACAGGCATTCGGTGAAGCAGACCGCCGGATTGCTCAGTGCGCCATTGCGGCGCGTCACGATGCTCAGCTGTCGGGGCTCGAACTGCTCGGTCAGCCCCAGGGATACCACACGCCCCAGAAATGGCGGGGCTGTGCTCACGATGGACGGCCCCCAGGTGCACATGTCGGCCCGCTCGACCATCATCTGCAAAATGGCCAGTGAATGAGCACGCACGATTCGATTCTCATCAATCTGCGCTCCGTGTTTCCAGAACAGTTCCTGCATCAGCCCGTCGTGCCCGTCCGGCGCGTAGTTCAGGGTCCAGTTTTCTTCCAGTAACTCGTGGATCGATCGCGCATGCTGTCGGGCGTGACCCTCGCGGACCAGCACCGAGGTCTGGTAATCGAGCAAGGTTTCGCAGGCGAATTCCTGGGTCGATTGTGTGGGATGGAGTTGGCCAATCGCGAAGTCCATGCTGCCGTCGCGCAGCAGCGGTTGGGCAACGGCCATCAGGCTTTCGAACAGTTCCAGCTTGATTTGTGGCATACGTTCGCGAAAAGCCAGCACGACTTCGGGCAGGAAGGTCAGGGCAACCCAAGGGGTGATCCCGACGCAGAGCCGGCCTTGAGCCTTCCCACGCATGTGATCAAGCTCGGTCTGTGCGTGCTCCAGTTGCTTGATCACCAGCCGGGCGTGAGTCAGCAGCACTTTGCCGTATTCAGTGAAGTTCAGACCGCTGGCGGTTCGGGTAAACAGCGGTAGCTGCTGGCTGGTTTCCAACTCGCGCAGCGCTTTGGTCACTGCGGCCTGGGAAATCTCCAGCGAACGCGCGGCCGCGCGGATACTGCCGGTTTCGGCGCTGGCAATCAGCGCCTGTAATTGATGCAGTTTCATCTGCTCACCCTGGTGACAACTAATGGTTGTCATCATAACCAAACTGCGCCTCCCCAGCCCAGCGCCCGTTCCCTAAGATCGACCCCAACAGCGCTTTCGCTGCCGCACAGCCCCTGTCGAAGGAGAACACCCATGAATGCCGGCCTGGTCCTGCCTGGTATTGCCGCGATGCAAGATGAAATGATCGCGATACGTCACAGTATTCACGCGCACCCTGAACTGGGTTTTGAAGAATTCGCCACCAGTGAGCTGGTTGCAGCGTGTTTGACTCAGTGGGGCTTTGAGGTCAGCACTGGGGTGGGCAAGACCGGGGTCGTTGCCACTCTGAAAAATGGCGAGGGTCGGTCCATTGGCTTGCGCGCTGACATGGATGCGTTGCCGATACAGGAAACCTCCGGTTTGCCTTATGCCAGCCGGCTCGACGGAGTCATGCATGCCTGCGGTCACGACGGACATACAGCAGTCCTGCTGGCAGCCGGTCAGTACCTGGCCCGGACACGGGCGTTCAATGGCACCGTGCACCTGATTTTCCAACCGGCGGAAGAAGGGCTGGGCGGTGCCAGGAAAATGCTCGAGGAAGGGCTGCTCGAACGGTTTCCGTGCGATGCGATTTTCGCCATGCATAACGTGCCGGGCTATCCCGTCGGGCATTTGGGTTTTTACAGCGGACCGTTCATGGCGTCTGCCGACACGGTTAACGTCAAAATCATCGGCAATGGTGGCCATGGCGCGGTGCCGCACAAAGCCGTCGACCCGGTGGTGGTCGGTGCCTCGATCGTGATGGCCCTGCAAAGCATCGTCTCGCGCAACGTTAACCCGCAGGAGATGGCGATTATCACGGTGGGCTCCCTGCATGCCGGGAGCGCCTCGAATGTCATCCCGTCCAGCGCCGACCTGAGCCTGAGCGTACGCGCCCTGACCCCCGAGATTCGCCACTTGCTGGAAGTCAGAATCACTGAATTGGTCAAGGGCCAGGCCGAGAGTTTTGGCGCCCGGGTCCACATCGATTACCAGCATTGCCATCCGGTGTTGATCAACGATCCCGAACAGACAGCATTTGCCCATGAAGTCGCCCGCGACTGGCTGGGAGAGGAACACCTGATCGATGACTTGCGGCCGTTCACGGCCAGCGAGGACTTTGCTTTTGTCCTGGAAAAGTGCCCCGGCAGCTATCTGGTGATCGGCAACGGCGAGGGAGAAGGCGGGTGCCTGCTGCACAACCCCGGCTACGACTTTAATGACGGCTGCCTGCCGGTGGGCGCGAGCTATTGGGTCAAGCTGGTCGAACGTTTTCTGTGTTGAGACGGCGCATTTTCGCCCGTTGTGCCGGTAAAAAATCTGCGGCCTGAAGAGGAATAAAAATGAACAAGATGATTGCAGCCATTTCCCTGGTGTTCCTGACGGTCTCGAGCCTGGCGGGGGCGGCCGACTGGTCTGGCAAAGTGTTGAAGCTGGGGGTGGACCCGACGTATCCACCGCTGGAATACAAGAACCAGGATGGCACGCTGACCGGCTTCGGGGTCGACATCGCCGAGGCGTTGTGCGCCGAACTGAAAGCCCGATGTGTCTGGGTGGAAAGCAGCTGGGACGGGATGATCCCGGGACTGCTGGCGCGCAAGTTCGATGCGGTGGCGTCTTCGATGACCATCACACCCAAACGCCTGGAGCAGATTGCGTTTACCGACAAGGTGTCCAATGCACCGGCACGGTTAGTGGTCAAACGTGGATCGGGATTACAGCCGACCCTCGAATCGCTCAAGGGCAAGCGCATTGGTGTGGAGCAGGGCTCGACCCAGGAGTCCTATGCCAAAGCGGTTTGGGGTTCCAAAGGCGTGGACGTTCTTTCCTATCAGAATCAGGACCAGGTGTACGCCGACCTGGTCGTGGGGCGACTTGATGCCTCGTTGCAGGGTTCCATTCAAGCCAGTTACGGCTTCTTGAAAACAGCGGCGGGTAAGGACTATGAATTTGCCGGTGCCACTCTGGATGACCCGGGCTTCTTCGGCGTCGGTGATGGCCTTGGTCTGCGCAAGGACGATGTCGCGTTGCGCGAAGATTTGAACAAAGCCCTGGCAACCATTCTCGCCAACGGTACTTACGCGCGGATCAACAACAAGTACTTCGATTTTGACGTCTACGGCGCCCAATAACGCGTCGTCGTTAGCTTGAACAGGGCGCTCGTTCGAGCGCTCTATTGCCCCCCCCTTCACCTCACCCTGACAAGAACAAGGAGAGTGAGATGCTTCTGGAAGGTTTTGGCCCGCAGATTCTGCTGGGCACCCTGGCGACCATCAAACTGGCGCTTTGTTCATTGCTGATCGCCGTCCTGGCCGGGCTGATGGGCGCCAGTTCCAGGTTGTCGTCCAATCGTTTGTTGCGCACGCTGGCCACGGCTTACACGACCGTGATCCGCAGCATGCCGGACCTGGTGATCATGTTGCTGCTGTTCTTCAGCCTGCAGATGCTGCTCAACCGGATGACCGATTGGCTGGGCATCGCCCAAATAGATATCGACCCGTTTCTGGCCGGTGTCGTGACGCTGGCATTCATTTACGGGGCCTACTTTACCGAGACATTCCGCGGCGCCTTCCAGGCAGTCCCGACGGGGCAGATCGAAGCCGCGAGGGCCTACGGCATGACCCACGGGCAGACCTTTCGCAAAATCCTGTTCCCGCAAATGTTGCGCCATGCGCTACCCGGCATTGGCAACAACTTGCAGGTGTTGATCAAATCGACTGCGCTGGTATCGATCATCGGCCTGACCGATGTGGTCAAGGCCACGCAGGATGCGGGCAAGGGCTCGATGCAGTTCTTTTACTTCACCCTGGTCGGCGGCCTGATCTACCTCGCCATTACCACGGTAGCCAATGGTGTGTTGATGTGGCTGGAGCACCGCTACTCGGTCGGTGTCAGGAAGGTTGCGTTATGAACGGCATTCTTCAAGACTACTGGCAGGCTTACCTGTGGAGTGACGGGCCATACTTTTCCGGGTTGGCGGTGACGTTGTGGCTGCTCATACTTTCGGTGGTGATGGGTTTTGTGCTCGCGGTACCGTTGTCGATTGCCCGCGTCAGCCGCAACCCGCTGCTGCGCCTGCCGGTCTGGTGTTACACCTACGTGTTTCGTGGCACCCCGTTGTACATCCAGTTGCTGTTCTTTTACACCGGGGTGTACAGCTTGCATGTGGTGCGGTCCCAGGATTTTCTCAACGCTTTTTTCCGTGACGGCTTCAACTGCACGGTGCTGGCTTTCGGGCTCAATACCTGTGCCTACATGACCGAGATTTTTGCTGGCGCCATCAGGGCGACCGCCCACGGAGAAGTCGAGGCCGCCAGTGCCTACGGAATGAGCCGGTTCACGCTTTATCGGCGGATTATTCTGCCGTCGGCATTGCGCCGCGCGCTGCCGTTTTTCAGCAATGAAGTGATTCTGATGCTGCATTCCACCTCGGTGGCCTTTACCGCCACGGTGCCCGATTTGCTGAAGATCGCCCGGGATGTCAACTCGGCGACCTATGCATCCTTTACCGCCTTTGGCATTGCCGGGGTGTTGTACGCCACCAGTGCTTTTTTCCTGATCTGGCTGTTTCGACGCGGCGAGCTGCATTGGCTGGCCTACCTCAAACCGCGGACGCACTGACCCCTATCGGACTTGCTCGAATGTATAAATTGATCGTTGAAGATGTCCATAAAAACTACGGCAACCATGAAGTGTTGAAAGGGGTTTCGCTCAAGGCCAGGGCGGGTGATGTGATCAGCATCATCGGCTCCTCCGGGTCCGGGAAAAGTACCTTCTTGCGTTGTATCAACCATCTGGAACAACCGTCGGCCGGGCGCATTGTTGTCAATGACGAAGAGTTGCTCACCCGCAGAAACTCAAGGGGTGAGTTGTGTGTGGTTAACCCCGGGCAGTTACGGAGCCTGCGCAGCCGGTTGTCGATGGTGTTTCAGCACTTCAATTTGTGGAGCCACATGTCCGTGCTGGAAAACATCATCGAGTGCCCGATGAGCGTGCTCGGTATCAGTCGGGCGCAGGCACTGGAGCGGGCGCGTCATTACCTTGCCAAGGTGGGGCTGCCACAAAAAGTCGAGGGCCAGTACCCGGTGCATTTGTCCGGCGGCCAGCAACAGCGGGTGGCCATTGCACGTGCGTTGGCCATGGAGCCTGAGGTGATGCTGTTCGACGAACCGACCTCAGCCCTTGACCCTGAACTGGTGGGCGAAGTGCTCAAGGTCATGCAGCAACTGGCCGAAGAGGGCAGGACGATGGTGGTCGTCACCCACGAAATGGCGTTTGCCAGGCAGGTGTCGAACCACGTCATGTTTCTGCATCAGGGGCGGGTGGAGGAGTCGGGAGCGCCAGGCACGCTGCTGGAGCAGCCTCAAAGCGAGCGGTTGCAGCAGTTCCTGGCCGGGAGTCTCAAGTAGTTAAATTTCGATTTTCCGGGCGTGAAGGATAATTTCGAATACTAACGCCAGCAGAGCAATCGACCGACCGCATCTGGCCGATCTGTGCCTATCGCCACTGTCAGCTTCACGCCCTGAGGAAGTCAGTCAACCTAAATCGAGGTTCTTCAGCAGCGGTGAACCGCGCTTCCTCAATACATTCAAATAGGTGGTTTCATCGTAGAGCGTCCTGGTCTGCCAGCACCGATACAGAATCCGAATCCACTTAAACGCGAGTGCGCGTACAGCAGCTTGGCAGGTGCTCCCTTCAGCTTTCAGGCACCCGGCTTTTATCAAAAACTTGGCTACGACGAATTCGGACGCCTGGCAGACTATCCACCGGGACATACCCGGCTCTATTACCAGAAGTCGTTGTGCTGACAGCGTTTTGATCTTGGCCCGATAGCTGCCTCGTAGCAGACCACTATCGGCCAGAAGCAGTCTTTCACCACCAAGGTCGAATGCGCATAGTACCGGAGCAACGGGTGATGCCTAAAACGGTAAGCTGTTCGTTCAGAACCATTTTTTTTACTTTTATTTGCGCTTACCACTTCTTGAATAAGAGCAAGAGCAGAGCTGTTGTGGCAAGCAGCGCGCCCATGAGGAACGTGCAGTCTGACCCAATGCTTTGCCAGAGCCAGCCCGCAAGAACGCTAGCGATCAGCATGCATAGACCACTGACAAGATTGAAAATGCCGAATGCCGTGCCCTTGAGTTCCGTGGGAGATGTATCGGCTACCAGCGAGGCAAGAATGCCTTGGCTAAATCCCATATGAAGTCCCCACAAGGCAACGCCCAGCATCATCGTGATGACAGAACTGGATTGAGCAAGTACCAGATCCGCCAAGACGAGCAACCCCATACCCAAGCAGAGCAGTTTGGTGCGACTGATGCGATCGGATAACCAGCCGGCAGGATAAGCGGACAGTGCATACAGAAGGGACATCACCACCATCACCAGCGGAGCCCAGGTGATCGACAGGCCTGTCTGTTGCGCTCGTAATACCAGAAACGCCTCGCTGAAACGAGCAAGCGTAAACACCCCTCCGATAATGACGACCCACCAATACCCAAAGGAGAAGTCGTGAAGGACTCTCCAATGAATTGGAGATCGAAATGTTTGTTCGCCGGAGAGATGAGTCGGCTCTTTTACTCCTGTGACAATGAGCGCCACCGCCACTGCTGCCGGAATCACTGCGAACCACAGGACTTGCTGTATATCTGCGAGCCATAACATGAGCACGATGGCCAGAGCCGGGCCAAAAACAGCCCCGACGGTATCCATCGACTGTCGCAGTCCAAAACAGGCGCCACGGATTTCTAGCGGCGCCACATCTGCGACTAGAGCGTCTCGTGGCGCCCCACGAATACCTTTGCCAATTCGATCCAGAAAGCGGGCGGTAAAGACCACTTCAACCGAGTGAGCAAGAGGGAAAAGTGGTTTGGTCAGCGCGGCTAAACCATATCCAAGCAGCAGCAATCCTTTGCGCCGACCAATAAAGTCGCTGATAGCACCGGAAAATATCTTGACGAGCATGGCGGTCGATTCAGCAATACCCTCGATCACGCCGACGGCCAACGCACTCGCACCCAATGTAGTGACCAAAAACACAGGCAGTAAACTGTGCACCAGCTCGGATGATAGATCCATGAATAGGCTGACAAAGCCAAGAGCCCAAATCGTGCGCGGAATACGAAAAAGCTCAGCTTTGGTGTTTGAACTTCCGCTACTCATATTTTCATCCTGTACTCATCGGCATCAAGGAGAGACTGAGGAAACGGTTCAGTCGTGCATGCAGGCGAACCAAGTTTCCGCCAGAGCGGCAAAAATCAATGGAGCTGCCGTTGCCTCTGTAGTTCCCTCTTCAGCCAGGTGCGTGCCGGTTGTGCGCCCTCTGGACATCGCACCTCATAGGCGCGGCCAGTCATGCTGCTTCTGGTGGCAGCAAGATCGATGAAGTCTTCTGCGCTGTTCACCATATTCTTGCCTTCGAGATAATTCAGCTTCTTCTCCAGATGCGCCCGAGCCCGGGGACCTGGGAATGCGTCCCCGTTACGCACGAACTGACATTCACTATGCTCGACAAAGTCCAGCAAGCCCTTTATCTCTTGTGTGGCTTGAGGTGTGGCTTGAGCCTGCACATTGGTTACGATTGCGATAAGGCTGATACCAGCGGCCATCATCAATTGGCTGATGGGCCTGGCCGCTGCTCCTATCCACATCTGCATGCGCATCCGCATGATTAATCCTCGTCCTGAAAGTGGCTGGTTTCTGCCTGTCGCCAAGGGCCGGAACTGGCCAAAAGCAGACACTTTTCAGCCCTGATGAAGTCGGTGCCTCACAATACCCTGTGACTTGATGGAGCGCAGATGTTGCGCAAATTGTCTATCCTGAACTCGCACGCTGAACACTTGCATTGAAGAATATGAAATACCCCTAGACCGTAGCAATTAGCGTCCTTTAGCTCAACGTTGGGGTTCGGAGAGTCAGCAATGAGCAATCAAAGCATGCCAAATCAGACTACTCCAGAGAAACCTACCCACACACCCAATGACGGAAACGCAATTGTTTCTGAATCCGCTTACACCCCGAACGCAGTTCATTTAAAGGTCCGCTTACGGAATATAGCGTTGTCAGTCACCCTCCTGATCTATGGAACATTTGGAGTGGTCACCGACAACTTTATGATTCCCACCAAGCGCGGGGTATTAACACTGTATGGCTACCCAGCATGGATCATGTATGGAGCGCTGCTGTGTCTGGTGGCTAACCTGACTGCGGTGATCATTGATCATTACGACACGCGAAACAATGAAGGAAGGTACAAAAAGGTTGAAGCGTTTGTGCGAAAATTTGGATGGATACTGTTTGGTCTTGCATTGATTCTAAGTCTCGTGAAACACGCCAAAGATTACGTATGTGAGGATAGAGTAATCCTACAAACGACCAGCGAAAAAGTTGGACTTACTGCAATCGCATACAATCGCTACTGCGCCTTGCATGATCCACTCAATGCAGTCGAACCGCTACTACAAATTTCTATTATTCCTGCAGCTTCTATTCTTCCGGCAAAGTTTAAAATTGCCGCAAGCATGAATTTGACAGATATTGTTCGCATGTTCTGGAATGGCAATAAATTGACCCTTGAGTACCGCCCGCGTCAAGATAAAAAAGGCAAGAAAGCTCTTCCAGTAGTCTACAGTGACTCACCCGTTCCGGTTGAGCTTATTAACGTGAGCCCTAACCCGGTGGTGCAGGGGACGCGCCGCGATAAAGCTGCACAGAAACCCGGACCTTGAACGTTATTGAATGACCGTTTTTTTGCCGTTTTCTACCTGGTGCAACGGGCTTCTATAGGGTGGTTTCAGCCGGTCGTGGAAGACAGTAATCGGCCGATTCTGTTGAAAAAGCCGGCCATGGTTTGCGCATCAGAAAAGTACGCGTCCGAGATTGAAATCCTTACTTTTGGCAGTGGCTTCCGGACTCTGATTTCACCTGGCAGCGTGCAAAAAAGGCGTTTTCACCAGTCAATGATCAGGCAGTTTGGGCAAAGCGACTTTTTCAACAAAATCTGCCAGAAGGAGACATCCGTTTGCGTCGGGATGCCCCCTATCCAGTCGTCAGGCATTAAGCACTGTTGAGATGGTCGCATATGAGCTCGATGAACCGCTGGGTCTTCGCAGGAAGCAGCCGTGTTTCGGTCAGTGCGTAGACCGAGATGCGAGTGCGACTACGACGAGATGTGCCACATCCTCGAAGGCACCGTGCGCCTGACCGATGCGGACGGCGTGGCGAAGACCTTCGGGCCGGGGGATTCGTTCGTGGTGGCGGCGGAGTTCAGGGGAACCTGGGAAAACATCACGCCGGTGCGCAAGGTGAATTTCATTCTCGGATGAGTTCGGCCCGGGCGGATAACGATGACAACTTTGCCGTCGCCTACCTGGGCCTGTCCCGCACCGGCTCCGGGTCCGTCACCCGCGGATCGGACTTGCGCCCGGCCCTGGCAAGCCGGGACGACGCGTCGTGCGAGCAACCAGGCCTGCGCTTCGCCTGGGAACGCCGGCAGCCCGTACGTCAACGCAAGTTCCAAGGCCGGTTACAAGGGGTATAACTATTAGAACAACAGGCGGGTCACCCAGAACAGGCCCTCCAAAGGCAGCGTCCGGGCCAGGCGCTCCAGGCCTGATCGACGCCTGCGGCGCGGAGCGATGTGATGAGTTCCAGAGCATGGCGATGGGCTCGCAAGAGCCTTTATGGCTGCATCGAGCTGGCCTTGCTGGTCGCTCCACTGTGCGCCAGCGCCATGTTCAAGTGCCAAGCCAGGGACGGAGCCATCAGCTACACCAGCCAAGCCATCGCCAGCGCCCGCTGCACTCGCCTGAGTGGCATGGCGGGCGCTGGTGTCGGCGCCAAGGCAATGGCCCTGCCACGGCTTGTGCGGGACGACAACCCGGGCGCGGTGCGGATTCGGGTGTACACCTTTATCCACAAGGGTATTCGTCAATATGTGAGCCGGCGCCCCGTCGGGATCTCCGCACGGGTCGATGTCCTTGAGCTCTATTACATCAAGGGCTGCTATCTGTGCATGGCGCCGAAGGATTTCAAGGTCGCCTCACTGCGCCTGGACACCCATTCCTATCGGCGGGAGATCGAAGCCGCTTCGGGTCATTATGGTGTCGACAGGGCGCTGGTCCGCGCAGTGATACATGCCGAATCGGCGTTTCGCCCCAACGCCATTTCCGAAGCCGGCGCCCAGGGGCTGATGCAGTTGATGCCCGCCACCGCCGAGCGCTTCGCCGTGGACGATCCGTTCGACGCACGACAGAACATTCGTGGCGGCGTGCGCTACCTGGCCTGGCTGCTCAAGCGCTTCAACGGCAACCAGGTGCTGGCGTTGGCAGGTTACAACGCCGGCGAAGCGTCCGTGGTCGAGTACAACGGGGTGCCTCCCTACGCCGAGACGCAATCCTACGTCACCCTCGTGCGGTCCTTGACCGAACGCTATCGCAACCATCGCTAGTACCGTAGGGCGCATAACCCGGAATAGGTAATACGCCGGCCCCTCCACGGCGGATAACGCTGGCGCGTTATCCGCCCTACGAAAGCAATCAGGTTCCGCGCTCGATCAATACGCAGGGTGGGGAATGGCTCAACCGAACTTCCACGCTCGCCGGTAGCTATCGACCCATAACGGTCATTTGTCCGCCGACGATGGAAGCTCTAGCTCCGAGCTACAGCTTGAAATGCTGGCATTCTGGAAATTTTACAACCAGGTAAGTTGTCAATTTTTTTGTAGCAAGAGGGCCTCAATGAGGCCCTCATCGCCAAAACCTGGTTGTACTCAGTTCGCCTTTATTGGCACCGTCACGGTTTTGCCGAAGGCCGATTTGATGGTCGCTGTCGGGCTAGGCGACGGGCCACTGCCGACGGTCGTCACCGCTATATTCCAGCGCGCGCCTGTCGCCGTAGGCGTCAGGGTGGCGGCGCCAAGGTTCACCGTACCGGTTGTGCTCGTGGCAGTCGCCGTGATGGTATTGCCCGTGCCACGCGAGGTGGTGCCGGACAGGACCCAGTAGTAGCGGCTGTTGCTGCGGGCGGTGACGGTAGCGCTGGTGACGATCAGATTCTCGTTGACCGCTGCCGAGACCGCCACGGACACCGTCGCCGGTGCCGATTCCGCACCCTTGGCGTCGGCGGCCTTATAGGTAAAGGTCGCGGTGAACGGCGCGGGGACTGTTGCCGGTGGTGTGTAGGTCACGCGCGTACCATCGGTGCTGACCACGCCCTTGCCGGAGTCCGGTTGCTCCAGCCCCACCACTTTAAGTGGCACGTTACCGTCAGGGTCGCTGTCGTTGGCCAGGACGTTGATGATCACCGGTTGGCCGGTGTTGCTGATGGCGCTGTCGGCGTTGGCGATCGGTTTTTGGTTATCGCCATCGTTGACACGGGTATCGCCAGTGCGGAAAGTCGGCAGCGCAGCAGAATTGACGTAGGTGACGCCATCCCAGCCTGGGAGGGGCGTTGGCATCAACTGAAACTGGCCGGGGTGCTCGACATCCCAACGCAGCAGCATGGACGTGTCCTCGTGCTGAGTGTTGTGGCAATGCTCCATGTAGGTCCCGGCAAATTCACGGAAGCGGATCGCAATGTCCACGTCCTTCGAACTGTCGATGCCTTCGCCGATGAGATAGACGTCCTTGCGGGCCCATTTTTCCCATTCCGGCGGCGCCTTGCCGTCACGGTTGAGGACGATGCCTTCTTCGAAATGCACGTGCACCGGGTGGCTCCAGCCGTTACCGCCGTTCCTTATTTTCCACACTTCCAGTGTGCCGTCGCCGGAGAACCCGGCAGGGGTCGGGCCGTTAGCCAGTTGCGGAGCGGCGCTGATGATTCGAGGGTCCATTTGGAAGCCGAAACCGCCGTCGGTCTTGATGGTCCAGGGTTGTTCGTCGGTACCGTCGGAGCGACCGAAAGTGAACTCGCGATGCCGCGCCGCCTTGAGCGTGGCCTGCACCGTCGGGTCGTCACGGTTGAGGGTCAGCGGGATCATGGTCTTGCCGGCCGGTTTGCCCGGTTTGGCGGGTTCGTAGTCGGCGGGGTTCATGCTCACGTCCTGGCCGGGATAAGACTGGACCACCAGCTGCATGAACTTGCCCACCACCGGGTCGCCGGCGTCCCATTCCAGCCCTTTGCTGCCCAGCTTGAGCAGCGCTTTGTACTTCCCGGACAGCACATCGGCCAGGCTCAGCGGTACAGGCTCTGGACCCTTGCCGTTCTGGTGTTCCATCAGGTTGACGAAGTACAGCTTGTCGCCGGTCTTGATCCCGTATTTTGAGAAGTTGACGATGATGTCGAAACGTTCGGCGATGCCTATGGTGGGCAGGATGGCGTTGTGGTTCTGCAGGTCGCCGTCACCGTCCAGGTCCATGCTGCCGTCGAACGGCACGGCGTGTTCCATGAGGTTGCCGTCGTTGGCAATCATGTGGAACGGCACGCGGGTATAC
>NZ_JBFTOU010000056.1:0-13385 GCF_056398125.1 Pseudomonas sp. 05L36 | reverse complement strand
ACAAGGACCTAATGTGACACGTGATGAGAGTGAAGTTCACTGCACCGCGACGAACGTGCCTGCCTGAAAAGCCTGTAGTGGCTGCAAACTCCCGGCAATTCCCCGCGCTTGACGCCTCTCGACCATTCGTCCTTTAAACCCCGTATTTGTTGGTCAAAGTCCGTTTCTGAAGGAGGTCATGACATGTCATGACGGATTTTTCGCGCGGTGGTTGTGACAGTACGTGGACCGAAAATGCCTGCTATCGAGCCAGGGGGAAATGTCGGGTATTGGCTGTGGATTCAACCGGTCGATGCAACAGACTGGCTCAATCTGTTGCATCGACCGGTTGAATCCACGTCGCCTCAGGGCCATCAGCCCCAAGCAAAAGCGGTCGGTATCTCCATAAGTGGGGCATTACACCCACCCAACCGGGCGTTTACCACCTGATTTGAGGAATATCCCCCCCTCACCCTTTCTCTCGCTTCAAACACTCAGAAACAGCCTGTTAATTCATTTGAACTTTATCTTCGCCCTATTGAAATGGCTCATTAGTTGCAACCCCCTTGGGTACCCGCAACAGCTGTCGTCCCGGACATCATGGAGACGGCGGGGCTTGCCGGATTGGGCATGGCGCGAGGGGTGAAAAATGAAACGTGCGACACCACTATGCAGCTCCATCGGCTCTTATGAGGAGTTCTTATGAGTTCCATGATCAAGATTGGCATCGTTGATGATCACCCGCTGTTAAGGGATGGGGTCACAATGGCGCTGAAGAAAATAGCTGACTTTCAGGTGGTCGGGCAGGGCGGGTCTGCCGAAGATGCCCTGGAAATTGCCGCTCGTTTTGCTCCGGATGTTTTGCTGATGGATGTAAATATGCCGGGCGATAGCTTTGCTGCCGTGCGAGCGATCTCAGCTTCTTCACCGGCAGTTAGAATTTTGATGCTGACGGTATCTGAGTCCATCGAGGACGCCTATACCGCCCTCGAAGCAGGCGCGCAGGGATATGCGTTGAAAGGCATAAGCGGTCGTGAACTTGTACAAGCCATCAGACAGGTTGCCGGTGGTGAAACCTTCATTACACCCAAGCTTGCCAGCAAGCTCTTAGGCAGCTTCAGAAAGCACGCGGGTGATAAGCAAAAGGTCGAACTGACCCATCGCGAAGAACAAGTTATCCGGGAGGTATCGAAGGGCCTGACTAACCGCGAGGTTGCTATCAAGCTTGAGCTCTGCGAGAAGACAATCAAGCACTACATGACGAATGTCATGTACAAGCTACGGGTTCGTAACCGGACGCAGGCAGTCGCAGCAGTGAGACGGCATTGGGAGAGTGACCATATACCCAGCTTATGTGGTGCTCTTCAACGCCGCGACTTGAATGACAACGGTAAGACAAGTAACGGGCGATAAGCGCTTGCGGTTACTTGGGTGCAACGATCATTTTGTCACGGATGATCAGATTCTGAACTGCGCCCTGGCTTTGGTTCCGGCATGGGGCGCCGATTCAATGATGAATATTCCGCCGAGGGATTCGACGCGATAGCGCATGCCGACAAGGCCCAGATGAGTCCTGCCTCGACCTGGCACACTCGGTTTCTCGGTTGGAATACCCACTCCTGCATCCTCGACTTGCACTTCCAGTAGCCCTTCGAAGTGAGAGGCGCTGAGTTTTTGGCCTTTTCCTCCGGCGTGAATATAGGCATTGTTCAATGCTTCCTGGGCGAAGCGGTAAATACAAATTTTATGCGCTATCGGTACATCGTCCGCAAGCGTATCAAGCTGCAGTTCGACTCGCGTCTCGGTTCGCTCTTCGTGCCGCCCGGCAAGCAATACCAGCGCATCGTGCAGGCTCAGATCATTGACTTCCGGAAGTGCCAGGTCGAGTGATATTTCCCGCACTTCGTTTAAAGCATCCTCGCCGGCACGTCTTATCATTTCGAGGACTTCCCCATCCGAGGCGCCTTGCGAATCTTCGAGCTCTTCAAGGCGAAGGAGAATAAGCGACAACAGCTGAGCAGGACCATCATGAAGATCTGCCCCGATCCGACGGAGAGTGAGTTCATTGATTCTGGAAAACTCACGATTAGCTGTAGTGACTTTGCGCTGAAGGGCGGTATTATTTGAGTGCAACTTTGCTTGCTCATGCATTCGCCATTTAAGTGCTGATTCCTGCTGCTTTATGATCTTGTCGTCACGCCGAACGATAAAAAATAACAGCAAAAGCATGGCCATCGTTGCTGTACCAACAATCGCCCATACTTTCTTGCGAACGTTATTGATTTCGCGCTGTAACGCTTCCGCGGTTTCGTAGAACTCACCAACCGCAATAATCTTTCCAGTACCTGCTTCGCGCAGTGGAGCAAAAATTTCATAGAGCGGAATATTCAGGCTTCGCTCAAAAGCATCCTCAATATCATCCGCAGTATCATCCTCAAGATCACTGTCCAGTTCTGTATAGATCTTGCCTGTCAGCGCCTGTGAGATCTCCACTGTCGGAAAATGTTTTTGGACCGCTGATTTGTCGGTGCTGTAGACAATCGTGCCGTCTGGAAGCCAGATTTTCACCGAGACAACATGTGTACTGAACGAGGTGCTGGACAGCAGGTGATCAATGGTCTGAATAGTGCCATCGGGGAGTTCTTTGGCAGTGGTTAATCCCTGGACGAAGGGTTCGAGAAAGTTCTGCATATAACGCGCCCCCGTCTCCGCCGCCGTTTGAACCGTTGCATCTTCGATACTCTGGCTTACGAGGTTTCCAACGAGCGTCATGGTCAAACCCAGAATTATTGTGGCGCAGATGACGAACTGGGTTGAGCGGCTCAAATGGCGCAATTTCGCCCGGGTGCCCTGGCTCCCGGGCACTGCGCTACTGGACGTTTGGCCAGTGTCTGATTCGACCAAGGTCTGATCCGAATCATTGACCAAGGTCTCAGAATTTGATTGGGCTTTCGTCTCTGTACACATCCGGGTAGCCCCTCAATACTCATTTTTAATGGAGTGTATAGCTAGCGTTTGAGGTTGAAGGCGGGAGGCGCGATGAATAGTTTAAAAAAAAGATGCTCGATCAATCTGGGTAATCGCTATCTCCGGCAAAAGCAGCCGGAGGTTATTACCAATAGTGTGGTCGGTCATTCGCGCCCTGTACTGTCACTTTACGGCCATACAGGCCAGGATGGAAACGAATGTACGCTTGGCGTTCAAGTCAAGCTCAGTTCACTTGGAATCTCTGTTGAGAAAACGCTCCAGTACAATTTTCAGTACAACAGCGCGAGTGTTCCACTCAATCGAAACCAAACCTGCGGTTCTAATGATTTCCTGACTCCGCCACCAGGCGTGTGGAACCCGTCTCCAATACAGACTAGTCAATTCGTAGTCGTTGCCAGTTTGCTCATGGATAAAAGGCTTGTTGACGAAGCCGCATGGACGCAGAACCGTGCCATCACCCCTCAGGAACTACCGGACTATGGCGATCTTCGCGAGCCTATTCCGGCCAATGACTCTGATCGCTGGATGTGTGGCATCTGTGACAAGCCCCCTATGCCTGAGAGAGCAATATGGACAGACGCATAGAGCCCCGATACGTGACGGGGCCTTTAGTAAGTTACGCCATCTATTCAACCTGCGTTCATGGGCCGTCGCCTCCTTGAGGCGCAATACCAGCCTGTAGTTACGGTTGTCATGGGGAATTGATCCTCAGTCGAGCACTGCTGATCGCATGCGATTCAGTAAGGGCTCGGTGCGGCCGTTGTACCAGGTCCCGTCGTTCAATTTTAGATTTTTATTTATGGGGTTCAGCACTAAACCACGCGTTTGCAGCCGTGTTTTATGCGTGTGGTTTCCTGATTAGTCAAGCATCGAGGAAACAGCCATGGCCAGCTTCATCAAGTCCGATCTCGAGTTCATTCTCGAACAAATTTTCATCGCTGAACGGAATGCGGCAGGCGCGAGTCTGGCTGACATGCTGCCGAACGTAGAAGTACCCTTCGGCCTGCGCACCGTCTCCGGCATCGACAACAACCTGGCCAATCCCCAGTTCGGTGCCGCCGACAATTTCTTTCCGCGTATGACGACGCCGGTGTTCAATACCGCGCAGGTCCAGCCGGTCGGCTTCTTCGGCCCCGCCGATCCTGGCGGAACCACGCCGACCTCCTACCAGCAGACCAGCGGTTTCGTCTTCGACTCGCAGCCGCGCACCATCAGCAACCTGATCGTGGACCAGACCGCCAACAACCCGGCGGCAGTCGCGACTGCAGCGGCCAATCCGGATTCACAAGTCGTCACCAGCCCCGGTCTGGATGGCCTGTTCGGCACCGCCGACGACGTTTCCGTTTTCCAGATCCCCAATATCACGCCGGACGCGGGCCTGACCGCGCCGTTCAACCAATGGATGACTTTCTTTGGCCAGTTCTTCGACCATGGCCTGGACCTGGTCACCAAGGGTGGCAGCGGCACAGTCTTTATTCCGCTACAGCCTGACGACCCACTCTTCGTGCCGGGCAGCCCGACCAACTTCATGGTGCTGACGCGCGCCACCAATCTGCCCGGCCCCGACGGCATCCTCGGCACTGCCGATGACATCCACGAGCAGAGCAACACCACCTCGCCCTTTGTCGATCAGAACCAGACCTACAGCTCGCATCCCTCGCATCAGGTGTTCCTGCGCGCCTATGAGCTCAACGCAGCGGGCGATCCGGTCGCCACCGGCAAGCTGATCACCAATCGTGACCTGGGCGTCGATGGGCATTTCGGCACCGCTGATGACGTCGAAATCGGCGGCATGGCCACTTGGGCAATCGTCAAGGCCCAGGCCCGTGATCTGCTCGGCATCAACTTGACCGATGCGGACGTGTTCAATGTACCGCTGCTGGCGACCGATGCTTACGGCAACTTCATCAAGGGGCCCAACGGTCTCCCTCAAGTCGTGATGATGGGCGCGGATGGCATTGCCGGCACCGCCGATGACGTGCTCGTCGAGGGTAATCGGGCTGCACCGATCAGCCTGACGAACGCCGTGCGCACCGGTCACCAGTTCCTCATCGACATTGCGCACAGCGCCGATCCGACCGGCGGCCTGACGGCTGATGCGGACACCGTCATTGGCGGCCCGCAAGCCCCCGGCACCTACGACAACGAACTGCTCGACAAGCACTACATCGCCGGCGACGGCCGGGTCAACGAGAACATCGGCCTGACCACGGTGCATTCCATCTTCCACAGCGAGCATAACCGGCTGGTTGACCAGACCAAGGAGACGGTGCTGGCCTCCGCCGACCTCGACTTCCTGAACAAATGGCTGATGCCCGACGCCCAACTGGCGGCGTTGCCGGTGACGGCGGCCGACATCGCGGCCCTGCACTGGAACGGTGAGCGGTTGTTCCAGGCCGCCAAGTTCGGTACCGAGATGCAGTACCAGCACCTGGTGTTCGAGGAGTTCGCGCGCACCATCCAGCCGCAAGTGGATGTCTTCCTGGCACCCATGGGTAACGACACCACGATCGACGCGTCGATCGTCGCCGAGTTCGCGCACACGGTCTTTCGCTTCGGCCACTCGATGCTGCTGGAGACGGTCGATCGTTTCGACCCCAACTTCAACGTCGTCGGCGACGGCAATCCGGTTGACCCGGGCAATCAACAGACCGGCCTGATCGCGGCCTTCCTCAACCCTCTCGCGTTTGCTGCGAGCGGCCCGACCCCACAGGAGGCGGCTGGCGCCATCGTGCGCGGCATTACGCGGCAGGTCGGCAACGAAATCGACGAGTTCGTCACTGACGCTCTGCGCAACAACCTGGTCGGCCTACCGCTGGACCTGCCCGCGCTCAACCTGGCGCGCGGCCGCGAAGCCGGCATCCCGTCGCTGAACGCGGCGCGGCGCGAGTTCTACCACATGACCGGCGACAGCCAGTTGACCCCCTACACGAGCTGGGCCGATTTCGTGCAGCACATGAAACACCCGGAATCGCTGGTCAACTTCATCGCCGCCTATGGCACGCATTCGAGCATCACCGGCGCCACCACGCTGGCGGACAAGCGCGCTGCGGCTGCTGACCTGGTGTTCGGCAGCGCCACGGCGCCGGCTGATCGCCTGGACTTCCTGAACAGTACCGGCGTCTGGAGCAGCAATGCCGGTGCGGACGGTATTCTGCACACCGCAGACGACGTGACCATCACCGGCCTGGACAACGTCGACTACTGGATCGGCGGCCTGGCCGAGGAAAAAATGCCCTTTGGCGGTCAGCTGGGTTCGAGCTTCAACTTTGTCTTCGAAACCCAGTTGGAAAACCTGCAGAATGGTGACCGCTTCTACTATCTGGCCCGCACCGCGGGACTCAACTTCGGCACCGAGCTTGAGAACAATTCGTTCGCCAATCTGGTAATGCTCAACAGCGACGCAACACACCTGTCGGCTAACATATTCCTGACGCCGGCCTTCATCCTGGAGACCGACCCGACGCACCAGTTCAACGCAAGCGTGGTGGCCGGGCCGGATGGCATACTGGTCGACAATCCATTGACACCAGTCAATGAGGCTGCCGACAACCTGCCAGCCAACGCCGACCCCTTTGGCCCGTCGGACCATCCGATTGGCTCACCACGGATTGACCATTTCACGCCGCTGGTGATCCGCGACAACCCCGCCACAGTGGGGCTGGATACCAACTACCTGCACTACACCGGCGGCGATACGGTCGTGCTTGGCGGCACGGCCGGCGACGATATCCTCATTGCCGGCGACTCGGACGACGACACTGTCTATGGCGACGCCGGCAACGACCGCCTCGACGGCGGCTACGGCAACGACAACGTCTTTGGCGGTACCGGCGACGACATCATCACCGACATCGGCGGCAGCGACACCCTGCGCGGCGAGGACGGCAACGACGTCATCCAGGCCGGCAACTCGACCCTCGGCCTCAACAACCTGGTCTTCGGCGGCGCTGGCAAAGACTTCATCATCACCACCGAAGACATCACCATGACCTTCGGCGGCGCGGGCGACGATTTCATCCTCGGCGCCAAGGTCAACCTCGCGCCGACCGGCAACGAAGGCGACGACTGGATCGAGGGCGGCACCCAGGACGGTGCACCCGGCGATAACATGAGCCCGACATTGTCCGACGATGTACCCGGTAACGACATCTTCATCGGCACCGGCGGATTCGATGAAATGATCGGTGAAGGCGGCGACGACACCTTCGTCGCCAGCGACGCTCAGGACAAGATGGACGGCATGTCCGGGTTCGACTGGACCACCTACAAGAATGACAAGTACGGCGTGACCGTCGACATGGTCGTCCCGTTCTTCAGCCCCTATCACCCTGTGCCCGATGCCGCGGGCAATATCGTGGGCGCGTTTGCGCAATCGGCCGATTCGGTCTATGACCGGTTCGCGGAAGTGGAGGGCCTGTCGGGGTCGGCCTTCTCCGACTTCCTGCGCGGCGATGAACAAAACGCGGCCATCATCGCCAACATCACGGCCAGGGGCAGCATCCTCACCAACTTCGATCTCGTCAGCGGCCTGCGGGCCTTCGTCGGCAGCGCCGGTTTCGGTGCCGACGGTATCGGGGGGACGGCCGACGATCAGTTCGGCGCGGGCAACATCATCCTCGGCGGCGATGGCAGCGACATCATCGAAGGCCGTGGCGGCAGCGACCTCATCGACGGCGACAGTTGGCTCAACGTGCGCATCAGCGTGCGTCAGAACGTGGATGGCACCGGGCCGGAGATCGCCAGCTTCGACAGCATGACGCCGATGATCCCGCTCATGCTCAACGGCACCTACAATCCCGGCCAGCTCGTCGCCGTGCGTGAGATCCTGCCGGGCGTGGGTGGCTTCGACACCGTCAACTTCATGGGCCCGCTGTCCAACTACACAGTCTCCGTCAACGATAACGGCACTGCGCTCGACTTTTCCGATGACGTCGTCACCGTGACCGACAATGTCGGCAAGGAAGAAACCGACCGTCTCACCCACATCGAACGGCTGCAGTTCTCCGATCAGTCCATGGTCCTCGTGCCCGGGCTCAACGCTGAGCCGGTGGGCGCGCTGACGGTAGATAACACCGCACCGACCGTTGGCCAGATACTGACCGTGTCGGCGGCAGGCCTCACCGATGGCGACAACGCGGGCGGGGCGATCCACAATTCCATCAGTTACATATGGCAGTTTGAAGCGGCACCGGGCTCGGGCGTCTTCGAGGACATCATCCTCGGCCCAGGCCGCATCGGTATCGGATTTACCAGAGCGGACGCGCCCACGCTCACGGTGACGTCGGATCTTGCCGGCCTGGCAGTGCGCGTCAAAGGCATCTATGCCGACGATCATGGCGTGACCGAGCAGGTATTCTCGGCACCGACTACGGCAGTAGTGGCCGGGGCGCCGGCCCCCGCAGCGGCGCCTTCGCTGATCGATCCGCAGACCACTGCCCCCAGCAACGGTGTGCGTTACACGCAATCCGACCTGGCGTTCATTCTTGACCAGATCAAGATAGCGGAACACCACGCGGCCGGTGAGAACCTGAACTCGCTGCTCCCGAACATACGGGTGCCGTACGGTTTGCGCACGGTCGAAGGGACGGAAAACAACCTGCTCCATCCCGAGTTCGGTGCCGCCGATAACGTATTCCCGCGTCTGACCACGCCGGACTTCCGCCCGGCCGACGCCGGTACGAGTTACACCCAGACCAGCGGCCTGGTGATCGACTCGCAGCCGCGCACCATCAGCAACCTGATCGTCGACCAGACCGCCAACAACCCGGCGGCGGTCGCGGCCACCTTCGATCCCGGTCTGGATGGCGTCCTCGGCACCGCTGATGATGTCTTGAAAGTTGGTGCTCAGGTGGTTACCGGAACCCGCACCGACGGCACGACGTTCCAGACCTTCTTCGACCCGAACGTGAGCCCCGACGCGGGCCTGACCGCGCCCTTCAACCAATGGATGACCTTCTTCGGTCAGTTCTTCGACCATGGCCTGGACCTCGTCACCAAGGGCGGTTCGGGCACCGTGTTCGTTCCGCTGCAGCCGGATGACCCGCTGTTCGTGCCTGGTAGCCCGACCAACTTCATGGTGCTGACGCGCGCCACTAATCAGCCCGGCCCCGATGGCATTCTGGGCACGGCTGACGACATCCACGAGAACACCAACACCACCTCGCCGTTTGTCGACCAGAACCAGACCTACAGCTCGCATCCTTCGCACCAGGTGTTCCTGCGTGCCTATGAGCTCAACGCAGCGGGCGATCCGGTGGCCACCGGCAAGTTGATCGAAAATCGTGATCTGGGCGCCGATGGCGTGTTCGGTACGGCCGACGACGTCGGGATCGGTGGCATGGCCACCTGGAAGGTGGTCAAGGCGCAAGCCCATGATCTGCTCGGCATCAATCTCACCGATGCCGATTTCAACAACGTGCCACTGCTGGCGACCGACGCCTACGGCAATTTCATCAAGGGTCCGAATGGTTTCCCACAGGTAGTAATGTTGGGCCCGGACGGCATTGCCGGCACGGCCGACGATGTGCTCGTTGAAGGCAATCCGGCGGCGCCCATCAGCCTGGTCAACGCCGCGCGCACCGGCCATGCCTTCCTCAACGATATCGCGCACACCGCCGTTCCGATCGACGACGTGACCGGCGCAGCACTCCTGCCCGATGTGGACACTGTTGTTGGCGGTACGCCTGCGCCGGGCTTCTACGACAACGAACTGTTGGACGCGCACTACATTGCCGGCGACGGCCGGGTCAACGAGAACATCGGCCTGACCACCGTCCATTCGATCTTTCACCATGAGCACAACCGCCTGGTCGATCACACCATGGCGGTGGTCCTGGCGACAGCGGCAAGTGGCGATGTGTCGTTCCTGAACGAGTGGCTGCTGACACCCGTCACTGCCGTTCCCGCCGACACCTCGACCCTTGACTGGAACGGCGAGCGCCTGTTCCAGACCGCGAAGTTCGGCACCGAGATGCAGTACCAGCACCTGGTGTTCGAGGAGTTCGCGCGTACGATCCAGCCGATGGTCGATCCCTTCTTCGCCCCGGGCCAGGTGTACGACACTGCGATCGATCCGAGCATCGTTGCCGAGTTCGCGCACACCGTCTATCGCTTCGGGCACTCGATGCTGCTGGAGCAGGTCGACCGGCTGGATCCGAACTTCGCTTCGAGCGATATCGGGCTGATTCAGGCCTTCCTCAACCCGCTCGAGTTCGCTGGCAGCGGTCCGACCCCGGAACAGGCGGCTGGTGCCATCGTGCGCGGCGTGACCCGCCAGGTGGGCAACGAGATCGACGAGTTCGTCACTGAAGCCCTGCGCAACAACCTGCTGGGTCTGCCGCTCGATCTGCCCGCCATCAACCTGGCGCGCGGCCGCGATACCGGCATTCCGTCACTGAACGCGGCGCGGCGGGAGTTCTATCTGCCTACTGGCGACGCAGAACTCAAGCCTTACACCAGTTGGGCCGATTTCGTGCAGCACATGAAGCATCCGGAATCGCTGATCAACTTCATCGCCGCCTACGGCACGCACTCGACCATCACCAGCGCCATCACGCTGGCGGACAAGCGCGCCGCGGCTGCGGACCTGGTGCTCGGCGGCGCGACGGCACCGGCCGACCGTGTCGACTTCCTCAACAGCACGGGTGCCTGGGCCAGCAACGCTGGTGCGGACGGCGTGTTGCACACGGCAGACGATGTGACCATCACCGGCCTGGATGCCGTCGACTTCTGGGTTGGCGGGCTGGCCGAGGAGAAGATGCCCTTTGGCGGCATGCTCGGCTCGACCTTCAACTTCGTCTTCGAGAACCAGATGGAGAAACTCCAGGACGGCGACCGCTTCTACTATCTGGAACGCACCGCCTCGATGGACTTTGGCGCGGAGCTTGAGAACAACACGTTCTCCTCGCTGGTGATGGCCAATACCGACGCAACACACCTCCCGGGCAGGGTTTTCCTGACACCGGCCTACACTCTGGAGATCAACCAGGCGAACCAGTACAACCCGAGTGTGATTGCCGGTCCCGACGGCATTGTCGGCACCGCCGATGATCTGCCGGCCAACGCCGATCCCTTTGGCCCGTCGGTCCACCCGATTGGCTCACCGCGCTCTGACTTCCTCACGCCGCTGGTGATCCGCGACAACCCCAACACAACAGGCCCGGATACCAACTACCTGCACTACACCGGCGCCGAAACGGTCGTGCTGGGCGGCACGCCCGGCAACGACATCCTCATTGCCGGCGACTCGGACGACGACACGGTCTATGGCGATGCCGGCAACGATAGGATCGATGGCGGCTACGGCAACGACCAACTCTTTGGCGGTACCGGTGACGACATCATCACGGACATGGGCGGCGACGACGTCATCCACGGCGAGGACGGCAACGACGTCATCCAGGGCGGCAACGGCCTCAACCTGATCCTCGGCCAGGCCGGCCAAGACTTCATCATCACCGGCGAGGACCTGGCCGACACCAGTGGCGGCCTGGGCAACGACTTCATCCTCGGCAGCAAGGCGAACGAATTCGCGCGCGGCGGCGAAGGTGACGACTGGATCCAGGGCGGATCCGCCGATGGCGTTGCCGGCGACAACTTCGACCCATTCGGCAACGATCCGATCAATGGCAACGACGTCTTCATGGGCGATGGCGGACCGGACAACTTCGACGGGGAGGGCGGTGATGACATCATGATCGGCAGCCCCAGCGAGGCGGACCGTTTCATCGGCTTCTCCGGTTACGACTGGGCGACCTTCAAGGACGATCCGGCCGGCGTGACTATCGGCCTCAACTCCAGGCTGCGCTTCTTCGATCAGCCGGCGGTGCCTGGCTCGAACGCGTCGATCCTTGCCCGTCTGGACCTGGTGGAAGGGCTGTCGGGATCGTCCCACGCCGATTTCCTTAGCGGCGATGACTCCACTGCCGACTTGCTTGCCATCGCTGGCGCCAAGGGCAGCGTACTCACCAACTTCGACCTCATCAGCGGTCTGCGGGACTTGGTCGGTAGCGCCGGCAACGGCGCGGATGGCATCGCCGGCACAGCCGACGATAAGTTCGACGGGGGCAACATCGTCCTGGGTGGCGCCGGCAGCGACGTCATCGAAGGCCGTGGCGGCGATGACATCATCGACGGCGACAAGTGGCTCAACGTGCGCATCAGTGTGCGGCAGAACATCGATGGCACCGGGCCGGAAATCGCCACCTTCGACAACATGACGCCACTGGTCCCGCTCATGTTGAACGGCACCTATAACCCCGGCCAGCTCCAGATCGTCCGTGAAATCCTGACGGCGCCCGGTCCTGACTTCGACACGGCGCTGTTCTCCGGCAATTTTGCGGATTACACCGTGATCGAAAACGTCAACGGCACCTTTACGGTCATCGACAGTGTCGCTGGCAGGGACGGGACCGACACCCTCAGCAATATCGAGCGGTTGCAGTTCGCCGATCAGGCGCTCGTGCTCGGCGGTTTGAACTCGGCGCCAGTCGGCTCGCTGAGGATCGACGATCCCACGCCCGCCGTCGGCCAGGTGTTGACGGTATCGGCGGCAGACATCACTGATGCCGACAATACCGCGACCGGCGGCGCGATCACCAGCCCCATGAGTTTCTTCTGGCAGTTCGAAGCGCGCCCGGGCTCGGGCGTCTTCGAAGACATCACCTTCTTTGCCGCCGGAGAGGTCTCGCGCGCGGAGGGTACGACCGCCACAGTGGGCTCGGAACTCAGGATCGCACCACCGGCGACCCTCATTGGCGCCGTGCCGGCTATCCCGGAACTCGTCGTGGCAGCCGGGTTGGCGCTGCGCGTCAGGGCGGTCTACAAGGACGCCAATGGCGTGCTGGAGGAGGTGTTCTCGGCGCCGACCGCACCGATCACGCCGGCCGGTACCGGCACCGTCAATGTCCTGCCGGTTGGCACGGTGCTGATCAGCGATACGACCCCGACGCCAGGCTCGGCCTTGACCGCCACGGATGCATTCACCGACGCCAACGGGACCACGACCTCGGTGATTACCCATCAGTGGCAGGTGGGGAGCGGTGCGCTCTTTACCGACATCGCCGGCGAGACGGGCACGACCTTCACGCCCAACCAGGCGCAGACCGGTCTGCAACTGCGGGTCGTCGCGAGTTACGTCGATGACCTCGGCACACTTGAGCAGGTCACTTCTGCCGCAACGACAGTGGTCGGCGAACTGTTTGTCGGTACCGCCGGTGCCGACATATTCACCGGCACAATAGGCGACGACCTGGCCAGCGGAGGTGATGGCAACGACATCCTGAGCGGCTTGGGCGGCAACGACATCCTCAATGGTGACGCGGGCAATGACATTCTCATCGGGGGTACGGGTGCCGACACGATGGCCGGCGGTGTTGGCGACGATGTCTACGAAGTCACCGACCTTGGGGACGTGG
>NZ_JBFTOU010000055.1:0-13508 GCF_056398125.1 Pseudomonas sp. 05L36 | reverse complement strand
GATTCGCAGTCACCCGCGACACCCTTGCCTCTGGCTAACACTTCCCCTTGCCGGGTGTGTAGAGGACTTTCACCTCCAAGTCACCAGCGTGGCCACCACAGCCAAACTGGTTGCGCTTATGCGCAACGCGCCATGCCTGGCGCACAACGCAAAAGGCCGCTGATTGCTCAGCGGCCTTGTTCAATCCGATGGGTTACTCCGTTTTGCAGACGTCATCGAAGCCGTCATTCACAGGTCGGTAATTTCCTTATGGCGAGGCACCAGCATCTTCATCACACTCCACGCCACCAGATAGGCCAGCGCGCAGACGGCGAACATGATCATGTAGCCGGTACGGATTTCACCCACCGATTTGTAATAGTCAAACACCCAGCCACCGATCTTGGTCAGCAAGACTCCGCCCAACCCACCCGCCATACCGCCAATGCCGACCACGGACGCGACGGTCTTTTGCGGAAACATGTCGGACACCGTGGTGAAGATGTTGGCCGACCAGGCCTGATGCGCCGACGCGCCCACACCAATCAGCAACACCGGTACCCAGACGCTGATGTGACCCAATGGCTGCGCCAACAGCACCACCAATGGGAAAACGGCAATCACCAGCATGGCTTTCATGCGGCCGTCATACGGCTTGTCGCCACGTGCCATGAAATAGCTGGGGAACCAGCCGCCGCCAATACTGCCCACCATGGTCATGCTGTACAGCACGGCCAGTGGCACCACGATGGCTGCGCCTTTCAGGCCGTACTGCTCCGACAGGTAGGTCGGAAGCCAGAATAGAAAGAACCACCACACACCATCGGTCATGAACTTGCCGAAGGCAAACGCCCACGTCTGACGGTATTTCAGCAATTGGAACCACGAAACCTTTTTGCCAACGCCCGTCTGCACAGCGGTGCTAGCGTGGGAATCACTGCGGATGTGCGCCAGTTCCTGCGCCGACAGGCGCTTCTGCTGCTCCGGCTTGTCGTAAAACGCCAGCCATACGCCCATCCAGATAAAGCCCAGCATGCCGATTACGATGAACGCTGCCTGCCAGCCCCACAGGCCAGCGATCAGCGGCACCGAAATGGGAGCCAGGATCGCGCCGACGTTGGCCCCGGAGTTGAAAATGCCGGTGGCGAAGGAGCGTTCCTTCTTCGGAAAATACTCAGCGGTGACCTTGATTGCGGTCGGGAAGTTGGCCGATTCACCGACCGCCAGCACAGCGCGCGACAGCATGAAGCCGGCGATCGAGACCGGGATGACCGCAATACCGAGCGCGCCACAGATGGCGGCGATGCCCTCGCCCATGGGTTCTGCAAAGGCGTGCATGATCGCGCCGGTCGACCAAATACAAATCGCCACCACAAAAGCAGCCTTGGTGCCGATCTTGTCGACCACTCGCCCCGCGAACAGCATGGAAATCGCGTACGTGAACTGGAACACGGCGGCAATGTTGGCGTAATCCGTGTTGCTCCAGCCAAATTGCCTCGACAGATCCGGCGCCAACAGGCTGAGCACCTGGCGGTCGAGGTAATTGACGGTGGTTGCAAAAAACAACAATGCACAAATGGTCCATCGGTATTTACCGACAGACTGGCTGACGCGTTGCGCGGTAATTGGCTCGTTCAGGTTCATGGCATCACTTTATTGTAGATTTTTGGTGATGATCTCTCGGTATAAAACGAGATCGATTGGGCCGCGGGGCTTCAGTTCAATGCATCAGTCCACGACGAAACGGGCCATATTCCGCGGAGAGATTGGGCCAACTCGGAACATCAGGGGCGAGAGGGAGGCGATTGGATTCATGTTGATATCGACACTCTTATTATTTTTAAAATTAGACCTGCATGTCATACGTCGTCGTATGACATGTGAGATTTATAGACAGTCCCATGGGGCACTGTCAACAAGAAAACCCCTTAGACCTGAACGCCCTGACCGCCCTAAAAATGCGATACATAATCGAATAACGTCGTTAAACAGGCTCTTGGACCCAGATTACGCGACTCTCCGCTCGCTCCCTTGTCAGTTTTTAACGTGGTTATCGACCCCTCTTCGTTGTACGACAACTGACAGCAAACCCGTCAGGATCCGCCCCACTACGCTAAATCAGGCACAGAGCCAAAGGAATCTGGCAGGCATTCAAATGCAGCCATTCACCGGCTGTAGCAAAGTGCGGGCATGCCTGTCATCGGCTGTTCCAAAGGAGCCCGGAATGCTCATCTCCCTTGCATTGCGAAACAGAAAACCGCTTGCCCGCCTCGAGGCTTGATCGGTGCGAGAGCATCGCGATGGGCGAGTTCGCAGCAATCCGGCGCCGGGGGCCGGTACTCGCCAACTATGGCCTGGACACCTTGCGCTTCATCAACCCGGTGGGCATCGGCGACACCATCCAGGCGCGCCTGACCTGCAAGCGCAAGATCGACCAGGGCATCCCGCAAGGGGGGGCGTGGGATGTGGAAGTCACCAACCAGCCGGGTGAGCTGGTGGCGAGCCATGACATTCTCACCTTGGTCGTAACGCAACACCTGTAGGAGCGAGCCTGCTCGCGATGACGGAGTGTCAGCCAACATCAATGGACCTGACAGACCGCTATCGCGAGCAAGCTCGCTCCCACAAGGTTCTGGGTTGGTCGAAAAATCTGTGGTCAACCATTTACAACTGTGGGAGCGAGCCTGCTCGCGATGAGGGCGTGTCAGTCGACATCAATGGTGCTGACAGACTGCTATCGCGAGCAGGCTCGCTCCCACATTTGATCTCCGTTGACCACAAGTTTGAGGTCAATCTTCAATTCCTGCGCAACCACTCGATAAACAGCGCAAACAGTTCCGACTGCGAACCCACTTCCAACTTCAGGTACAGGTTCTTGCGGTGCATGCGCACGGTTTCCGGCGAGATGCTCATCTGGCTCGCGGTGGATTTCACCGAATGCCCGCGCAACACCATGTGCGCCACTTGCCGCTCGCGTTCGGTCAGCAACTCACAACCGAAGTTCTCGAATGCCGCCTGCACGCGATGCTTGAGATCATCGCGTTTGCCTTGCTCGTTATCGCGCTCAATCCCGGTATTGCGCAGCAGTCCACGCTGACTGAACTCGCTGATGAATTCACGCACCAGCGGCTCCACGGCGCGCAGCAGATTCAACTGTTCGGCGCTCAGGCATTCACCGCCGAAACCCTGATAGAGGCTGATGGAAATCTTCGTGTCATTGCCGGTATCGACGATGTAGTAGCTGTCTTCCGAGCAGCCCGCCTTCAGGTAATAGGATTTGTAGTAGTCACTCTCGAAGAAGTTGTCTGGAGCAATCTCCTCCAGGTGATAGAACCCTTGCGCCAACCCCTGCTCCACCGCCAGGCAGAAGGGATCGAGCAAATAACCCCCGGCAAAATAGCGCTCCAGAATCGAGACCTGATACTCCTGGGCAATCCCGCGCTGATGCAGCAACTGTGGCGCGCGGTCCTTGCGCTCCAGGCTGATCATCATCGACTCAACGGACACCAGTTGCGCCAACGCCGACGCCAGGTGTTGCAGGGCGTCAGGCTCATCGATATGGGCGAATGCCTCGCGCATTCCCCCATGCCATTTGTGCAATGCCCCGAAGGGCATCGCGATCAGCGTATCGTCGTCTGGTTTGCTCATGCCCCGCAGTCTAGCGGCTGGACAATCCCTTGGTAACAGCCTGACTGACGAAATCATTGGCCCGCGTACTGTCCGCTCGCTTCAAGCTCGGCGGCCACTTGCAGAATGCATTCGCGCAAGGTCTCGACGATTTCATCGACCTGGGCAAACGTCAGGATCAGCGGTGGCGACATCACGTTGAGGTGCATGATCGGCCGCACCAGCAAGCCCCGGGCCTGGGCCCGCACGTGGATTTTCTCGCCGATGTTGATCTCGTCGGGGAACAGCGCCTTGGTGCGTTTATCGGCGACGAACTCCACGCAGGCCATGAGTTTCTGGCAGCGCACATCCCCCACCAGCGGCAAGTCCCGCAGGGTTGCCAGGCGCTCTTCCAGATAAGCGCCCACCGTATCGACATGGGCCAGCAAGTTCTCCCGCTCGATGATTTCGATGTTCTTCAGCGCCGCGGTGCAGCACACCGGGTGGCCGCTGTAGGTGAAGCCGTGGGTGAAACAGCGGCCCTTGCCCGGCTCGGCGATGACCTTCCAGATGCGCTCGGAAAAGATGCACGCGCCCAGCGGCAGGTAAGCCGAGGTCAGGCCTTTGGCGGTGGTGATGATGTCGGGCTGCACGTCGAACACATCGTAGGAGGCAAAGAACTTGCCCAGTCGCCCGAACGAAGTCACCACTTCGTCGGCGACGAACAGGATGTCGTAGCGCTGGCACACGTCCCACATGCGCTTGAGGTAGCCCTGTGGCGGAATGATCACCCCGCCGGAGCCCATGATCGGTTCGGCAAAGAAACCGGCGACCTTGTCCGCGCCCATCGAGAGGATCTTGTCTTCGAACTCCTTGACCAGGAATTCGAGGAACTGCGCCTCGTCCATGCCGTCCGGCGCTCGGTACGGGTTCGGGTTGGAGACGTGGTGGATCAGCGGGTTGGCGTAGTCGAACTCCGGCACACGGTCGGCGGCCTTGTTGCCGATCGACATGGTCAGGGTGGTGGAGCCGTGATAGGCGTTGAACCGGGCGATGACGTGCTTCTTCTCGGGTTTGCCACGGCAGTTCTGGTAGTACTGGATCAGCCGGTACGCAGTGTCCACGGCGGTGGAGCCGCCGGTGGTCAGGAACACATGGTCGAGGTCGCCGGGAGCGAGGCTGGCGAGTTTTTCGCACAGCTGAATCGCCACGTTATTCGACATGTCGGAAAACGGATTGGAATAGGCCAGTTGCCGTACCTGATCGGCGATGGCCTCGGCCATTTCCTCACGGCCCAAGCCAATGTTTGTGCACCACATGCCGCCCACGGCATCAAGAAAGCGGTTGCCCTGGGTGTCATAGATGTAGGCGCCTACGCCTGCGACGATGTTCAGCGAGCCTTGTTCGGCGTGTTCGTCGAACACGTGGTAGCCGTGCATGTGATGGGCCTTGTCGGCCTTGACCAGTCTGGACTCATCCGCTGGCGAAAGTACGGTGCGTGTTGGAGTCGCCATAAATAAACCTCTAACCGAATTGACTAACGATCGAACAAATCAGATGCCGCTTTTCACGGTGCTCCAGACCCGGGTAATCGCCCGCATGTCCTTGGCGTCCTGGGTCTTCTGCGGGAACAGGCGCTCGCGGGTTTGCGCGTCGGGGTAGATCGCCCGGTTGTCGCGCACAGCGGCGTTCAACAACGGTGTGGCCGCGGCGTTACTGTTGGCGTAATTGATGAAGTCGCTCACGTCCGCCATCACCTGCGGTTGCATCAGGTATTCGAGAAACTTGTGGGCATTGGCGACGTGGGGCGCGTCCGCCGGGATGTACAGGTTGTCGAACCAGATCAGCGAGCCTTCCTTGGGGATGAAGTACGCCAGGTCGATCTTCTTCCTGGCTTCCGCCGCACGGGCCATGGCCGTGGCGTAATCGCCGGACCAGGTCATGGCCATGCACACGTCGCCGTTGGGCAGGCTGGTCAGGTAATTGACCGAGTCGAATTTGCGGATGTACGGCCGCACCGACAGCAGCAAATCCTGGGCGGCTTTCAAATCCTCCGGGGCGGCACTGCGCGGATCACGCCCCAGGTACTTCAGGGCCATGGGAATGACTTCGGTCGGGGCATCGAGCAGGGTCACGCCGCAATCGGCGAAGCGCGAGACGATCTTCGGGTCGAATACCATCGCCAACGAACCGATCGGCGCGTCCGGCATGCGTTCCTTGATCTTGTCGACGTTGTAGGTGACGCCGTTGCTGCCCCAGGTATAAGGCGCCGAGTACGTGGTGCCCGGATCATACCCTTGCAGATCCTCCAGGACTTCCGGGTCCAGGTTGGTCCAGCCCGGCAGCTGTTTCTTGTCCAGCGGCTGGAACACCTTGGCCTTGATCAGCGGTGGTGCCAGGGACGCATTCAACACGATCAGGTCATAACCGGAGTGGCCGGTGAGCAATTTGGCCTGCACCGTTTCGTAGGCATCGAAGGTGTCGTAGATGACTTTGATGCCGGTGGCCTTTTCGAAGTCGGCCACGGTTTTTTCACCGATGTAATCCGCCCAGTTGTACAACCGCAGCGTATGGCTGTCGTCCACCTGAGCGGCGTAGGCATTCAATGTCAGCGGTACAACAAACAGACTGGAAATCACCTTAAGCAGCGTCTTGCCCATAGCAAATGCACCTTATAGCGAGTTCGGCCCTGGATGAGCGGATGCCTTCACTATTGGTGGATTCGCCGGGCGCAGCCATACCCCGAATGGGTGTGTGTCGCTTTTTGGCTCACCGGCATGGCAAAAAGCGGCAGTACGGTTGACCCGTTTTGCCATAGATCCGGGGTTTGTCCGGCGCTTAAAGTGGCCACCTGATCCGAACGACCCTGGGTTTGCGATGACCGACCTGATCAAACACGAGCAACGCGACGGTGTGCTGACGCTGACCATCGACCGCCCGGACAAGCTCAACGCACTGAACAACGCCATGTACATGCAGTTGGCCGACCTGCTGCTGGCCGCCGACGAAGACGAGCAGACCGGCGTGATCATCATCACTGGCGGCCCGACCTGCTTCACCAGCGGCAATGACCTGGTGGATTTCCTCCAGCACCCGCCGACTCATCTGGACGCCCCGGCGTTCCACCTGATGAAGGTCGTCACGCGCCTGCAAAAACCGCTGCTCGCGGCAGTCTGCGGGGCGGCCATCGGCATCGGCACCACGTTGTTGCTGCATTGCGATCAGGTGCTGGTCACCCGTAACGCCAAGCTGCGCATGCCGTTCGTCAACATCGGCCTGTGCCCCGAATTCGGCGCCAGCCTGTTGCTGCCACGCCGGCTCGGCCATGCCCGAGCCGCGAGCCTGCTGCTGTTGGGCAACGGCCTGGACGGCAACGAAGCGGTGGCCTGGGGCCTGGCCAACGAAGCCTTTGATAACGGCGAGCAATGCCTGGCGGCGGCCCTCAAGATCGCCCAGCGCTTTTTGGCCATGCCCCAGCAAGCCTTGCGCCAGTCCCGGCAATTGATGAAGCAGGCTTCCCTGGCCGAACTGGAAGCCACCCTGCGCGAAGAAAACACGCTGTTCATCCAGCGCCTGAATACCGACGAGGCGAAAACCGCCTTGAACGCCCTGCTCAATCGCAGTACAGACAAGAATCCACCGAAAGGAAACCAGCCATGAACACTCCGGAAATCTACGTCGTCAGCGCCGCCCGTACCGCCATCGGTACGTTCGGCGGTTCGCTCAAGGACGTGCCACTGGCCGATCTCGCGACCACGGCCGTGAAAGCCGCCCTGGAGCGAGCCGCCGTGGACCCGGCGCTCGTTGGCCATCTGGTGATGGGCAACGTGATCCCGACTGAAACCCGCGACGCCTACATCTCCCGCGTCGCGGCGATGAACGCCGGCATCCCGAAGGAAACCCCGGCCTACAACGTCAACCGCCTGTGCGGTTCGGGCCTGCAAGCGATCATCAACGCCGCCCAGACCCTGATGCTCGGCGATGCCGACATCGTCGTCGGTGCCGGTGCCGAATCCATGAGCCGTGGCCCCTACCTGATGCCGGCCGCCCGTTGGGGTTCGCGCATGGGCAACGCCCAGGTCATCGACTACATGCTCGGCATCCTGCATGACCCGTTCCATGGCATCCACATGGGCATCACCGCCGAGAACGTCGCCGCGCGCAACGGCATCACCCGCGAAATGCAGGACGCCCTGGCTTTCGAAGACCAGAAACGCGCGGCCCACGCGATTGCCAACGGCTACTTCAGCGAGCAGATCGCGACCGTGGAAATCCAGGATCGCAAAGGCGTCAAACTGTTCAGCGTCGACGAACATCCGCGTGCCACGTCCCTGGAACAGCTGGCAGCGATGAAGCCGGCGTTCAAGAAGGACGGTTCGGTCACCGCCGGCAACGCCTCGGGCCTCAACGACGGCGCCGCCGCACTGGTCATGGCCAGCGGCAACGCGGTCCAGGCCAATAACCTGAAACCGCTCGCCCGCCTGGTCAGCTACGCCCACGCCGGCGTCGAACCGGAACTCATGGGCCTGGGCCCGATCCCGGCCACCCGCTTGGCGCTCAAGCGCGCCGGCCTGACCGTCGCCGACCTGGACGTGATCGAAGCCAACATCGCCTTCGCCGCCCAGGCCTGCGCCGTCAGCCAGGAACTGGACCTCGACCCGGCCAAGGTCAACCCGAACGGTTCGGGCATCGCCCTGGGCCACCCGGTGGGCGCGACCGGCGCGATCATCGCCACCAAGGCCATCCACGAACTGCACCGCACCGGCGGCCGTTACGCGCTGGTGACCATGTGCATCGGTGGTGGTCAGGGGATTGCGGCGATTTTCGAACGCGTCTAAGCAATAGCCGAAAAAAGGCCGGTGATCGCGCAGATCACCGGCCTTTTTTTCATTTCCGCGCGCCGATTGTTTGATGGCTTTTATCCGCGAACGTTTCGTAAGCCGTCATTACCGCCCCCTCCACGCCACCTGACCACCGGCAGCAAAAATCAACTACCTGACCCACTCCATCGCACACTTCACCAGCAAACCTGTTGCCACGGGTCGAAATCAGCGCGACACCTTTTCACCCTCGCCAAGAAAAATCTGCGTCGGCAGCTTGAACCCACGCAACTTGAGCAGCGCGAGCGGTCCCGCGCCCAGTTCGGTGCGCAGGTGCCAGGTCAGGCCCAGGCCATCCGGGGCCTTGAGCACCATGCGGTAGTGGCTGTCGCCGTCGTCCAGCGTGGTGACCCGAGCCTGTTCCAGCAGGCGGATCAAGCCCCAGGTGCCCTGATAGTCACCGAACAGACGCTCGCCAGCCTGCACGCTGGTCCAGGTCAGGTTCACCCCCGGACGGTCGCTGTAGCCAGGCCAGCTGAAGCGCTGCCAGCTTTCCTTCTGGTTGAAGTAGTGGTGTTTTTCGCCGTTGAGGATGAAGGTGGTCTGCACCACGTCGCGTACCGGCTTGCCCCGCAGCTCGAACCCCAGGCCGAGGCCGCCGTCGGTGAACAGCACATCGGCCAGGTGGCTGAGCTGGTTGAGCGCCGCGAGAAACTGCGGGTTGATGCGCAGGCCCTGGCTGTGCCGCGGATCGGCCACCCAGCGCTGGCCTTCCTTGCGCAACACACCGCCCAGTTGCTGTTGCAGGAACTGCTCGATGCGTCCGGAGTCGGCACGGATCATTTGCCCCAGCATCGGCAATGACGCATCGCTGGTGGTCGCCACGAACGGGTAACGCCCGGCAAACGCGCTGTGCCAGTCGCTGACGATCGCCCGTTGCCACTGGCGGTTGAGGCTGGCCGCCGACGGCTGCAGCACTCGTTGCCAGGCCTGTTCCAGCGGCTGCACGAACAGGGTCTGGCCGACCCCGCCCCACTCCGCCCCCAGGCTGGCAGCGATCAGGCTGCCGTAGGCACGGGTGTCGGTGAGGTCGACGCTTTTGCCCTGAAACACGGTTTGCGCCAGGGCCTGGGTCATTTCCTGCGGGTCGGCGGCGTTGCTCACCTGCTGCAGTTTCAGGCGTACCCGGGTGACGCGGGTGAGGAAGGCCTGCAGGCTCAGCCGGTCGTTGTCGTTCTTGCCTTCGGCCTCCTTGCCCAACAGGGCCAGCAGCGGGCCAAAGGTGGCGTCCAGCGGGCCGCTCGTGCCGGGGGCCTGTTGGTCGATCAGCGGCACCTTGTCCTGGGTTATCAGTTTCTGCGCCGAGTGGATCAACGACGCGCCCAGGGCCGGGCCGCGAGTGCCGGCCTGGCCCTGATACGCCAGGGTGTTCATCAGCGCGATCAGCGGCGACTGACGCACGTCGCTCATCAGGGTCAACTGGTCGATCACCTGATCCAGGCTGCGTGTCGGTTGCCAGTTCAGGCGATTGAGCAAGTCCAGCCAGGCGCTGGCGTAGTCCTGGAAGTAGCGCTCGGTGAGGCGTTCCTTGAGTTGCTCCGGGCTCAAGTCGGCGGCGAGGCTGGCGGGATTGTCGCTGAGCACCCAGTCGATCTCCTCGCGGCGAGCCTCGGCCACCTCGTCGATGGCTTGGCGGACCTGGCCCTCCCAGGCTTGGCGGGTGAACACCCCGGGCACGCTGGCCGTGGTGGCGAACAGCGCGCGGGCGTCGGTGTCGCCGACCATCTGCTGCAAGCCCAGGGCCGGGTAGTGATTGGCCGCCGCATCGAGCACCTGGCGGTACAGGCTGGCTTCGCCATTGCGCTGGCCCAACTGGCCGAGCAGTACCTGACGGGCCTGGGCCACCAACGTCGGGTCAGCCTCGATACGCCAGGCCGGATGGGCCGCCAGTTGCTCGGCATAGAACTGCCAGAGGCCGGGTGACAGGCCCTGCCAGAGCCCCGGCGTGATGTCGGCGCACTGCGCCTGAGTCTCGACCAGCACCTTGGCGAGGAAAGCCGCGTCGGCTTTTTCCGGGCGCGCCATCATCAGGTAGGCTTTGAGCTGGGCGTAGGCCTGCGGGGTACGCTTGGCCCGTTCGGCACTGTCCGGCGGCAACTGGATCAGCGCCTTGAGTTGCTGCTGCAGCCTGGCCACGGCCGGGTCGCGCAGCAGCCGTTGGTTGGCGTCGACGTAGCGTGGCCACAGCGCCGCGAGCAGTGGGTCGTTCTGGTTGAGGCCAAAGCGCTGGTACCAGGGCGTGCCGTGCACGGCGCGGTAGTCCAGGCGCCCCAGTTCACGGGTTAACTCGTTGAACGCCAGCAGTTGTTCGTCGGGGCTCTGCGACTGTTCGAGAGAGACCAACGCGGTCTGCACCTGGGCAATCTGCACGCGGTTGCTGGCGAAGGACAGCAACAGGCCCGCGCCCCAGATCAGCGCCAGTCCCATTGCTAGTGAATAACTGATCCGCGTGGCGCCCCAGCCCAAACGGCGACGGTGAACAGTCTTGTCACCGAGCACGCCCTCCCAGGGCGGTGTGGCGTGCCAAAAGTTGTCAGTATTTTCCTTGTTTTCTTCGCCCCCCGGCACCGGCAAGCTAAACCACAACCCGCGCAACGGCACGCCACGGGCAAACACCCGGAACAACGGCGCCAGCGCCTGCCGCCAACGGGCTATGCCCTCGACCTGCAAATCGCGGGACAGGCGCAGCAGGAAGTCATGATGATTGGCTTCATGCATCTGCGCCCATCCTGAATCGCCCAGGGGCTCCACCAGGTCTTGCAGAGCATTCTCCACGGCCACCGGCGTCAACCGTGTCGGCAGCAGACAACCAACCGCCTGGGTCTGGCGTGTTTTCTGGTCCCACTGACTGTTGCAGACCTGCCACAGGTGCAGCGGTAGCTGCCAGCGCAGCTTGCGAGCCAGGGTTTGCAGGTGGCGTATGCCATGGTCCATGGCGCGGGGGTCGGCGCTTTGTGGTTTGTCGAGCGCCCAGATGACGCCGTCGAAGGGGCGCCAGCGGGTCAGGTTGCGCCACGCTTCGAGGCGTGAATCATCGAATTTGCTTTGCAGGCTACCGCCCCAGAGCAGGATGGTGTCGTGACCTTCCAGCCATTTTTGTACTTCCAGTTTGGGGGCGATGGCCTTGACCTGCTCGGGTTCACCGACGACCAACAGAAAGCGAACCTTTGGCCGTTTGAGAAAACTGTAGTTCTCGCGCAGGTGCTCCTTTAATTCGGGGAACCAGGAAATGTCGGGGGAATCGCTCGGTTTGCTCAAGGGTGAAACCGGTGTTTCAGCGACCGTTCCGATTATCCGATTCGACCGAGTCACCGCCAGCCGATCCCAGACCAACAGAATGGTCGGGCAGGTCCAGCCGATGGCAAACCAGATGCCGAAACCGTGCAGCGCCAAGTCTTTGAGCGACAGTTGCGGCCAGCCGAAGTGGGTGCTACTCAAGGCATACAGCAGACAACCCAGTATCACCAGTAACGCCAGGATCAGCAGATAACCCAATCCCACGCGAATCAAAGAACCCTTGTACTTTGCGTTATTCATTGCCATGAGGCACCGCCATTCCAATAGCCAATCGCTTGTTTCCATCCTGACTCAGCCAACCGCAAGGCTGTCCGGCCTTCCCCGCCTGTAACAGTGCCAGGGACATACCAATGAATGGTGCGATATGCGCCAGTAACCCCCAGTGTCTTGCCAATTGATGTTCGCCAGCCGACCACCCGCCTTCCACGAAGGCTTCCTGGCTTTCCTTATCCATTGCAAGACAGGCTGGGGGGGCCGAGTCGATCCCGGCATATCGCTGCATTTGTGTACAGAGGCCGACGGCTGTCTGGTGCGTCTCATTCAAGTACTCTCCCCGGTGCAACACTTGGCGCCCCTGCCAACTCACCAGCCAGAGAAAGCCCGCCTCGCCGGGCAGTACTGTGCCTTCAGCACTTTCGACCGACATCACGCCTGCGCACAGCACCCAATCATCCTTGTCACGACAATCGTGGTAAAAGGCAGCGATCAGGGCGTCCAGATCGGTCAGATCGCCCAAAGGCAAGCGTGCTTCGGGCAGCACCACCCCTCCTTTGCCCAGTGCCGTTGTGAAGGCGGTCTGGCTACCTTCATCCCCCATCCAGGCAACACCTCGCAATGTCGGCCAACGTTCTTTCAACTCCGGGAGTTCCAGGGTCATCCGAGCCAGATATCGAGCCAGGGCCGGTGCACGCATGGTGTTCTTGTTCAGCGAAAGCGGGCAACAAAACCGTACCTGTGAGGCCTCCCGCAGTTTCGATGGCTTCGGCAAAGAGGTGCCCGCCATCAACCCTTGGTAATTGTCCTGAACATCGCCCGCTGGACCAATCAGCCACACCTGCTGCACCGGCAAGCCCAGACTGCGGCGCCTCCACCAGCGCTGAACCGCGGCGTCCACGGTACGGTGATACACGCCGTTGCCAAACAGGCCGATTTGCCATGCCAACACGCGCAGGGCCAATGCCAACGCCCAACACAACGGCAGCACGGCACTCCATAACCACAGCTCCAGCCGTGGCTGATCCTCAGGCCACAGCGTGAGCAAGGCGACCGCCTGCAGGCCCCATAGCCACAGCAAAGCCAACCACCAGCGCCGCCACCGTGGCGCGCTGGGCTCCATGACTTCGGGGTACTCCGGCGGCAGGTTCATGGCACCACCCCGATTGAAGATACCGCCAGGGTGCTGACCAACCGGCAACCACAGTCACAGCGGTAGCCATCCAGCGCCAACAGTTTGCCTTCCATGGTGAAGTCCGAGGCGCCCTCGCTGATATGCGTCATGCCGTGTTTGTCGCAGCGCACCTTGTCACCCATGCAAGCCACCGGCATGCCGAAAGCTTCGAAGTGACCTTCCAGCACCTCGCCGCCATAAGGGCGCAGCGGATCGCCCCTACGCACCAGGGGCATCAAGACACCACCTCCTTCACCCGCTCGACCAACCCGCCACTGCGGGTCAGATAGTCGAGCATCTTCTCCATGCGCAGTGCCTCCTCGGCTTTGACAATGGCCTGCTTTTGCTGCGCCACGACC
>NZ_JBFTOU010000054.1:0-13606 GCF_056398125.1 Pseudomonas sp. 05L36 | reverse complement strand
GGTGTTCACCTTGAATGAAGCGTTTCATGGGCAGCCCTTGCGATGAAATCCGGGGCAATCATAGCAAGGGTTGGCTTTGGCGTTTTGACACACTCTGGGCCATGGATGGCCGATGGCGGCGGGCCCACGGAGCAGGACCGGAGCGAGGGTATGCCGAGCCTAGGCGAGGCACCGAATGTCAGGGGCAAGAGCGTTTGGTTACTTTGCGCTGGGCGGCATTCCGCTTTTCAAAGTAACCCGCTGTAAGAGCGGAACCATAAGCCGCCGTTACCTGAATAACGGATATGTACCCGACCAAAGCCCACAAACAAAAACGGCCTCCTGCTCTTTATATAAAAAGCAGAGGCCGTTCCCGGTACAACTCAACACCCTACAGCAAGACAGCGCTTACTTGCGGTCTTCCAGCTTGGTGATATCACGCGACTCGTAGCCGGTGTACAGCTGGCGCGGACGGCCGATCTTGTACGGGCTGGAGAGCATTTCTTTCCAGTGGGAGATCCAGCCGACGGTCCGCGCCAGGGCGAAGATCACGGTGAACATGCTGGTTGGAATGCCGATCGCCTTGAGGATGATCCCCGAGTAGAAGTCGACGTTCGGGTACAGCGAGCGTTCGATGAAGTACGGGTCGGTCAGCGCGATCTCTTCCAGGCGCATGGCCAGTTCGAGTTGCGGATCGTTGTTGATGCCCAGTTCCTTCAGTACTTCGTCGCAGGTCTGCTTCATGACGGTGGCACGTGGGTCGCGGTTTTTGTAAACCCGGTGACCGAAGCCCATCAGTTTGAACGGATCGTTCTTGTCCTTGGCCTTGGCGATGTACTTGTCGATGTTCGAAACATCGCCAATCTCGTCAAGCATGGTCAGAACGGCTTCGTTTGCACCGCCGTGGGCAGGGCCCCACAGTGCAGCGATACCGGCGGCGATACAGGCGAACGGGTTGGCGCCCGAAGAGCCCGCCAGGCGCACGGTGGAAGTCGATGCGTTCTGCTCGTGGTCGGCATGGAGGATGAAGATCCGGTCCATGGCCTTGGCGAGTACCGGGCTGATCGGTTTGATCTCGCACGGGGTGTTGAACATCATGTGCAGGAAGTTTTCCGCGTACGACAGGTCGTTGCGCGGGTACATCATGGGTTGGCCCATGGAGTACTTGTAAACCATTGCTGCCAGGGTCGGCATCTTGGCAACCAGGCGGATCGCGGAAATTTCGCGATGCTGCGGGTTCTTGATGTCCAGGGAGTCGTGGTAGAAGGCCGAGAGGGCACCGACTACGCCGCACATGACGGCCATCGGGTGGGCGTCGCGACGGAAGCCGTTGAAGAAGGTCTTCAGCTGCTCGTGGACCATGGTGTGGTTCTTCACGGTGCTGACGAACTGTGCCTTCTGTTCTGCGGTCGGCAGTTCGCCGTTGAGCAGCAGGTAGCAGGTCTCCAGATAGTCCGACTTCTCGGCCAACTGTTCGATCGGGTAGCCGCGGTGCAGCAGAATGCCGTTGTCGCCATCAATATAGGTGATCTTCGACTCGCACGAGGCGGTCGACATGAAACCCGGGTCAAAGGTGAAACGGCCCGTGACCGTCAGGCCCCGAACATCGATAACATCGGGACCAACGGTGCCGGTTAAAATGGGCAGCTCGACGGGGGCTGCGCCCTCGATGATCAACTGCGCTTTTTTGTCAGCCATGTGGCCTCCTATTTATGCTTGAAATCATCAGACAGACCCCCCACGCAGGGCCCGCACCACTATAGTGAGATAAATTCGAATGTCAATTTGCCTAAAGTCTTGCTCCAGAAGGCTTTAACCGGACTTTTTTCTCGAAATTGGCTGCCATTTACGCCTTTTATGTCAGTTGCGCAATCAGCTGTTTGGGTTAGGTCTTTGCGTTGTCATTAGTAGCCTAACTGTCTATACTCGGCCACCGACCGCCAGGGGCTTTTGGGCCTGCTTTATTGGGGGTCGCATCCCTGGGTGGTGGTTACCTGACCAGTGCACTCCCCAACAACTTTGCCCTGATTGTTAGGGGCTCTTCAGTGTGAAAAAAAAGCCGTGAAAAGCCAACGACCTGTAAACCTAGACCTAAGGACCATCAAACTCCCCATCACCGGCGTTACGTCGTTTCTTCACCGTGTTTCCGGCATCATCCTCTTCCTGGGCCTTGGCTTCATGCTTTATGCATTGGGCAAATCCCTGGGTTCCGAGGAAGGTTTTGCCGACGTGAAGGCAACCTTGACCAGCCCGCTGGCCAAGTTCGTAGCATGGGGCCTCCTGTCCGCTCTTCTGTATCACCTGGTAGCCGGTGTGCGCCACTTGATTATGGACATGGGCATCGGTGAGACGCTGGAAGGCGGCCGCCTGGGCTCGAAAATTATCATCGCCGTTTCCGTGGTGTTGATCGTTCTGGCAGGAGTTTGGATATGGTAACCAGCGTTACGAACCTTTCGCGTTCCGGTCTTTATGACTGGATGGCGCAACGTGTGTCTGCGGTCGTTCTCGCGGCTTATTTCATTTTCCTGATCGGATACCTTGCTGCGAACCCGGGCATTGGCTACGACCAATGGCACGGCCTGTTCGCCCACAACGGGATGCGTATCTTCAGTCTGCTGGCCCTTGTGGCCCTGGGTGCTCACGCCTGGGTCGGCATGTGGACCATCGCGACCGACTACCTGACGCCGATGGCGCTGGGCAAGTCCGCGACTGCAGTGCGTTTCCTTTTCCAGGCAGTATGCGGCGTTGCGATGTTCGCTTACTTCGTCTGGGGTGTGCAGATTCTCTGGGGTATCTGATTCATGGCTAACATTCCAACGATTTCTTTCGACGCCATCATTATTGGTGGTGGCGGTGCCGGCATGCGCGCAGCGCTGCAACTGGCACAGGGCGGTCACAAGACTGCCGTGATCACCAAGGTTTTCCCGACCCGCTCGCACACTGTATCCGCTCAAGGCGGCATCACCTGCGCAATCGCGTCTGCTGACCCGAACGATGACTGGCGCTGGCACATGTACGATACCGTCAAGGGTTCCGACTACATCGGTGACCAGGACGCTATCGAATACATGTGTCAGGAGGGCCCGGCTGCCGTTTACGAGCTGGACCACATGGGCATGCCATTCTCGCGTACCGAGCAGGGTCGTATCTACCAGCGTCCATTCGGCGGTCAGTCGAAGGATTACGGTAAGGGCGGCCAGGCTGCTCGTACTTGCGCTGCGTCCGACCGTACCGGTCACGCACTGCTGCACACCCTTTATCAGGGCAACCTGAAAGCCGGTACCGTGTTCCTGAACGAGTACTACGCGGTTGATCTGGTGAAGAACGGCGAAGGCGAGTTCGTCGGTGTGATCGCGATCTGCATCGAAACCGGTGAAACCACCTACATCCGCGCCAAAGCCACCGTGCTGGCGACCGGCGGTGCAGGCCGTATCTACGCTTCGACCACCAACGCCCTGATCAACACCGGTGACGGCGTTGGTATGGCGCTGCGTGCTGGCGTGCCGGTACAAGACATTGAAATGTGGCAGTTCCACCCGACCGGTATCGCCGGCGCTGGTGTACTGGTTACCGAAGGTTGCCGTGGTGAAGGTGGATACCTGATCAACAAGCACGGCGAGCGTTTCATGGAGCGTTATGCTCCGAACGCCAAAGACCTTGCCGGTCGTGACGTCGTTGCCCGTTCGATGGTTAAGGAAATCATCGCCGGCAACGGTTGCGGTCCGAATGGCGACCACGTGATGCTCAAACTCGACCACTTGGGCGAGGAGGTGCTGCACAGCCGTCTGCCAGGCATCTGCGAACTGTCGAAGACTTTTGCGCACGTTGACCCGGTTGTTGCTCCGGTTCCGGTTGTTCCGACCTGCCACTATATGATGGGCGGCGTTGCGACCAACATTCACGGTCAGGCGATCACTCAGGACGCTGATGGTGTTGATGCCATCATCCCTGGTCTGTTCGCAGTGGGTGAAGTGGCTTGCGTATCGGTTCACGGTGCCAACCGTCTGGGCGGCAACTCGCTGCTCGACCTGGTGGTATTCGGCCGCGCTGCCGGCTTGCACCTGGAAAAAGCACTGACCGACGGTATCGACTACGACGACGCCACCGACGCCGACATCAATGCGGCCCTGGCGCGCCTGTCCGCTCTGAACGAGCGTACCGAAGGTGAAGACGTGGCTACCCTGCGTCGCGAGCTGCAAAACTGCATGCAGAACTACTTCGGTGTATTCCGTACCGGCGAATACATGCAGAAGGGTATTGCCCAGCTGGCTGACCTGCGCAAGCGCATCGCCAACGTGAAGATCAACGATAAGTCGCAGGCGTTCAACACTGCACGTATCGAAGCGCTGGAACTGCAGAACCTGCTGGAAGTGGCCGAAGCCACCGCCATCGCTGCAGAAGTGCGTAAAGAGTCCCGTGGTGCTCACGCCCGTGAAGACTTCGAAGATCGTGACGACGAAAACTGGCTGTGCCACACCCTGTACTTCCCGGGTGACAAGCGCGTGACCAAGCGTGCCGTGAACTTCTCGCCGAAGACTGTTCCGACTTTTGAACCTAAGATTCGGACTTATTAAGGGTGGCCGCCATGTTGCAAGTCAGCGTTTATCGTTACAACCCTGATCAGGACGCCGCGCCGTTCATGCAGGAATTCCAGGTCGATACCGGTGGTAAGGACCTGATGGTGCTGGACGTACTGGCCCTGATCAAAGAGCAGGACGAAGGTTTCTCCTATCGTCGCTCTTGCCGTGAAGGTGTTTGCGGTTCCGACGGCATGAACATCAACGGCAAGAACGGTCTGGCGTGCATCACGCCGCTGTCCGCCGTCGTAAAAGGTAACAAGTTGATCGTTCGTCCTCTGCCAGGTTTGCCGGTTATCCGTGACCTGGTCGTCGATATGAGCATCTTCTACAAGCAATATGAGAAGGTTAAGCCATACCTGCAGAACGACACGCCGGCTCCGGCCATCGAACGTCTGCAGTCCCCTGAAGAGCGTGAAAAGCTGGACGGTCTGTACGAGTGCATCCTGTGCGCTTGCTGCTCGACTTCCTGCCCGTCCTTCTGGTGGAACCCGGACAAGTTCCTGGGTCCAGCTGCTCTGCTGCAAGCGTACCGCTTCCTGGCAGACAGCCGTGACACCAAGACGTCCGAGCGTCTGGCTTCGCTGGATGACCCGTTCAGCGTATTCCGCTGCCGCGGGATCATGAACTGCGTCAACGTATGTCCGAAAGGCCTGAACCCGACTAAGGCCATCGGTCACATCCGTAACATGTTGCTCTCGAGCGGCGTGTGATTCAGCTGCTGTACCCGTAGGACCGCAGTACCCGTAGATGCTACGGCGCGGGCTTCAACCGGCGCCGTAGTTTTAACCTGAGCAGCAGCTTAAAAGGCTGCGGCTCTTATTTTGAAGAAATGAGACAAGCAGGGGCATCCGGGCTGGTACCCGGACTATCAGTGTGATCCTAGTGGCTTGTTTTGGTCGCTGCATTCGGACTTCTGCAAGTTTGCTCGGTGTCGACACCGATGGTGTTCCCCTAACCGAGGGTGACCAAGCATGCAAGAAAGCGTGATGCAGCGCATGTGGAACAGCGCCTACCTATCCGGTAGTAACGCTGCCTATGTGGAAGAGCTCTACGAGCTCTACCTGCACGACCCTAACGCTGTGCCAGAAGAGTGGCGCACCTACTTCCAGAAGTTGCCTGCTGACGGCAACACTGCCACCGATGTTTCGCACTCCACAATTCGCGATCATTTCGTCTTGCTGGCAAAGAACCAGCGCCGCGCCCAACCGGTTTCCGCCGGCAGCGTGAGCAGTGAGCACGAGAAGAAGCAAGTTGAAGTGCTGCGATTGATCCAGGCCTACCGTATGCGTGGCCACCAGGCAGCCCAGCTTGACCCGCTGGGACTGTGGCAGCGTCCTGCACCTGCAGACCTGTCGATCAATCATTACGGCTTGACCAATGCCGATCTTGATACGACCTTCCGTGCCGGCGACCTGTTCATCGGCAAAGAGGAAGCGAGCCTACGCGAAATTCACGAAGCGTTGCAGCAGACATATTGCCGCACCATCGGCGCTGAATTCACGCACATCACCGATTCCGAGCAGCGCCAGTGGTTCCAGCAGCGTCTGGAAAGCGTGCGCGGTCGTCCGACGTACTCCGCCGACATCAAGAGCCACCTGCTCGAGCGCGTGACCGCCGGCGAAGGCCTGGAAAAATACCTGGGCACCAAATACCCGGGCACCAAGCGTTTCGGTCTGGAAGGCGGCGAGAGCCTGATTCCGATGCTCGACGAGCTGATCCAGCGTTCCGGTTCCTACGGCACCAAGGAAATCGTCATCGGCATGGCCCACCGTGGCCGTCTGAACGTGCTGGTCAACACCTTCGGCAAGAACCCGCGCGAGCTGTTCGACGAGTTCGAAGGCAAGAAGAAGGTCGAGCTGGGTTCCGGTGACGTCAAATACCACCAGGGCTTCTCGTCCAACGTGATGACCACTGGCGGTGAAGTTCACCTGGCGATGGCGTTCAACCCGTCCCACCTGGAAATCGTTTCCCCGGTGGTCGAGGGTTCGGTTCGCGCCCGTCAGGATCGTCGCAACGACCCGACCGGTGAGAAGGTTCTGCCGATCTCCATCCACGGTGACGCTGCATTCGCAGGTCAGGGCGTGGTCATGGAAACCTTCCAGATGTCGCAGACCCGCGGTTTCAAAACCGGCGGTACCGTGCACATCGTGATCAACAACCAGGTCGGTTTCACCATCAGCAACCCGCTGGACGCTCGTTCCACCGAGTACGCGACCGACGTTGCGAAAATGATCCAGGCGCCGATCCTCCATGTGAATGGCGATGATCCGGAAGCCGTATTGTTCGTGACGCAGCTGGCCATCGACTACCGCATGCAGTTCAAGCGTGACGTGGTAATCGACATGTTCTGCTACCGTCGTCGCGGCCACAACGAAGCCGACGAACCTAGTGGCACCCAGCCTCTGATGTATCAGCAGATCACCAAACAGCGCACCACCCGTGAGCTGTATGCCGATCGTCTGACCCAGAGCGGTGTGCTGGACGCAGAGCGTGTTCAGGCGAAAGTCGACGAATACCGCAACGCGCTGGACAACGGTCTGCACGTAGTGAAGAGCCTGGTCAAGGAGCCGAACAAAGAGCTGTTCGTGGACTGGCGTCCGTATCTGGGCCACGCCTGGACTGCGCGTCACGACACTCGCTTCGACCTGAAAACCTTGCAGGAACTGTCCGCCAAGCTGCTGGAAATTCCGGAAGGCTTCGTGGTTCAGCGCCAGGTTGCCAAGATCTACGAAGACCGCCAGAAGATGCAAGCCGGCGGCCTGCCGATCAACTGGGGTTACGCCGAAACCATGGCGTACGCGACCCTGGCGTTCGAAGGTCACCCGATTCGCATGACTGGCCAGGACATCGGCCGCGGTACGTTCTCGCACCGCCATGCTGTCCTGCACAACCAGAAAGACGCGGGCACCTACATCCCGCTGCAGAACCTGTACGACGGTCAGCCGCGTTTCGACCTGTACGACTCGTTCCTGTCCGAAGAAGCGGTACTGGCGTTCGAGTACGGTTACTCGACCACCACGCCGAATGCCCTGGTTATCTGGGAAGCCCAGTTCGGCGACTTCGCCAACGGCGCCCAGGTCGTTATCGACCAGTTCATCACCAGTGGCGAGCACAAGTGGGGCCGTCTGTGCGGTCTGACCATGCTGCTGCCGCACGGTTATGAAGGCCAGGGTCCGGAGCACTCCTCGGCTCGTCTGGAGCGTTACCTGCAGCTGTGCGCCGAGCACAACATTCAGGTGTGCATGCCGACGACGCCGGCTCAGATCTACCACTTGCTGCGCCGTCAGGTGATTCGCCCGCTGCGCAAACCATTGGTAGTCCTGACTCCGAAGTCGCTGCTGCGCCACAAGCTGGCCATCTCGACGCTGGAAGATCTGGCCGAAGGTTCGTTCCAGACCGTTATCCCGGAAATCGATGCCCAAGACCCGAAAAAGGTCGAGCGCATTGTTCTGTGTAGCGGCAAGGTCTACTACGACCTGCTGGAAAAACGCCGTGCCGAAGGTCGTGACGACATCGCCGTCGTGCGTATCGAGCAGCTGTACCCATTCCCTGAGGACGACTTGAATGAAGTCCTGGCTCCTTATACCAACCTCAAACATATCGTTTGGTGTCAGGAAGAGCCGATGAACCAGGGTGCCTGGTACTGCAGCCAACACCACTTGCGTCGCAGCGTCGGCAACCTCAACAAGTCTCTCGTACTCGAGTACGCGGGCCGTGAGGCTTCTGCTGCACCTGCATGCGGTTACGCATCGATGCACGCCGAGCAGCAGGAACAACTGCTGCAAGACGCCTTTACTGTTTAACGCCTTCGCGCACCTGAAACCGAATTTAAGGAACCACAGATAATGGCTATCGAGATCAAAGCCCCCACTTTCCCGGAATCGGTTGCCGATGGCACCGTTGCCACCTGGCACAAACAACCGGGCGACGCGGTCAAGCGCGACGAACTGATCGTCGACATCGAAACCGACAAAGTCGTGCTGGAAGTGCTGGCTACCGCTGACGGCGTGCTGGGCGCTATCGTCAAGAACGAAGGCGATACCGTTCTGTCTGACGAAGTGCTGGGCTCCATCCAGGCTGGCGGTGCTGCTGCTCCAGCTGCTGCCGCTGCTCCGGCTGCTGCCCAGGCTGCTGCTCCAGCTGCCGAAGGCGAAGACGATCCTGTTGCTGCTCCAGCTGCCCGCAAACTGGCTGAAGAGAACGGCATCAACATCGCTTCCGTTGCCGGCACCGGCAAAGGCGGTCGCGTGACCAAGGAAGACGTGGTTGCAGCCGTTGCTGCCAAGAAAGCCGCTCCGGCTGCCGCGCCTGCCAAGGCTGCTGCACCTGCCGCTGCTGCTCCGGTGTTCGCTGCTGGCGAGCGCATCGAAAAGCGCGTACCGATGACCCGTGTGCGGGCCACCGTTGCCAAGCGCCTGGTTGAAGCTCAGTCGAACATGGCGATGCTGACCACGTTCAACGAAGTCGACATGACCGAAGTCATGGCGTTGCGTTCGAAGTACAAGGATCTGTTCGAGAAGTCCCACAACGGCGTACGCCTGGGCTTCATGTCGTTCTTCGTGAAAGCAGCTACCGAAGCGCTGAAGCGCTTCCCGGCTGTCAACGCGTCGATCGACGGCGGCGACATCGTTTACCACGGCTACGCTGACGTCGGCGTTGCAGTTTCCAGCGATCGCGGCCTGGTTGTACCGGTTCTGCGTAACGCCGAACTGATGAGCCTGGCTGAAATCGAAGGCGGCATCGCCACCTTCGGCAAGAAAGCCCGCGACGGCAAACTGTCGATGGACGAAATGACCGGTGGTACTTTCACCATCACCAACGGTGGTACTTTCGGTTCGATGATGTCGACTCCGATCGTCAACCCGCCACAAGCCGCCATTCTGGGCATGCACAACATCATCCAGCGTCCTATGGCCATCAACGGTCAGGTCGTTATCCGTCCGATGATGTACCTGGCACTGTCCTACGATCACCGTCTGATCGATGGCAAAGAAGCTGTGACCTTCCTGGTGACCATCAAGAACCTGCTGGAAGATCCGGCTCGTCTGTTGCTGGATATCTGATCGAAGCAGCCATGAGCTGCAAGTCGAGCTGTCGGAAAACCCGCAGCCCGGCTTGCCGCTCGCGGCTTGAAGCTTTTCGCTAAAGAGGATTTTTTGAATGTCGCAGAAATTTGACGTAGTAGTGATCGGTGCGGGCCCTGGCGGTTACGTGGCTGCCATCAAGGCCGCGCAGCTTGGTCTTTCGACGGCCTGCATCGAGAAGTACACCGACAAGGAAGGCAAACTGGCTCTGGGCGGTACTTGCCTGAACGTCGGCTGCATTCCATCCAAGGCCCTGCTGGACAGCTCCTGGAAGTACAAGGAAGCCAAAGAAGGCTTCGCGATCCACGGTATCAACCACGCTGGCGTGACCATGGACGTGCCAGCAATGGTCGGCCGCAAGGCCACCATCGTCAAAGGCCTGACTTCCGGTGTCGCCACCCTGTTCAAAGCCAACGGTGTGACATCCATTGAAGGTCACGGCAAGCTGCTGGCCGGCAAGCAAGTTGAAGTCACCAAGCCGGATGGCTCGGTAGAAATCATCCAGGCCGAGAACGTGATCCTGGCTCCAGGCTCGCGTCCGATCGACATTCCGCCGGCTCCGGTCGACCAGAATGTGATCGTCGATTCGACTGGCGCCCTGGAATTCCAAACCGTTCCAAAACGTCTGGGCGTGATCGGCGCTGGCGTGATCGGTCTGGAACTGGGTTCGGTCTGGTCGCGTCTGGGTGCAGAAGTGACTGTCCTGGAAGCCCTGGACACCTTCCTGATGGCCGCTGACGCCGCCGTTTCCAAGGAAGCGCTGAAAACCCTGACCAAACAGGGTCTGGACATCAAGCTGGGCGCTCGCGTCACCGGTTCCAAAGTGAACGGCGACGAAGTCGTGGTGAACTACACCGATTCCAACGGCGAACAGAACATCACTTTCGACAAGCTGATCGTAGCCGTTGGTCGCCGTCCGGTGACCACTGATCTGCTGGCTGCCGACTGCGGCGTGACCCTGGACGAGCGCGGTTTCGTGCACGTTGACGATCACTGCGCCACCACCGTACCGGGCGTTTACGCCATCGGCGACGTGGTTCGCGGCATGATGCTGGCGCACAAGGCCTCGGAAGAGGGCATCATGGTCGTCGAGCGCATCAAGGGCCACAAGGCCCAGATGAACTATGACCTGATCCCTTCGGTTATTTATACTCACCCGGAAATCGCGTGGGTTGGTAAAACCGAGCAGGCCTTGAAAGCTGAAGGCGTTGAAGTTAACGTCGGCACCTTCCCGTTCGCAGCCTCTGGCCGTGCCATGGCTGCCAACGACACCGGTGGTTTCGTCAAGGTCATCGCAGATGCCAAGACAGACCGCGTACTGGGCGTCCACGTGATTGGCCCAAGCGCTGCAGAACTGGTTCAGCAGGGCGCGATCGGTATGGAATTCGGCACCAGCGCTGAAGACCTGGGCATGATGGTTTTCTCCCATCCGACCCTGTCTGAAGCCTTGCACGAAGCTGCTTTGGCAGTGAATGGCGGCGCCATCCACATCGCCAACCGCAAGAAGCGTTAATAGATAATAAGAAACCACGGCGGTTTGGCCCGTCGTGAGCCTTGCATGCAAGACTCACCGCGGAATATCCGCTGGACGCAGTCTTGCATAGCTGCACCGGGTATCCGGAAAGGCTATGCAAGCAGCAGTCACAGGTGGTGCGGCACTTGAATGAGTGCAGCACCGAATGCGCAGTACCTAACGAAGACGGTAATAAGCATGAATCTTCACGAGTATCAGGGTAAGCAGCTGTTCGCTGAGTACGGCCTGCCAGTTTCCACCGGTTACGCGGTAGACACCCCGGAAGCAGCAGCAGAAGCTTGCGACAAAATCGGCGGCAGCGAGTGGGTTGTCAAAGCCCAGGTCCACGCCGGTGGTCGCGGTAAAGCGGGCGGCGTAAAGCTGGTTCGCAGCAAAGAAGACGCCAAAGCCTTCGCACAGCAGTGGCTGGGCAAGCGTCTGGTGACTTACCAGACTGACGCCAATGGTCAGCCAGTCACCAAGATCCTGGTTGAATCGTGCACTGATATCGCTAAAGAGCTGTACCTGGGCGCTGTCGTTGATCGTTCGAGCCGTCGTATCGTGTTCATGGCATCCACCGAAGGTGGCGTGGACATCGAGAAAATCGCTCACGACACTCCAGAAAAAATTCTGAAAGCCACTATCGATCCACTGGTTGGCGCTCAGCCATTCCAGGGTCGCGAGCTGGCATTCCAGTTGGGTCTGGAAGGCAAGCAAGTTGCCCAGTTCGCCAAGATCTTCGTAGGTCTGGCCAAACTGTTCAAGGATCACGACCTGGCCCTGCTGGAAGTGAACCCGCTGGTGATCAAGGCTGACGGCGATCTGCACTGCCTCGATGCCAAGATCAACATCGACGCCAACGCCATGTACCGTCAGCCTAAGCTGAAGACTTTCCACGATCCGTCGCAGGACGATCCGCGCGAAGCGCACGCTGCCAAGTTCGAACTGAACTACGTAGCGCTGGAAGGCAACATCGGTTGCATGGTCAACGGTGCTGGCCTGGCCATGGGTACCATGGACATCGTCAACCTGCATGGCGGCAAGCCAGCCAACTTCCTCGACGTGGGCGGCGGTGCTACCAAGGAACGCGTTACCGAAGCGTTCAAGATCATCCTGTCCGACACTAACGTCGCTGCAGTACTGGTCAACATCTTCGGCGGCATCGTTCGTTGCGACATGATTGCCGAAGGCATCATCGGCGCTGTGAAAGAAGTCGGCGTGAAAATCCCGGTTGTTGTTCGCCTTGAAGGCAACAACGCTGAGCTGGGCGCTAAAGTACTGGCAGAAAGCGGTTTGAACATCATCGCTGCTACCAGCCTGACCGACGCTGCTCAACAAGTTGTCAAAGCTGCGGAGGGCAAATAATGAGCGTCCTGATCAATAAAGACACCAAAGTTATCTGCCAGGGTATTACCGGTTCGCAAGGTAGTTTCCACACCCAGCAAGCCATCGAATACGGCACCAAGATGGTTGGCGGCGTAACTCCAGGCAAAGGCGGCACCGAGCACCTGGGCCTGCCAGTGTTCAACACCGTGAAAGACGCTGTAGCTGCCACTGGCGCCACCGCCAGCGTGATCTACGTTCCGGCTCCTTTCTGCAAGGACTCGATCCTGGAAGCTGCCTTCGGCGGCATCAAGCTGATCGTGTGCATCACCGAAGGCATTCCTACCCTGGACATGCTGGACGCTAAAGTTAAGTGTGACGAGCTGGGCGTAGTCCTGATCGGCCCTAACTGCCCAGGCGTGATCACCCCAGGCGAATGCAAGATCGGCATCATGCCAGGTCACATTCACTTGCCAGGCAAGGTCGGTATCGTTTCCCGTTCCGGCACCCTGACCTACGAAGCTGTCAAGCAGACTACTGACGCCGGTTTCGGTCAGTCGACTTGCGTCGGCATCGGTGGTGACCCGATCCCGGGTTCGAACTTCATCGACATCCTGAAGCTGTTCCAGGAAGACCCGAAGACCGAAGCGATCGTGATGATCGGTGAGATCGGCGGTTCGGCTGAAGAAGAAGCGGCTGCCTACATCAAGGCACACGTGACCAAGCCGGTTGTTTCCTACATCGCTGGTGTGACTGCTCCTCCGGGCAAGCGCATGGGCCATGCTGGCGCAATCATCTCTGGCGGCAAAGGCACTGCAGACGAGAAATTCGCTGCTCTGCAAGACGCAGGCGTTAAAACCGTGCGTTCGCTGGCAGACATCGGCAAGGCCCTGGCCGAGCTGACTGGTTGGGCTGTCAAGTAAGCCTCGCGCTTGGCTGACGCTTCACCAGACAAAGGCCACCTTCGGGTGGCCTTTGTCATTGTGCGCCAGGCATGGCGCGTTGCGCATAAGCGCAACCAGTTTGGCTGTGGTGGCCACGCTGGTGACTTGGAGGTGAAAGTCCTCTACACACCCGGCAAGGGGAAGTGTTAGCCAGAGGCAAGGGTGTCGCGGGTGACTGCGAAT
>NZ_JBFTOU010000053.1:0-14933 GCF_056398125.1 Pseudomonas sp. 05L36 | reverse complement strand
CAAAGAGCCAAAGGGTTCAGCACCACGCAGGCACTGGTGATCTTGGCCCGCAAACTTGCCCGGATCGTATTTGCACTGCTGAAAGGGCAAGGCGAATACCAACCGAAAGCAGGTTGAGGGGTTCCCCTCAACCATAGAATCTCCCACAGTTTTTTTTGGTGTCCAGCCAGACGTGTTCATCCCGCCAAATCAATTGCTCCTACACTATGGCCAATCTGTGCGATCTTCGCGTTATTAGCCTTGGCTGGAGTTGCTTGATGCTGTCTTTCCTCACCGAACACCCATTGATCTGCGCCATGGTGCTGATCCTGATCGACCTCGGGTTGTGGCGTTTAATCGGTGACAACCGCAACCCTTGGAAGCTTCTGTTGCGGGTCACGATTTTCGCGCTATACAGCCTTCTGCTGTTCAATGAAGGCCTGAATCCGATGGAGCCGCCGCCCTGGGCCGACAACGTACCGTTGCACCTGGCGGCCACCGGATTGCAGATCGGCTGGTGGCTGTTTGGCGCGCGGATGCTGACGGTGCTGATCGGCGCGGTGATGATGCAACGGGTGGGGCATACCGGGCGCTTGCTCCAGGATTTGCTCGGTGCGGTGATTTTCCTGATCGCGATCATTGCCGCCCTGGCCTATGTACTCGATCTACCGGTCAAGGGCGTGCTGGCGACGTCCGGTGCGTTGGCGATCATTGTCGGCCTGGCCTTGCAAAGTACCCTCAGTGACGTGTTTTCCGGGATCGTCCTGAACACCACCAAACCCTATCAACTGGATGACTACATCTCCATAGACGGCATGGAAGGCCGGGTCACCGACATCGACTGGCGTGCTACGCGCCTGCAAACCGCCCAAGGCAGCCTGGCGGTGATTCCCAACTCATTGGCAGCCAAGGCCAAGATCATCAACTTCAGCCGCCCGAGCGATATGTTTGGCGTTTCCATCACCCTTCAAGTGAGCCCCCATGCACGGCCCAACACAGTGATTGATGCCCTAGAACGCGCCATGCAAGGTTGCCGTTTTCTGCTGGACACACCGGCCCCGAGCGTCTCGCTGAAAAGCTCCAGCAGCACCGGAGTGGAATACGAAATCAATGGGTTTGTCGCGTCGATGAGCGAGAAGCGCACGGTGCGCAATCAGCTGTTCGACCTGGCGTACCGACACTTGCAGGCGTCCGGGGTCAACCTGTTGTCGAGCGTCGAACCCACGCTGGCGGGCAACCTGTCGCGGCCCCGGGCACTGCTCGACAGTTCGCCGATTTTCTCCACGTTGCGTCAGGAAGAAAAAGACACCTTCAGCCAGAACATGACCCTGCAAACCTTCCGTGCCGGCGAAACGATCCTCGACGCGGGGGAGGTCAGCGATCACTTGTTCATTATCGAGTCCGGTGTCGTCAGCGTGACGCTGCCCCGTCATGGCTCGCCGTTCGAATCAGGCCGCATGGGGCCCGGAGAGGTGATCGGCGAGGCCGGTATCCTGGACGACAGTTCGGTGCCTGCGCAGTTTACCGCCAAGACCTTTTGTGGCTTGTACCGCATCGAAAAGGAATACCTCAAGCCATGCCTGGATGCCCGTCAGGACATCAACGATGCGATGAAAACCTTGCTCGACTACCGCTTGCTCAAAGCGAAAACCCTGACTCAGGACCTGCCGGTGACAGTGGAGAAGAAGGGCTTTCTGCGGTGGTTGCGCAGTCGGGTATGACCAGCGGCCAACAAGACACCGCAAGTGGCCTCCTCGACTTCTGGAATATTGGCTATTTGTGCAAACGGGGCAGGGGGCTAAGGTAGTCACACCCCCACTTGCCCTGGAGCACACGATGCAACCGCGTACCGATTTCTACACCGCGTCCCCTGATGCCCTCAAAGCGATGATCGCTCTGGAAACGGCGGTTTCGAAGCTGCCGCTGGAAAAAAACCTGGTTGAACTGGTCAAGCTGCGGGCTTCGCAGATCAATGGCTGCGCATTTTGCATCGATATGCACACCGCCGATGCTATCAAGGGCGGCGAAACCCCGCGTCGCCTGTTCGCCGTAACGGCGTGGCGCGAGGCACCGTTCTTCAGCGATCGCGAACGTGCCGCGCTGCTTTGGACCGAATCCCTGACCCAACTGAGCCTGACCCACGCGCCAGATGAAGACTACGAAGTGGTCAGCGCTCAGTTCACGCCCAAGGAAATGGTCGATCTGACCGTGGCGATCAGCACCATCAACAGCTGGAACCGTTTGGCCGTCGGTTTCCGCAAAACTCCTCAGGCCTGATGTCGAAAAGGGAGCCGAGGCTCAATGCGCATCGGCGCTCGGCGCGGCCGGTGGTTGCACCTTGCGCATCAAGGGCACCATCGCCGTGGCGATGACGAAGCACACCCCGATCATCAGAAACGCGTCGCCATAGGTTTGCGTCTGGGCTTCGCGGTAGGTCAGCAACCATAGTTGATGCAGGCTGGCGGTGACTCCGGCGTCACCGCTCTGGCCGAGGGCGGCGAAGTTGTTGCCGACCTGGGACAGCCATTGGTTGAGCGCCTCGTTGGTGCTGTTGAGGTGCTCCGCCAGCCGGGTGAAATGCAGGTTGGTGCGGTCATTGAGGATGGTCGCACACGCGGCGATGCCGATAGCCCCACCCAGGTTGCGCATCAGGTTGAACAACCCCGACGCATGCTTGAGCCGTGCCGGCGCCAGGCCGCCGAGGGTCAAGGTCACCGTTGGCGGCACCGCCAGTTGCTGGGCAATCCCGCGCAAGGCTTGTGGCAGCATCAATTCTTTGGCCCCCCAGTCATGGGTGATCGGGCTGAAATCCCACATCGATAATGCGAACAGCCCAAGGCCGGTCATCATGATCCAGCGCAGGTCGATGCGATTGGCCAGAAAGGCATACAGCGGAATCGCCATGATCTGGAACACCCCGGTGGAGAAAACCGCCAGACCAATGTCCAGCGCTCCGTAGCCCCGCACCCGGCCGAGGAATAGCGGCGTCAGGTAAATGGTGGCGAACAGGCCGATGCCGGTGACGAACGAGAAGAAACAGCCAAGGGCGAAGTTGCGATCTTTCAAGGCGCGCAAATCGACAATCGGATTGGCCGCATGCAAGGTCCGGCCGATGAATGCCAGGCCGGCCAGGCCGCTGATCCACGCGGTGGTCAGGATCGTGCGGTCGCTGAACCAGTTCCAGCGCGGGCCTTCTTCCAGGGTGTATTCCAGGCAGCCGAGGAACAGCGCCAGAAACACCATGCTCAAGTAATCCGCGCCTTTGAGCAGCGACAGTTCCGGCTGGTCGATTTTCACCAGCATCGGCACGGCTACGGCGACAAAGATACCGGGGACCAGGTTGATGTAGAACAGCCAGTGCCAGGACGATATGTCGGTGATCCAGCCACCGATCACCGGCCCCAGGGTCGGTGCCAATGAGGCCACTGCGCCGATGGTCGCGGCGGCGATCACCCGTTGCTTGCCGGTGAAGAACACGAACGCGGTGGTGAACACCAGCGGGATCATCGAGCCGCCCAGAAACCCTTGCAGGGCACGGAAGGCGATCATGCTCTGGATGTTCCAGGCCGCGCCGCACAGCAGGCTGGTCAGGGTGAAGCCCACGGCCGACGCGCAAAACAGCCAGCGCGTGGAAAACACCCGCGACAGCCAGCCCGACAGGGGAATCACGATGATTTCGGCGATCAGGTAACTGGTTTGCACCCACGCGGTTTCGTCGGTGCCGGCGGAGAGCCCGCCGCCGATGTCACGCAACGAAGCCGAGACAATCTGGATATCCAGCAGCGCAATGAACATACCGATGCACATGCTGGCAAAGGCGAAGACCTTGGTCGCCGTCGCCATGTTCGCGGCATTGAACGGTTGCGCCGGGGCGGCGAGGGCGCGGCTCATGGCGCGCGGGCCACGGCTGGCGCTTCAGGCTCCTTGCGCGTATCCACTTCAGCGGTCACCGACAACCCCGGACGCAGGTGGCCGAGCACACTGTCGGCCGGGTCGAGGTGAATCCGCACCGGTACCCGCTGTACGATCTTGGTGAAGTTGCCGGTGGCGTTTTCCGGCGGCAACACACTGAATTGCGAGCCGCTGGCGGGGGCGAGGCTGTCCAGGTGACCGTGGAATTCCTGGCCCGACAGCACGTCGGCATGGATCACCACCCGTTGCCCCGGCACCATGTGCGCCAGTTGGTCTTCCTTGAAGTTGGCATCGACCCACAGACCGCTGGTCGGCACCACCGAGAGCAATTGCGAACCGGCCTGGGCATAAGCGCCGACCCGGGCCCGGCGATTGCCGATCACACCGTCGACCGGTGCCTTCAGTTCGGTGTAGCCGACATTCAATTGCGCCAGATCGCGCTCGGCCCTGGCCTGGATCAAGGCGGCGCGGGCCTGTTGTTTCTGGGTGTCGATCACATTCAACTGGCGCTGCGCGGCCAGCAATTCAGCCTGGGCGCGATTGCTTTGGGCCTGGGCCGTCTTGAACGTGGCGTTGGCCCGCTGGGCGCTTTCCACCGAGACGGCGTTGGTGGTCACCAGTTTTTTGTAGCGGGCATCGTCATCCCGGGAGCGTGCGGCCTCGGCGCCGGCGGCATCGATGCCGGCGCGGGCCTGGCCGATGACGGCCTGTTGCAGTTGTTCGGTGGCGTCGAGGTTGGCCAGCAAGGCTTGCTGGGCGGCCACTGCGCCTTCGGCCTTGGCCAGGTTGGCCCGGTAGTCGCGGGAATCGAGACGGATCAGCACATCGCCGGCCTTGACCTTCTGGTTATCGGTCACCAGCACTTCGTCGATATAACCCGCCACTTTCGGCCCGATCACCGTTACGTCGCCACCGATGTAGGCGTCGTCGGTTTCCTCGATGAAGCGGCCGGCACTCCACCAATGCACGCCATACACACCGGCCAGCACCAGCGCTGCGATGCCCACGGTTGGCAACAGCAGGCGTTTGAGCAGGGGAGGTTTGGCGGCAGTCACCGGGGCAGCCAGGTCGGGTTCAACGGTGGGCATGCTGGTCATGGAGGATTACCTGTTGGAGCGGAGGTTAATTATGATGGCTGTAATATGACGTATGTAATATTTTGTGGCAAATGGTTTTTGCTGCCGGTCGTCAGGTGGAGTCCTGATCAGGAAGACTCATTCGTGGCCGCTGTCGAGATGCCAAGGATTCTTTTACTGTTGTAGGTAGAGTCTTAGGACGTTGTGGCCTGCTGCATTATTCGGAAACACCCTACACGCTTATTAGACACGTCCTATATCAACCTTTTTTACCTTCCTGAAAGCTGTCGAGCGCTTGAACGCGGGAGGCAACGAAGCCTCCCCGTCCGCTTCAACAGCCAAGGGAGGCCTGATTTTGTCCAACGCACCGCGCACCTTTTTCGACCACAGCCGCCACACACTCTGGGTCCGCGAGCTGGACGCCCCCCTCGACGTCCTGGCCTTCCACGGCGAAGAGCACCTCAGCCAGCCCTTCAGCTACTACATCGAGTTCACCTCCAGCGAGCTCGACATCGACGCCGAACGCCTGCTCGGCCAACCCGCCAGCTTCAGCCTGCACGCGCTGCCGGAAAAGGTCTCGTCCCTGATCTTCGAACCGGCCGAGGTCAAGCCGCTGCGCACCTTGCACGGCGTGGTGACCGGCTTCAAACGCCTGTCCGCCTCCAATGACGAGGCGCGCTACGAGGTCACCCTGCAACCGCGTCTGGCGCTGCTCGCGCGGGGCCGGCAATACCGGATCTACCAGCACCGGTCGGTGCCGGAGATCGTCGAGCACATCCTGCGCGGCCGCCACGCTTTCAGGGGCCAGGACTTCCTTTTCCACCTGCACCGCGAGTACCCCCGGCGTGAACAGGTGATGCAATACGGCGAAAGCGACCTGGCCTTCATTGCCCGCCTGCTGGCCGAAATCGGCATCTGGTACCGCTTCACCAGCGACGAACGCCTGGGCATCGACGTCGTCGAATTCCACGACTCCCCGCGCGCCTACCAGTTCGACGTCGAGCTGCCGCTGCGCCCGCTCTCCGGGCTGAGCAGCAGCGATCAGGACAGCGTCTGGGCCTTGCAGTCGGAACACCAGGTGGTGGAACAGCACGTGAATATCCGCGCCTACCACCACCGTGACGCCCGCGCGCACCTGGACGGCGACATCGACCAGACGCGCGGCGCCAAGGGCACCTACGGCGAGGCCTATCACTACGCCGAACCCTACACCGCGCTCGGCGACCGCCATGACTTCCCCGAAGACGTGCAGTGCGAAAGCGGCTACTTCTATGCACGCCTGCGCCACGAGCGTTACCTCAATCGCCGCACCCGCCTGCGCGGCATGAGCAGCAGCGCCCGCCTGGCGCCGGGCCAGGTGCTGGAAGTCACCGACGGCGCGCCCCAGGCCTTCGCGCCGCGGGCGGTGATCATTGAGCTCCATACCCGCGCCGCCCGCGACCGCAGCTTCGAGTGCAGCTTCCAGGCCATCCCCTTTGCGCAGACGGTGTGCTTTCGCCCCGAGGTGCCGCCCAAGCCGTTGATCGCCGGCACCGTGCCGGCCCGGGTGACCAGCGCACAGGCCCACAACCCCTACGCCGATACCGACGCCGAGGGCCGCTACCGGGTACAGTTCCTGTTCGACCGCGACACCTGGGACGCCGGTCGCGAAAGCACCTGGCTGCGCCTGGCCCGGGCGTACGCCGGCGACACCCACGGCCTGCACCTGCCGCTGATCGCCGGCACCGAAGTGGCGGTGGCCTTCGAACAGGGCGACCCCGACCGCCCCTACATCGCCCACGCCCTGCACGACAGCCAGCACCCCGACCCCGTCACCATGTACAACGAAAAACGCAACGTGCTGCGCACCCCGGCCAACAACAAACTGCGGCTGGACGATACCCGCGGGCAGGAGCACATCAAGCTCAGCACCGACCACAGCGGCAAGAGCCAGCTCAACCTCGGGCATGTAGTGGATGCCGAGCGTCAAAAACGCGGCGAGGGGTTTGAGTTGCGCACCGATGCCTGGGGCGCGATTCGGGCGGGCAAGGGGCTGTTTATCAGTGCCGATGAACAAACCAAGGCCCAGGGGCCGGTGCTGGAGATGGGTGCCGCATCCAGCCTGATCGAGGGGGCGAAACGGCAGATAGCCTACTGGCAAGACATCGCCCAGGCCCACCACAGCCGCCAGCCCACCCTCGACGGCTTGCAGCAGTTGCAAACCGCCGCGAAAGACCTGGCCGACGCGGCCATCTTGCTCAGCGCACCCGAGGGCATCGGTGCGGTGACGCCGGCCAGCCTGCTTCTGAAAAGTGGCGACGCACTCCACCTGCAAAGTGACGACGACATCAATCTGGCCGCCGTTGAGCGTCTTTTAGCCCACGCCATTCAAGGCATCTCCCTGCTGGCCCAGCAGGGAGGTCTGCGCGTGGTCTCCGGCAAGGGCCCGCTGGAAATCGAGTCCCACGACGATCTACTGAATCTGATTGCCCAGCTGGACATCACGATGCAGTCGGTGCAGGGGCATCTGCTGTTCACGGCCAAAAAAGGCATCACGCTGGCCAGTGGAGACAATTTCATCCGCATCGATCCGAACGACGGTATCACTCAGGAAAGTTCCAGCAAGCTGACGTCTCGGGGACAGCATATCTGGGAGGGGCCTGGCGGCCAGAGTTTTCCGTTGATGGTGTTGCCGAAGTCGGTGTGTGAAGCGTGTTTGAAAATTGCTCAAACCGAGGCGGCGGGCGCAGTGATGCGCACGACCAGTGGGGGACGATAAATGCAAGAAACTTATGAACAGTGGCTCGACCAGTTGGAAGGCCTGTGCCGTGCAGCGGACCTCGATCATGTTGATTTAATCGTCGACCAAGCGGGCTCCGATGTTTCCCTGCTACCAGCACTCGAAGCCATCGAGCCAGCCATTCCCTGGTTTTCATTTTTCAGCACAACGCCGGAGGAGACGTTGTTGCCTCAGGCGCCGATCCTGATGCGCATCAGTCTGGACGATTGGCACCACAAAGCCTGGCTGGAAGAGATCATCGAGCAGATGGGGCACATGCCGAGACTCATGTTGTTGATTTCCCCCATCCCGTTCGATGTTCTGACCAAGACCCTGCAAGGACTTTCACAGCTTGAATGGGGAGGAGAGTCTGGCTTGCTGCGTTTCTACGACCCGCGTGTGCTACCGCAATTGTTGGCAAGCGTCCTGGATCCGGAACAGAAAAAACGGTTTCTGAGCCTGGCGCTGTTCTGGAGTTGGCTGGATCGGGATCAACGGATTACCTGGCAACCGGGCACTTATGGCTCGGATCAGGTACTTGGAGAAGCAAACACTCCGGTTGAGTTGACGGATGCGCAATTTGATCGGTTGGGCTGCATCAGTGATGCGCAAAAGTTGCTCGGGTTTGCAGTGAAAGCGTTTTCACAACTATCCAGTGAGGAGTGTTTTGTTCGTTGTTACCACGTTGTGCTTCAAGCAAGTTGCGAAAATTATTTCGGGGGTTTGAATGCTTATGCGGTGGACAAATTTGCTGTGTTGTCTGGTGCGAGTGGAGAGGAGCAAGAGTGACTAAATTTATAGCGAAATTAATATTGGTGGGGCTGCTTGTCTCATCTCTTATGGGGTGCGGAACAAATGCGGCACGGATTGAAAACTTGGGTTTTGCCAGCGATGCAGATTATTACAGGGGGGTAGTAACAGATGTTCAGGTACTAACATTTAATGCGGATCTTGCATCCGTGCTTTGTTATATAACAATTATTTGTCCGGTTGTCGTGCTGGCCAGTATTCCAGTCGATCTGGCAGTCGATACGCTGAGCATTCCCCATGACTACGCGCGTGCAGATAGAAAAGAAGAAATGACTGATATTCAGGCGAGAATGGAGCCGAATCATGGGTATATTAAGTTTGACTTTGGTGGTTCAAAAAGCTTCCGAGCTTCTGCGCAATCAATTAGGTATGGGGTAGAGTATAAGAATGGCACTAAAAAAGACCTGGTATTATATGTTGATGGTGCTCCCCTTGTTGACTCTTCGATGACGGCTTATATACCGGCCTTCAAAGGATACTTGCCTGATTCAATGTGGATGTATTATGGGGAGCGTTATGATGATGTAAAGGTTAGGTTTGTTTTTCCAGATAAGCTTTCTGCGTCTTCTGCCAACAGCTCAAAAGTAAACGATTGGCTGCATTCAAATAACAATACTTTTGTTTTCTATGATGGTAGGCAAGGGGTAGAAGACAAGGAAAGTAAAGTTTCAATTTTGCCAGCTATAAAATATCCGGATGTAAAGTTTTCGGTTGAGCCACGCTGGAGTCCAAGTTCACATACTTATTAAGTGGGCGGGTTATCTGTGGTTTAAAAGGTGTCGGTATCTATGCGTAGTCAATGTGTTTGTTGCGGGTACATATAGGTTTTAAGCGAAAAAATTTTCATTCCGGGTGTTTGTCGTACGCGACTTAATAAATAGGGAGCGTTTAATGAGTAACGAGAAAGGGAAGGTTGGGCGGCAATGGGCTGTCGGTAGTTTGCTGTTGGTACTGGCCGGGTTCTCTCCGGGGACGCCGAAATTCCTGGCCGGGGATTTGAACGGGGTTAATCACACGTCGGCGGCTATTAATTACTTCATGGTGAATGGTTATGGAGGAGGGAATGCCAGTCCTAATGGATACGGGGGGGGAGTGTGTTGTGTGATGTTGCCCAGCCAATGGTCGCCGGGTTTGAAGTTCAAAGTGGAGTGGGAAACTGATCCAAACTCTAATGCCCGATTACCCCCCTTGGGAACTGATGAGTATCGGGCCGCTTATGCCGAGCATAAAGCCAAGTACCAGCAACACACTGCAATTGTGGAACTTCCACCTTATGAAGATGAACTGTGTGCGTTGGAAGTGCATTTTCTACCTTGTCATCAAGTCAAGGTATCCACGTCTTGCTGGGCTTATCCCTCACCCAATAGTCCGATCAAGGAACCTCTGAATATGCAGGAGCCAGCCGTATGTCCGAAGTAAAGAATCGTGATTCCGTACATGTCCCGGCCCTGTTTCCCAAAACAGGGCGTTTACCCAGCGCCCCTGAAGCGGTAAGGGCTAATTACGAACGGCAAACGGCTGAAGTGGAGTTGTACCGTCAAAAATTAAATGCCCAACGCGGGTTTCGCGGCGCTTCCACCTGCGCGCGGGCCCTGCACATCAGCCTGTTTTTCGATGGCACCAACAACAACGAGCCCTATGATACCCATAAGGCCGAGCCGCCCCACCCGACCAATATTGCGCGGCTGTTTCACGCCAGTCTGGATCGACCGGAAAACGGTTATTTTGGTTACTACATCCCCGGCGTGGGCACCCCCTTTCCTGAAATTGGCGAACTGGACTTCAGTACCATGGGTATGGCGTTTGCCAACCGCGGCGAGGACCGGATCAACTGGGGATTGCTACGCATCGCCGATGCGTTGTCCTTCGCCCTCAATAACCAGCAGCGACTGGATCTGCCGGTCGCCCAGACCAAACTCAAAGCCATGGCCACCACCTGGCCCATGACCGCATTGGGCAAGAGCAGCCGCCGCCAGGCCATGGCTTCGCTACTGGAGCCGTTACGGGCCAAGGTCGCGACGGCGCAACCCACGGTGCTGGCGATCAAGTTGTTCGTTTATGGCTTTTCCCGGGGGGCCGCCGAGGCGCGTACCTTCGTCACCTGGTTGAGTGAGCTGTTCGACACCCCGCAAGGCGCCGAACGCCCGGAGCAAAAGCTGCTGGGTTTGCCGTTGAGCATCGAGTTCCTCGGCCTGCTGGACACCGTGGCCTCGGTGGGCAGCGCCCGTGCCGCGCCCTTTGCCGAAGGGCATATGGACTGGGCCGATGGCACGCAAGCGCTGCCCGATGTCGGGCGTTTCCCCGAATGGATCAAGGACTGCCGGCACTTCGTCGCCGCCCATGAGCAGCGGTTGTGTTTCCCGTTTGAAGAAAAGGTGGTGAACGAAAGTTGCCTGTCGCAGGCATTTTTCGTGCGCAACTTAATAAACAGGGAAGCGTTTAATGAGTAATGAAAAAGGGAAGGTAGGGTGGCAATGGGCTGTCGGTAGTTTGTTGTTACTGGCCGGGTGCTCTCCGGGGACGCCGAAATTCTTGGCCGGGGATTTGAACGGGGTTAATCACACGTCGGCGGCGATCAATCATTTTTCCGTAAATGGTTATGGTGGAAGAAACATCTCTCCGTTTGGTTATGGGGGGGGAGTGTGTTGTGTGATGTTGCCCAGCCAATGGTCGCCGGGTTTGAAGTTCAAAGTGGAGTGGGAAACTGATTCTAATCCTTATGCTGAATCCCCCCCGTTAGGAACCGATGAGTTTCGGGCATTCATGGTCAAGCATAAAGCCAAGTACCAGCAACACACTGCGATTGTGGAACTTCCGCCTTATGAAGACGAACTGTGTGCGTTGGAAGTGCATTTTCTACCTTGTCATCAGGTCAAAGTGTCCACTTCCTGTTGGCGCTACCCGTCACCCAATAGTCCGATCAAAGAACCAATAAAAATGAAGGAGCCTGCCGTATGTCCGAAGTAAAGAATCGTGATTCCGTATATGTCCCGGCCCTGTTTCCCAACGCAGGCCGTTTGCCCAACGACCCTGAAGCGGTAAGGGCTAACTACGAACGGCAAACCGCCGAAGTGGAGTTGTACCGTCAGCAGTTGAATGCCCAACGAGGGTTTCGCGGGGCCTCCACTTGCGCGCGGGCCCTGCACATCAGCCTGTTTTTCGATGGCACCAATAACAACGAGCCCTACGATACCCGCGAGGCCAAACCGCCCCACCCGACCAATATCGCGCGGCTGTTTCACGCCAGTCTGGATCAACCGGAAAACGGTTATTTTGGTTACTACATCCCCGGCGTGGGCACCCCCTTTCCCGAGATTGGCGAACTGGACTTCAGTACCATGGGCATGGCGTTCGCCAACCGGGGCGAGGACCGGATCAATTGGGGACTGCTGAGAATCGCCGACGCGTTGTCTTTTGCGTTAGATAACAAGAAGGGCTTGGCGCTCCCGTTTGCCCAGACCAAGCTCAAAGCCATGGCCACCACTTGGCCCATGACCGCATTGGGCAAAAGCAGCCGCCGCCAGGCCATGGCTTCGCTGCTGGAGCCGTTGCGGGCCAAGGTGGCGACGGCGCAACCCACGGTGCTGGCGATCAAGCTGTTTGTTTATGGCTTCTCCCGGGGTGCCGCCGAGGCGCGCACCTTCATCACCTGGTTGAGCGAGCTGTTCGACACCCCACAAGGCGCCGAACGTCCGGAGCAGAAGCTGCTGGGTTTACCGGTAAGCATCGAATTCCTCGGCCTGCTCGACACCGTGGCCTCGGTGGGCAGCGCCCGTGCCGCGCCCTTTGCCGAAGGGCATATGGACTGGGCCGATGGCACACAAGCGCTGCCCGATGTCGGGCGTTTCCCCGAATGGATCAAGGACTGCCGGCACTTCGTCGCCGCCCATGAGCAACGTCTGTGTTTACCGTTTCAAGCAAAGGTGGTGAACGAAAGTTGCCTGTCACAGGCATTTTTCGTGCGCAACTTAATAAACAGGGAGGCGTTTAATGAGTAATGAAAAAGGGAAGGTCGGGCGGCAATGGGCTGTCGGTAGTTTGTTGTCGTTACTGGCCGGGTGTTCTCCGGGAACGCCGAAATTCCTGGCCGGGGATTTGAATGGAGTTAATCACACGTCGGCGGCTATTAATTACTTCATGGTGAATGGTTATGGCGGTCCGAACATATCCCCTTATGGGTATGGCGGTGGGTACTGTTGTGTAGCGTTGCCCAGCCAATGGTCGCCGGGTTTGAAGTTCAAAGTGGAGTGGGAAACTGATTCTGATCCTTATGCTAAATCCCCTCCATTGGGAACCGATGAATTTCGGGCCTTCATGGTCAAGCATAAAGCCAAGTACCAGCAACACACGGCGATTGTGGAACTTCCGCCTTATGAAGATAGGTTGTGTTCGTTGGAAGTGCACTTTCTGCCATGTCATCAGGTCAAGGTGTCCACGTCTTGCTGGGCTTATCCCTCACCCAATAGTCCGATCAAAGAACCAATAAAAATGAAGGAGCCAGCCGTATGTCCGAAGTAAAGAATCGTGATTCCGTATATGTCCCGGCCCTGTTTCCCAACGCAGGCCGTTTGCCCAGCGACCCTGAAGCGGTAAGGGCTAATTACCAACGGCAAACCGCCGAAGTGGAGTTGTACCGTCAGCAGTTGAATGCTCAACGCGGGTTTCGTGGTGCCTCCACCTGCGCGCGCGCCTTGCACATCAGCCTGTTTTTCGATGGCACCAAGAATAACGAGCCCTACGACACCCACAAGGCCGAGCCGCCCCACCCGACGAATATCGCGCGGATATATCACGCCAGCATTGAGCAGGCTGCAAATGGGTATTTTCGCTATTACATTCCCGGTGTGGGCACCCCCTTTCCCGAGATTGGCGAACTGGACTTCAGTACCATGGGTATGGCGTTCGCCAACCGGGGTGAGGACCGGATCAACTGGGGACTGCTGCGCATTGCCGATGCGTTGTCCTTCGCCCTCAATAACCAGCAGCGACTGGATCTGCCGGTTGCCCAGACCAAGCTCAAAGCCATGGCCACCACCTGGCCCATGACCGCCTTGGGCAAGAGCAGCCGCCGCCAGGCCATGGCTTCGCTGCTGGAGCCGTTGCGGGCCAAGGTCGCGACGGCGCAACCCAAAGTGCTGGCGATCAAATTGTTCGTCTATGGCTTTTCTCGCGGCGCTGCCGAGGCGCGTACTTTCATCACCTGGTTGAGCGAGCTGTTCGACACCCCGCCAGGCGCCGAACACCCGGAGCAAAAGTTGCTGGGTTTGCCGGTAAGCATCGAATTCCTTGGTTTGCTGGATACTGTGGCCTCGGTGGGCAGCGCCCGTGCCGCGCCCTTTGCTGAAGGGCATATGGACTGGGCCGATGGCACGCAGGCACTGCCCGATGTCGGGCGTTTCCCTGAATGGATCAAGGACTGCCGGCACTTCGTCGCCGCCCATGAGCAACGTTTGTGTTTTCCGCTGGACTCGATCCGTTATGCCGATGGCCGTTACCCGCCCTATGCCACTGAAGTGCTTTACCCCGGCATGCACTCGGACGTTGGGGGTGGTTACCCGCCGGGGGATCAGGGCAAGGCCCGTGGCGGAGCGGGCGAGTTGTTGTCGCAGATTGTTCTGCACGACTTGTACGCAGCGGCCTTCGCCGCGGGTGCGCCATTGACTGTACCTGGTGCGGTTGTGCCGGATGAGTTGCAACAAATTCAGCCAGCGCGACACATGTCTCTCGATACGAAAGAAGAGTTTGACCTCACGCCAGAGCTCATCAACCGCTTCAACGCCTGGCGCACCACCCTGGGGCTCGACGAAGACCCTGCCTCACCTCCAACCACCAGCGAACCCCTACGCCTTGGCCACAACCTGGAAGACACCATGGCCGCGCAACTGGCCTGGCTCACTGGCTGGCGCATCGAGCGTTTTGCCCGGGGCAGTTATGCCAATCAGCCTTTTTACGGCCAGGCCGTGCAAACCAACGCGACCCTGCAAGCCGAGCAGAAAGCCCTGCGTCAGAAGGTTACAGAGAAGGCCAAAGAGGCCCGCGCGGCCGGCCGGGGCCAACCCATCGAAACGCTGAACTTTTCCGATCTTGCCGGCCCACCACCTTACGAACCCGTGCTGGACCAGCAGCAGATCCGCGAGGCCGCCGTCGAGTTCGAACACGACTATCAGCAGTGGCGCCGCGATCAGACCAGCTTTGGGGGATTGGTATTCGATGGCGTGCTGAGGGACACGGTGTATCTGCTCAGCGAGGATGACGAGCAGCGCGAGTACGCGCAGATCAAGGCGGCCGGAGAGTTGCGCGCCAAGGAGCTGTTCATCGAACCCGGGGCCAATCGGATTGAAGTGAGTGACTCCGTGCCGATCGCTGCGGTAGTCGCCTTGTTCGACGATCAGGTACAC
>NZ_JBFTOU010000052.1:0-14963 GCF_056398125.1 Pseudomonas sp. 05L36 | reverse complement strand
CACCGCGGGGTGTCAGGCTCCCCGCGTCATCGTTGACCTCCATCGCGAGCAAGCTCGCTCCTACAGGCTCTTCCAAGTGACCCGCCGTAAGGGCGGAACCCTAAGTGGCCGTTACCGCAGCAATGAATATGTACACCAGGAAGAAAATGGTCGGCCGTAAGGTCGCCATCGCCGGCAAGTCGGATCGCCGCACCGCAGCTTCTACAGGTGTCGGTGTTCCCCGGGATTCCGTGAAGAACCAAAAAATAGCGGGTGATGACGTTTCAGAATGACCCGATGCACAGATGTCATTACCCATACTTGAGGGATGTTTTTCGAGCCTGGGAGCTTCGATCAACTGGCTGTTTTGCCCTGGAGATCGCGGGAAGCGCCTTCGAGGGTTTTCCATAAGCTGCGCATTGTAGGGTTCTCATTGGTGATGGAGCAGTAGGAGCGTATCTCCAGTCGCGTGCTCCATTCATCACCACCCGCTTTCACCAACTGACCTCGTTGAAGCTCGTCAATGACAGCGCTTTGTGGCAACCATGCCACCCCATAACCCTCGACTGCCATTCGCATCAGCAGCATCGTCATATCCGCCTCGTAGCAGCGCTCCAGCATGCATGCAGTCGGGCCATTCTTTATGACGATGTCGGCAACACGACCTAGAAAAGTCGTAGCTGTATAAGCGAGGTGAGGAACTGTTTTGCTGGAGGTGCCCGGTAAGGGATACAGCGGATTCCCATCGCTGTCAGGTGCGCACACAGGGATAAACGCGTCATGACCCAAGGTCAAACTCCCGAACTTTTCCGAATCGAGAAGTATGGGTGCCAGGGGATGGTGGTAGACGATCATCAGATCACAACTCCCCTCCTCCAGAGATATGACCGCGTCGTGGATGTTGGCGGCAACGACCCGCGCATTGAATTGCTCATTGTGCTGCTGAAACTGCTTCAGCCATTTCGGCAGGAATGTCATCGACAGACTGTGGCCGGCAGTGACCTGGATGGATCGCCCTGGCATCCGCTCTACCTCGCGAAGGCTTGAGCGCAGCCTCATTAGCCCCGCCAATGCCTCGCGGCTTTCTTCACAAAATGTGCGGCCAGCAGAGGTCAGTTGGACAGGATAGGTGCCACGATCCACCAACTCCGCACCTACCCATTCTTCAAGTGACTTTATACGCCTCGACAAAGCCGACTGGGTCACACAGCGAACCTGCGCAGCCCGAGAAAAATTCTTCCACTCCGCGACCGCCAGAAGATCATCCAGCCATTTGATTTGCATACCGACACCTCATGCCCCGAATGAGCAGTGTACTGCGCACCAGTCAGGGCGAAGCAGCAGTTTCGAAAACTATTCCAAAAGCGCATGAGGCTATCGGGATTACTCATCACGCCCTTCCAAATCCAACCCTAGAATCGAAAACGTTGGAGCGAGGCCACAGAGCTTCGACCGAATGACACTTGTCTCCTGCCAAGTAAAAAAAGCAAAAAAACCACTTGAGGAAAGCTCCGTGAAGAAAAATAAACTTCCGCGTCGGATCGCAATTGGCATCGCCTTGGGCGTGCTTGTCGGTTGGGCGTGCCACCATTTCGCAGGGAGCGAACAAAGCGCCAAAGAGATCGCGTCTTACTTCTCGATGGTCACCGACATATTTTTACGCATGATCAAGATGATCATCGCGCCTCTGGTGTTCGCCACCTTGGTCGGCGGCATCGCGAGTATGGGTAACTCCCGCTCCGTTGGCCGGATTGGCCTAAGAGCCATGGCCTGGTTCGTCACCGCTTCGGTGATCTCGCTGGCAATCGGCATGGGCCTGGTCAACCTGTTCCAACCCGGCGCAGGACTGAACATGGAGGTCGTCCAGCATGCGGCGAGCCCCGTGGTGAACACCGGGGATTTCAGCCTCAAGGTTTTCATCAGTCACGTGTTTCCCCGCAGCATTGCTGAAGCAATGGCCAACAACGAAATCCTGCAAATCGTGGTGTTCTCGTTGTTCTTCGGGTTTGCCCTCGCTGGTGTGAAGCGAGCGGGTTACACAACGATTGTCGATGGCATCGAAGAGCTGGCCAAGGTGATGTTCAAGGTCACGGACTTCGTCATGGCCTTCGCGCCAATCGGCGTTTTCGCAGCCATCGCCTCGGCGATCACCACTCAAGGTCTTGGCTTGATAGTCGATTACGGAAAACTGATTGCCGAGTTCTACCTGGGCATTGTGATTCTGTGGTGCGTGTTGTTCGCTGCCGGCTACCTGTTCCTGGGCCGCTCAGTGTTTACCTTGGGCAAGCTCATCCGCGAACCTGTTCTGTTGGCATTTTCCACTGCCAGTAGCGAGTCCGCATATCCGAAAACCATGGAGGCACTGGAGAAATTTGGTGCGCCGAAACGCGTATCCAGCTTCGTTCTACCGTTGGGGTACTCATTCAACCTTGATGGTTCAATGATGTATCAAGCGTTCGCCATCATGTTCATTGCTCAGGCCTACAACGTCGACCTGAGCTTCACACAGCAACTGCTCATCTTGCTGACGCTGATGATCACCAGCAAGGGAATGGCGGGTGTAGCTCGAGCATCGGTGGTTGTGGTGGCGGCTACGTTACCCATGTTCAACCTCCCCGAAGCCGGCATCTTGTTGATCCTTGGCATTGACCAATTCCTTGATATGGCCAGGACTGCCACCAACGTGGTTGGCAATAGCATCGCGACGGCTGTGGTTGCCAAATCAGAACCACATGAAGAGGCTGAAGACGCGCCCGGCACTGAGTCTCCGCTCCCAATTCATACTGTAGCCACCGCGTGAGAACCTAAACATGAAACGTAAATCGAAGCCGTCCAGCGGGTCATCGTTTGCTCGCAAACTAGGTATCGTCGGCGGGCTTGGCTCACTGGCCGGCGGCGATCTTTTCTACAAGCTGGTGAAATCCAGAGCTGTTCTGGAGGATCAAGGTCGCTATCACTTCCTGTTTGAGCAACACCCGTTCAAAGACGTCCTGATGCCCCTGGATCGGGGCGCCAGCATGACCTCCAGAAAGTTCTACGTATTTCAGGTTTGCCAGACGTTCGAGGCCAGCGAAGTCAATGCAGTTTTACTGCCTTGTTTTGCCAGTCACACCTTTCGTGAGGAAATCCAGGAGGAAATTGGCATACCCGTTCTGGATATGATGGAGGCGTTACGCAAGCACGTGGATCATGTCGCTGAATGCGGCAGTACGTTGGGAATCATCGCGTCTGACCATGTTCGGCACTCAGGGCTGTTTGAGCGCTATTTCGGCAATGACTTCAAGCTCGTTTATCCAAATGATAACGAGCAGTCCGGGTTGATGGATGCGATGTATGGCGTTAATGGCATCAAGGATGGTTACCTTGACGGTGTACCTCTGGAGTGTGTCTATCAGGCCTGCCTTTCGCTTCAGGATCAGGGGGCCGCAATCATCCTGCCTGGCATGACTGAGCTCTCGTTGGTCTGCGGTGATCTTCAACGGCGTGGCTTGACTGTCCTGGATATCAACGAGATTTATGCCACTTTCGCCACCTTGGAGAAAGGTCAGTCGACCCGTCCGCCATTCAAGCTTGGGATAGTGGGTGGTGTTGGGCCAGCGGCAACGGTTGATTTCATGGGGAAGGTTGTTGCGCACACACCGGCAGGTCGCGATCAGGAACACATCAAAATGGTGGTGGAACAAAACCCCCAGATCCCTGATCGCACAGCCAACTTACTGAATGACGAAACTGATCCGACGATGGCGATGTATGCGACATGCAAGCGACTGGAAAGCGCCAGCGCCAATGCCATAGCGATTCCGTGCAATACAGCTCATGCATTTGTTGAGCGCATCCAGGCGCACCTGCGTGTACCAATAGTGAATATGTTGACTGAGACGGTTGAGGCTATCGTTCAGCGATACGGTGCTGGCAAAACCGTAGGGCTGCTAGCGACGTCCGGCACAATTAAAAGTCAGGTCTATCACGTGGCTGCCCGGCGAGCAGGACTTCAAATCATCACCCCTGGCATTGAATACCAAGCGTTGGTGATGGAGTCGATTTATGGAGACCACGGAATCAAAGCGGGTTTCACAGACGGCATCTGTAAAGACCAGCTCTTGATCGCCGCAGAGCACTTGTGTGAACTGGGCGCTGATGTGCTAATCCTGGGCTGTACGGAGCTACCTCTGGTGCTTGAGCATAGCGAATCCTACATGATCAAAAATCATGAGGTTGCATTGGTCGACCCGACAACCATTTTGGCATTGAAGTGCATTGAGCTTGCCCGTGAAAATACGGTCAAGCCTTCCAGTCACTAATCAAGCAACAGGTATAGTTTGATTGGAGCGGAGCTTCGTCAGAAAGGTGTCCGTAGGCGCACCCTGACTCCCACCAAACTAGATGCCCTACGCTGCTATAAAAAAGAAAGGCCCTTATCGGGCCTTTTTTGTACTCAAACCAAAATCACTTGGTCAGCCAGAACTCAACGGTCGCGGAACTGTGCAGAGCTTTCACAGCATGCAACTGCCCATTCAACCGAATTACAACGAATATGAAATACCGACCTGCACCGTTCTCGGCGCCCCTGGATAAGCGTAAACGTTGCCGAACGCCCCCTCCTCATAATCTTCGTCCGTCAGGTTTTTCACATCCAGATTCAGTCGGATTTTTTCGTTGACCTTGTAGTAGCTCAGTAGATCGACAACGGTGTAGTTGCCCATCGAAAACGCCGTGTTGGCGGTCTGCCCTGCGCGCTCATCGACGTACTTGAGACCGGTGCCAAACCCTAGTCCCTTGAGTGCACCATCCTGGAACTCGTAGACGTTAAGCAGGCTGAAGCTGTTCTGCGGAATATTCATCAGTCGGGTGCCGGACTGGATGACATTGTCCTTGATCACTTCGGCATCGACATAGGCGTAGCCGCCAATCACCCGCCATTGCGGCGTCAGGTTGCCGGCGATGTTCAGGTCGAAACCACGGCTGCGCACCTCGCCTGCCGCCACGCTGAACGTCGAGTCCACCGGATCGGTGGTGAGTACGTTGCGCTTTTCGATCTGGTAGATCGCCGCGTCGACACTCAATTGACTGTCCAGCGCTTCCCACTTGATACCCAGTTCATACGACTTGCCCTTTTCCGGTTCGAAACCACCGCCCTGGCGGCTGGCACCGGTATTGGGCTTGAACGAGCGAGCCGTATCGGCATAGATCGCCACCGTGTCGGTGAGGTCATAGGTCACGCCAACGCGCGGGGTCACCGCATTGTCGCTGGCCTCCCAGCTTCTGCCGCCCGGCACAAAGGTTTGGTAATCCTGCTCGAAGCGCTCGAAACGGGCCCCGGCCAATACTCTCAAACGCTCGGTCAAGGCCACCTGGTCCTGGACGAATGCCGCGTAGGTCTTGAGGTTTTCCTTGTCGTTGGTCGGGGTACGGGTCAAGGCTGGACGAGGCTGGCCATACACCGGGTTGAAGATATCGATCGGGTAGGCACTCACGGCGCCGCTGGAGCGCTGGATGATCGACTGGTAGTCGTAGTCCTCGTACTCGACGCCGGTCAGCAGAGTGTGATCGAAACCGCCTGCGGTGAAATGTCCGGTGAGGTTGAGTTGGGTGTCCTTGTCCGTCCACTCCAGCTTGCGGTAGTTGAAGTTACGGCCCAGGGTGCGCCCGTCTGCGGCCATACCGTTGGCTTCGACCGCATTCCCCTCGAGGGTGCCGTCGAGCCATTGGAATCCGCCGCCCAACGTCCAGTTATCGCTCAGCAGATGCTCGAACCGCAGCTGCGCCATGTTGTTGTCGTTGTGCAGTTTGCCAACGTCTTTTTCACCGAAGAAGGTGTCGCGAGAGGCTATGCCGATTTGATTGGGAAAGTGCGTCACGCCGCGATCCAGCGGGTGATTGTTGCGCATGAAATCCCCCTCGAAGATCACCTTGGTGTCGTCGTCGACCTGCCAGGCAAGTACCGGAGTGACGCCGTATCGTTCGGTTTCGACATGATCTCGGAAGGTATCGCCGCCCTCTCCCACCACATTCAAGCGATAGGCCAAACGGCCTTCTTCATCCAGCGGGCCGGAGGCATCCAGAGTTCCGCGTTGCATTCCCTGGTCGTCGAGTTGGCTACCCAGCGTCACAGTGGGCTCGGCCAGAGGTTGTTTGGAGATGATGTTGAACGTGCCACCTGGATCGCCTCGGCCATAGAGCATGGTCGCAGGCCCTCGCAGAACTTCGAGCCTTTCGATGGTGTTCGCATCCGGCATGTTCGGATAGCCACGGTTGATCGGGAACCCGTTGCGATAAAACTCCCCGGTGGTAAATCCACGCACGGTAAATGTGGTCAGGCCCTGGCCGCCAAAGTTGTTGGCCCGCCCCACACCACCAGCGTAATCGAGCGCGTCCTGCAATCGGGTGGCACTGATGTCTTCCACGACATCCTTGGTCACTACACTGATGGATTGAGGCGTCTCGTGGATCGACGTGTCGGTACGCGTTGCACTGGATGAACGCGTCGCCCGGTACCCGTCGACGGGCCCCAGGGCGGTTTCAAAGTCAGCCGTGCCAACGATGTCGGTTGCTTGCAACTCCAGACTGGCTTTATCGGTTGTGGCGCCCTCTGCCCAGGAGGAAGCGGAAAACGCATGAATCACACAGATAGAAACCAGAGTACGACGCATCTAGGAAACCTTGAGAAAATAGCCAAATGGGACGGCATACGTGCCAACAAATCGAGGCGTATGGTATACCGCATTATCAGCTTTTGATACGTATTCGCATTTGTATTTTCTGAACGCTACCTACGGTTGCGCAAATCGCTAATCAAGCAATTCCAGAACACATCGCTTGAAGACCCTATGACGTAAAAAAGGGCTCTCGAAGAGCCCTTTGGTACTCATTTCAGAATTACTTGGTCAGCCAGGACTCAACGGTCGCAGAGCTGTGCTCAGCTTTCCACTTTGTCAGCACCTTGCTATTCCGGGCTTCATTACAACGGAGCTACGTCAAAGGCAGGGTTTCACAAGGTGATCTAACCCCTGCCCATTCACTCCTTGCTCGATTTGGGTATCGCGATACGGCTACTGGTCTTGACCTCGCGTAAAGCCAGACTGGACTGGATGGACGCAATGCCCACCTGACGCCTGAGCACCTGCTCGATAAAGTCACTGTAGCTATCAAGATCCTCTGCCAACACTTGCAGCACGTAATCGGCATCCCCGGTGATCTTGTGACAGGACAACACTTCAGGCAATTGCGCAATCACCGCCTCGAAAGCGTCGGGAGCGTGATCGGCGTGGGTGGAAAAACGGATGTGCACGAACGCCATGATATCCAGCCCCAGCATTCGTCGATCAAGGTTCGCCTGATACCCCTTGATCACGCCCGCCTCCTCCATTCTCTTACGCCGCCTCCAGCAAGGTGTCAGGCTTAACGACAAGCGCTCACTGAGCTCAGCGTTGGAAATACTCGCATCTTCTTGCAGCAATGCGAGGATTGCCAAGTCGGTATCGTCGAGACTGATGCGTTTGGATGATTTTTTCTGCATTACGCCATTCCAGAGTAAAAACGCCCGAATAATCTAGTAAACCACGAAAACAAAGCAAAGAAAGCGCATCCCGGCCGGAACAGAATATTTGCACTGGTTCACATTAACGGATGCGCAGAATGTTTACAGTTTTCAGTGATTCCCACCGCTTGCACCACGGCACCGAATTGAAAGACGGCGTGCTCAAGCCGTCGTTCGAACAGCCCAGTCGGGCCGATACCGTCCATAACCGTGTCAAGCAGGTAGGCCTTGGCCAGATCGTCGAGCCGCGAGCATTTGACCGGTCGTGTTACGTCAATGCGCACAGCGAGCGCTACGTCAGCTTTCTGGAAAGCGCCTGGTCAGAATGGAGCGCGACCGGACGTACGCACGATGCCCTACCGCTGGTATGGCCAGTGCGCGACCTGTCCAACGAGCAAGTGCCGACTTTCATCGACGGCAAGCTGGGTTTCTATGCCATGGACGCCGGCTCCCCGATTACCGCCACCACTTGGCAAGCGGTGAAAACCAGTGCAGACATCGCCCTCACCGGCCTGGCGCTGATCGATGAAGGCCACGACAGCGCTTTTGCCCTGTGCCGACCGCCCGGCCATCACGCGGCGCGTGAATACATGGGCGGCTACTGCTATCTGAACAACGCCGCCATTGCTGCACAGCAGGCCATTACCCAAGGTGCCAAACGTGTCGCCGTACTGGACGTCGACTTTCATCACGGAAACGGCACCCAGAACATTTTCTACGAGCGTAGTGACGTCATGTTTGTCTCGCTGCACGGCGAACCGGCGGTGTCCTACCCGTACTACTCAGGCTTCAGCCACGAAGTCGGCGCAGGGCAAGGCGAAGGATACAACCTGAACTATCCGCTGCCGAAGAACACCACCTGGGAAAGCTATCGCAACGCCCTGCTACACGCCTGCAAGAAACTCCAGCAATTTGCCCCTGAAGTGTTGGTTATTTCACTGGGCGTCGACACGTTCAAGGACGACCCCATCAGTCACTTCCTGCTGGAAAGTGAAGACTTCATCGGCATCGGCGAGCTGATCGCGAGCGTCGGCTGCCCCACCCTATTCGTCATGGAAGGTGGCTACATGGTCGATGAAATCGGGATCAATGCGGTCAACGTACTGCATGGCTATGAGAGTAAACGCGCCTGAGTCATCCCCTGAATCGCAACGCTTCAACTATTGAATCGGAGAATAAAAACATGACTCTTTTTATAGACGTCGATCATGCCGCACGCCTGTTCGCCACAGTGGGAATCCGCCGGGCAATCCGCGAGATGGCCACTTACATCGAAACTGACTATTCACGCTGGGCGCAGTTTGATAAGTCGCCCCGCACCGCCAATCATTCGGCCGACGGTGTGATCGAGTTGATGCCGACCGACGATGGCCAGCAGTACTCGTTCAAGTACGTGAACGGTCACCCGGACAACGGTCAAAGCAACTTGCTGACGGTCATGGCCTTCGGTGTCCTGGCCGATGTCCACAGTGGCTATCCAACCTTGCTCAGCGAACTGACGCTGACCACCGCCGTGCGCACGGCAGCGACTTCCGCATTGGTTGCGCAGTCCCTGGCGCGCCCGGGTGCAAGCACCATGGCAATCATCGGCAATGGCGCCCAAAGCGAGTTTCAGGCCCTCGCCTTCCACGAAATGCTGTCCATCAAGGAAATTCGCATTTTCGATATCGATCGCGACGCTTCACTCAAGTTGAAGCACAACCTGGCCGCATTCCCGGATATTGAGGTGATTCTGGCCAACTCGGTACAGGAAGCGGTCAAGGGCGCGCACATCGTCACCACAGTCACCGCAGACAAGGCCTATGCAACGATTCTGACGCCCGAGATGATCGAGCCCGGCATGCATATCAACGCCGTGGGCGGTGACTGCCCAGGGAAAACCGAACTGCACGCCGACATCCTGCGCAATGCCCGGGTCATCGTTGAGTTTGAACCTCAAACCCGGATTGAAGGCGATATTCAACAATTGGAGGTCGACTTTCCCGTCGTAGAGTTCTTCCGGATTGTCCAGGGCGATGTCCCGGGCCGTGAGAACGACACCCAGGTCACCGTTTTCGATTCGGTGGGTTTTGCCCTGGAAGACTTTTCGTCACTGCGCTACGTGCACGATCTGGCGCGGGAGCATGCCATCGGTGAGCGCATCCATCTGGTGCCGACGCCTGCCAACATAAAAAACCTCTACCAACTGCTTGATCAGCAGCCAGCAATCGCCCCCTCACGCCTGCGCACAGTCAGTTGATAGCCATAGGTGAGGCCCCCTGAGCAAAGTGCCAAGGGGCTACTCACCGGGTGAGCGGACGAGAAACCCTGCCACCCGCAAACCACCACCGTCAGTAGCCGTTGCATCTCTAACAAGAACGCTCGACACCCACTTTTCTGCCAAAACTCAAAAACATAAAATCAAGAGGTTTTGTAATGAAATCGACTCCGTCCGGGCTGGTTGAACAGCCCGCGCTGCAGCGCACGCTCAGCAATCGTCACATTCAGTTAATGGCCATGGGAGGTGCCATCGGTACCGGTCTGTTCATGGGCTCCGGGAAGATCATCGCCCTCTCCGGCACGTCGATCATCCTCATCTACATGATCATCGGTCTGTTCGTCTACTTCGTCATGCGTGCCATGGGCGAACTGTTGCTCTCCAACTTGAACTTCAAAACCTTCGCGGATTTTGCCGGTGCCTATCTTGGCCCACGCGCGGCATTTTTCCTTGGCTGGTCATACTGGCTAAGCTGGAGCGTTGCAGTGATAGGTGATGCCGTCGTGGTGGGTGGATTTTTTCAGTATTGGTTCCCCGATGTACCCGCCTGGATACCGGCGATCGGCATGCTGATGACACTGTTCGCCTTGAATGTGCTGACTGTCAGGCTTTTTGGTGAGGTGGAGTTCTGGTTCGCGATCATCAAGATCATTGCCGTCGTCACCCTGATTGGCGTCAGCATGGTGATGATTGCCAGCTCCTTTGTCTCACCCAGTGGCGTTACTGCATCCCTGAACCACTTGCTGGATAAACAGGCCGCCTTCCCCAACGGCTTGTTCGGTTTCTTTGCCGGGTTCCAGATGGCGATTTTCTCCTTTGCGGGCACCGAGCTGATCGGTACTGCAGCCGCCGAAACGCGCTCCCCCGAGAAGACCCTGCCTAAAGCCATCAACTCGATTCCGCTGAGAATTATCCTGTTTTATGTGCTGGCACTGGCCTGCATTATTGCAGTGACTTCCTGGCAACAGGTTTCGCCCAACAAGAGCCCGTTCGTCGAGCTGTTTCTGGTCGCAGGGTTTCCCGCAGCAGCCGGTATCGTCAACTTTGTGGTGCTGACATCCGCCGCCTCATCGGCCAACAGTGGCGTATTTTCATCCAGTCGCATGCTGTTTGGACTGGCCAATCAGGACAACGCTCCGGGGATTTTCCGGCGTCTGTCGAGCAATAGCGTGCCTTTGCTGAGCCTGGCGTTCACCACATTGTTGATGCTGGTGGGGGTACTGTTGCTGTTCATCGTTCCAGAAGTGATGACAGCGTTCACCATCGTTTCTACCGTGTCGGCAATCCTGGTGATTTTCACTTGGTCGACCATCCTCGCGTCCTACATTGCCTATCGCAAAAAGCGACCCGAGCTGCATGCGAAATCGGCCTACAAGATGCCTGGCGGCGTGCCGATGGCCTGGTTTTCCCTGGGGTTTCTGGGCTTCGTTCTCTGCCTGTTGGCATTGAGACCCGACACCCGAATTGCCTTGATGGTCATGCCGGGTTGGTTCATATGGTTGGCAATTGCTTACCAGTCAACCTGTTCCAGAAAACCAAAACCCGCTGACGGGTCGGCAAATCAATACAGCTGATGTTCACCTGGTGCCTTTCGGTGCCGATGAGTGAAGAGCGCGTCAGCGACGTGGCATTTCCGGGATGACTACAGGCTAAAGAGCCCCAACTGATGGCCGTCATATTTCATTGACGGCCAACTCTACGGATGAACGATTCGGTTTGCTGACAAATGGTGAGACGCCGTAGGCAAAGCTGCACCAACTCGTCCCTATGATTCTCATCGCCAACTTCCCAACATCCTCCAGAAAGTGCCGGGGCGTTTTTCCGTCCCTGGGCCGCCATTACATTGTCTAGTCCTGAAATAGGTTTACACCTGATTGCATCCGTGTTGACCAACTGTTTGCATTCGACTTTACCAGCACACGCTGTAGTGACGACCGGCAGAGAACCGCCCATTGCAGACATTCAGAGATGTCTGCAAAAGCGGTAAATCCCCTGAGTGGGTAGGCAATGCAGCCTTCATTTGAAATGTACGCCCGCCGCCGGCACCGCACACCCCGCTGTTAGCGGGCTGACGGTGATTTCTTTGATAGAGGCCGAGAGCATTCGGCAATCAGTGATTGTGTAGTTCATACGAGAATCAGCTTTCCTGGCTTAGCGGCGTTTCATGCAGGTAGATCCATTGGGCGTTGTGGTGATGCATGCCAATGATCGCCACCGAAACCCGTGAGCTTTCGCGCTGGCCGAGGCGATGGGTTTCCTTGTAGCGAATCGCCACGCTATTGCCTTCCTGCCAGACCGTCTGCAGATCGCTGATGACGATCTCCAGGCCTGGCTTGGCGCCGACTGCACCTTTAAACATCTGTTCGACCGTCGCCCGGCTGACAATGGCGGCCGAGGTGGTGACCATGGTGAAGTGCTCGGCAAAGGCCGATATCAGAGGTTCAAGCGTGGCCTGCCCCTTACCGTTTGCGTCGGTGAACAGGGTGTGGATCAGCTCGTGCACGTGATGAATGCTGTGGTGCGCCTGTTCAACTATTTTGTTGTGCATGACAGTCCTTTTGAGTGTTCAACTGACTCAGTTGAAAGAGTGGGAACAGGCCCACCAGCGCGGCGATGGCAAAGGTCACGTGGTAGGCCTGGGTGGTATCGAAATGCTTCAAGAGCAGGTTGAAAACCATCAGGAAGAGGGCCGCGCCGATGCTGAATGACATCTGTCGGTTGATGTTCCAGATGACACTGGCCTTGTGGGTGTCATTGCCCTCGAAGTCCATCAGCGACGTGGTTTGTGCTGTGTTGGCACCGATGCCGCCGCCGATCCCCATCAAGCTGTAGGCGATGACGATCACCAGAAAGTCTGAGGGATCGTTCACCAGTAACAGGGTGGCGATGCCGGCGCTGTGCAATAGCATCCCGAGGGCAAACAGCCGCTTGGCGCCCATCCGGTTATAGACCCGGCCACAGATCAGCATCGCGATGAATGCGCCGATGGCGTAGAGGATCATGAACATCCCTGTCAGTCGGGCGCTGAAGTGCAGGGTGTTTTGCAGGAAGAAGATGCTCATCAAGTTGACCCCCGTGAACACACCGGGAATCGCGTAATAGATATAGACGGAGGTGCTGAGTTTTTTGCTTTTGAGCAGGCTCAGTTCAATGATCGGATTTTTGCAGGTGCGGTAGTGCAGCCCGTACAGCACGACGAACGTAACGCCGGCCATGACGAAAAGGCCGGCCACCCATGCCGGAGCGTCGCCGCCATACAACGACATGCCCATCAGCAGGCTGCCGAGTGCCGCGCTGACCAGCAGCAAGCCCTTGATGTCGGGTCTGGGCAAAGTCGTCGGTCGCGCTTCGTTGATCCAGAACCATGACAGCAATGCCGCGATCAGTGAGAACGGGATGTTGCTGTAGAACACCCAGCGCCAGGAGCTGCTGTCGACGATGATGCCGCCGATGGTCGGTGAAATGGCGGGCGCAATCAGCGCAACGGCCATGACCAACGTGGATATTTTCGCCCGCTGCTCGCCCTTGAACAGGTTGAACGTCAGTGCCTGTCCGACAGGAATCAACAGGCCGCCGCCAATCCCCTGGACGAAGCGCCAGATCACCAGCTCGTTGAAACTGTTGGCCAGCCCACACATCCACACGGAGGCTGTAAACACGATCATCGAGGTGGTGAGGATTTCCCGACTGCCAAAACGACCGGCCAACCAGGTGCTGACCGGAATGATCAGTGTCAGCCCCAGAATATAAGCGTTAGCCACCCACGCAACGTCTGAAGTACTAACGTGCAGCGCTGCCGATATACTCGGTAATGCGACCGCTGACATAAAGATGTTAATGCAGTCTATAAAAAAGCCGATCAGAAATATCAGTGCAACTTTGTAGCGATAGGTCATGTTGTTTCCCCTTTTCCGCAAAGCATAAGGGCGGTGGACTTGAACTGTCGATACGACTATCCTTGAAACAATGTTTGACGGGATTTAACAGTGAACCATATTTCTATGCACACTCATCTTAATCGGGTCCAGACATTCCTGGCCGTGGTCGATTTTGGTTCTTACACCAAGGCTGCCAATTACCTGAGCATCAGCAAAGCCATGGCCAGCCTGCATGTCAAGGCGCTGGAGGACGTGCTGTCAGCGACGTTGTTGATTAGAAACACCCGAAATATATCCCTCACCGAAACCGGTCAGGACTTTTATGAAGAATTCAAAGGCATTGTCGCGGACATCGATAACGCCTTCGATAATGTATTAAAAGGACATAATCGGGTGTCCGGAAAGTTGCGCTTCAGCTCCACCAGTGAATACGGCGAGGCCTATATTCTTCCGTTGATACCGCAATTTATAGAGCGCTACCCGGAAATAAAACTCTGTTATAACTTCAACTCGTCACTCAATGATCTGGTGGCGGAAAAGTTAGACCTGGTAATCCGTTTAGGCCATTTGGCGGACTCGGCTTTCAAGAGCCGCAAACTGGCGGATTATGAAATTGTCCTGGTGGCTACCGAGACGTTTCTTGCACGTCACCCGGTGCAGAATCCTCAGGACCTGAATTCGGTGCCGTGGATCGCCAACAGCAACCTGCAGGCACCGACCCAGTGGACGTTGCGCCATCCGCACTTGGGGACTGTCGAGATCAACGGGATCAATCAGTTTGAATCCAATTCTTCCACGGCCATCCGCTCCATGACGTTGTCGTCGCTAGGCGTCTCGGTGCTGCCCGCCTGGGTGGTCAAGGACGATATCGCCAGCGAGCGGCTGATCCGGTTGTTGCCCGACTATTCGCTGCCCTCGCAGTCCGTCAATGTGGTGTTTCCCAACAGCCCGCATTTGCCCCACAAATCGAGGGCATTCATCGATTTCCTGTTGCTACATCTGGCGCAGTAAGCACCAAATAAAAGGTTCTTCACGGAATTCCGGGGAACACCGATACCTGTAGAAGCTGCGGTGCGGCGATCCGACTTGCCAGCGATGGCAACTGACGGCCGAGCATTTTCTTCCTGGTGTACATATTCATTGCTGCKGTAACGGCCWCTTAKGGTTCCGCCCTKACGGCGGGTCACTTGGAAGAGCCTGTAGGAGCGAGCTTGCTCGCGATGGAGGTCAACGATGACGCGGGGAGCCTGACACCCCGCGGTGCTCTCAGGTTTTTCGCGAGCAAGCTCGCTCCTACAGGGCCCGCCGCGAT
>NZ_JBFTOU010000051.1:0-18780 GCF_056398125.1 Pseudomonas sp. 05L36 | reverse complement strand
GCGGGTCACTTGGAAGAGCCTGTAGGAGCGAGCTTGCTCGCGATGGAGGTCAACGATGACGCGGGGAGCCTGACACCCCGCGGTGCTCTCAGGTTTTTCGCGAGCAAGCTCGCTCCTACAGGGCCCGCCGCGATCGGCCATCCATGGCCGTGCGCTGCTAACCCGGCATCCATGCCGGGTTGCCCACTGCGCAGAACCTGCGCTCGGCCTCWCGAGGGGGCGTGCACCGCAACAGCACCGCGAGGCGAGCTAACGCTCGACCTCGTTGTTTGGTGGTGCACGCGTTCCCCTGTAGGAGCTGCCGRAGGTTCGGGCCGCGTTCGGCAGCCCCTACAGATATTTCGTTATATGTGTTCCCCGGAATTCCGTGAAGGACCTATTTTTTGCGTGATAGTCTCGCCGCACTTTTGAGTTGGCACTGATCGTTCACACGATGACGGCCACAGTGAGGAGCGATCATGCCCAGAGTTTCCCACCCAGCATTACGCCGTTCGTTTCGCGAGCTGCTGGCATCCAGTAACTGTTTCCAGACGGCTTCAGTCTTTGATCCGATGTCAGCACGCATTGCCGCCGATCTCGGATTTGAAGTGGGTATTCTGGGTGGATCAGTTGCATCTCTGCAGGTTCTGGCTGCACCAGACTTCGCACTCATTACCCTGTCTGAATTTGTCGAACAAGCGCCCAGAATAGGCCGTGCGGCGCAGTTGCCTGTCATAGCTGACGCCGATCACGGTTACGGAAATGCACTCAACGTCATGCGAACTGTCCAGGAGTTGGAGCGCGCAGGAATAGCGGCACTCACGATTGAAGACACCTTTCTTCCGGCGCAATTCGGGTGTAAATCAACAGACCTCATCAGCACTGAAGAGGGCGTCGGCAAAGTGCGGGCCGCACTGGAAGCACGCGTTGATCCGGAGCTTTCGATTATTGCTCGAACCAACGCATCAGCCCTGCCAGTGCATGAGGTCATTCACCGAATGCACGCTTATCAACGGGCCGGCGCGGATGGCATTTGTATTGTTGGCATCCAGGACTTTGCGCACCTCGATCAGATCGTGGAGCACATCACGATTCCACTGATGTTGGTCACTTACGGAAACCCGAGACTCAACGACAACGAACGCTTGGCCAAGCTAGGAGTGCGAATCATTGTTGCAGGTCATGGTGCTTATTTCGCCTCCATTAAAGCGACCTATGACTGCCTTCGTGAACAACGCCAGCTCACTCGCAACACATCAAACTTAAGCGCTACCGAGCTGGCCTATACCTACACGTTGCCGGAAACATATTTGAATTGGGCCAGGGACTTCATGGATGTTCAGGCGTGATGAAAATCTCCTGATCAGCTTTTTACCCACTGCTCTGCCTACAGGTTTCTCCCTGCTTGAATCCGCAAGCATGATTTGCGTGCCGAGAAGAGCACTCGCACTCATGCGGTTTGGTCACCCTCGGTTACGTATTCAGCAGTTTGCTTGCGGAGCGATCTGGGAGCTATTTTCTTCTCAACAAAGCGCTCTAAGTATTCTCACCTTGATTAGCGCAGACCTGCTCGGGAGCGGTTGATCGGGTAACAACATTCAATGTCTAACTGCTTCTGGGTTTACGACCGCGCGAGCTTGGTTTCACCGGAACGCTTTTCCCATACTCGCTCCACCATAACGCGAGTGCTTCCATCGTTGGCCCGAGTGCACGGGCCTTTGCCGTCATCTCATATTCGACGCGCGGGGGCACTTGCGCGAAGACTGTTCGCGACACCAGGCCATCGTTTTCGAGTTCACGAAGTTGTGCCGTCAGCATGTGCTGGGTGATGCCGCTGATCGCCTTGCGAAGTTCTCCGAAGCGATAGATTCGCTGGTTCAACAACCACATGATTTCCAGCTTCCACTTGCCTGAGAGCAGCGCAAATGCACGGCGCATTTCCTCGTGCATATTGATCTGATCGTCATCAATAGTCTGGTTTTCCATACTAAGCACCACTTTTTCATCCTACTTGTCGCTTTTCATATTAGGCGACATCTTTGACCTAAGTCGACGCATTAACGCTTGCTTAGGAAAACCCCATGATTGAAATCTACATTTATTGGATCAGTACGACACTGCTGTCGTTGTTGTATCTGGCCTCGGCGACTCTGTACCTGGTTAAAAGGGAATGGGTTCGTCAAGCACTCGCCGACCTCGGCTACCCCGCCAATCTGATGCCGATGCTCATTGCAGTGAAGATCCTGGCGGTGGTCGCCATTGTGTTGCGGATCAATGTGTCGCTTAGCGACCTGGCCTACGCCGGCATGCTTTATCACCTGCTGCTCTCAGCGTTTGCGCATATCAATGTCCGCAAGCCTGGTGGAGCCTTGCCGGCGGTTATCTGCCTCGTGTTGCTGATCGCTTCTTTCTTGACTCAAAACGCTGCTCATGACGTGCAGTCACCCTACGGGCAAGTAACAACGGCACATTTAATAACCCCCACATAACTGGAGATCAACATGTCCCGACTCAATGGAAAAGTAGCCATCGTCACTGGCGCCGGTCGTGGTATTGGCCGCGCTACTGCCCAGCTGTTTGCAGGATCCTGGTGAACAATGCCTTCGACCCCTGCGCCGTCTTCTCATCGGTTCTCGATCTGTCAGTCGAGCAATTGCAACGCAATCTGGAAATGGGGCCGATTGCCTATCTGCGGACGATGCAAGCCTGCTACCCACACCTTAAAGCCAGCGGGGAGGGTAGAGTCATCAACTTTGCATCGTTGGCCGGTGTCATCGGCTTGCAGGGTTATGCCCCTTACAACATGGCAAAGGAGGCGGTGTGTGCCTTGACTCGCTCGGCGGCAAGGGAGTGGGGCGCAGACAAGATCACGGTGAACAATGTCATGCCGGTTGCGGACACTTGGGGGGCTGCTGCCAATGCGCCCGCACCCACCAACGCACTTGGCCGTTATGGATCACCCGAAGAGGACATTGCGCCGGTCGTGCTGTTCCTTGCCAGCAAGGATGCGCAGTTCCTGACGGGTTACAGTCTTACCCCTGACGGTGGCCAAATCATCGACAGCGCACGCTGACGGTCACGTCCAGTTTCCGAGCGCATGCTCAACCGAAACCACAAGACATGCCTTGGCGTGTCTTGCGGTTATTTCAAGCAATGCTGACCGATGCAACAGGCTCCCGCGTTGCTGCGCGTGCAGCCAGGAAGGCAAGAACCGCCGCTACGCCTAGCAACGTGGCGCTCAATTTGAAGGTCGCTTGATAGCCGCTCGAGTCGAAGACCAGCCCGCCAACGGTTGCGCCAGACGCAATAGCGAGTTGGATGATCGCCACCATTAAACCGCCTCCCGCTTCAGCAGCGTCTGGCAACGTTCTCGCCAGCCATGTCCACCATCCCACGGGCGCTGCAGTCGCCACCAGTCCCCATGCGCCAAGCAAGACGGTCGTGGTGGTCGCCGAGCTACCGAATGAAACAAGCGCCAGTGCAATCATCGCCATGAAGATCGGGATGACGATGAGGGTTCGATGCAGGCCATTTTTCAAGAACGCTTCAATCAGGAAGGTTCCGGCAAGTCCCGCCAGGCCCAGAACGAGCAACATAAAAGACAGCATGGAGACACTGGCGTGCGTGACCGTTTCAAGGAATGGGCGCAAATAGGTAAACAGCATGAACTGGCCCATGAAAAACACACTGACCGCCACCATGCCTAGCGCGACCGGTACGCTTTTCATCAATCTGAAGACGTTTCCAGTGCCTGAACCGCTTTGCGATTTCATCGGTGGAAGGCTTACAGACAGCCATACACAAGCGACTATCGCGACTGGGATGACGCACAAGAATGCACCGCGCCAGCCAATCAAGGCGCCGAGAAAACTGCCCAATGGTGCTGCAATCACAGTCGCCAAAGCGTTGCCGCCGTTGACGATTGCCATGGCACGTGTGACTTGGTCGTCAGGCACCAGGCGCATGGCGGTTGCCGCCGACAATGACCAGAAGCCACCTATCGCAATACCGATCAGCGCGCGGCCGATCATGAACACCCAGTAGTTCGGGGCGAACGCGACCACTGTTCCAGAAAGGATCATCAACAGCGTCAATGAAAGAAGCAGCGGTTTACGGTCGACCCGCGCTGTCACCAGCGGGATAAGAAGGCTGGTGAATAAGGCAAACAGCCCCGAAACGGAAATGCCCTGACCGGCTTGTCCTTCGGTGATATGCAGATCGGCGGCAATGGGTGTCAGCAGGCTGACGGGCATGAATTCCGATGCCACCAGCACGAAGGCGGCGAGCGACATGGCGAATACGGCACCCCATGATTTATGGGGCACTGGGGTGGTGTGATCAGTCATTGTTTGAATCCTGTATTGCGCGAAGCGTCGTAGCCCCGAGGACGAGGCTACGAGAGAAGCGATGCCCGGCCAGGGCACCGAACGGGCTACTTAAGGTTGCTTTTGAAGAACGTGGTCAACTTGGCGAATGGAATGAGGTTGACCCGGTCGTAGAGATCGACGTGGTTGGCGCCCGGAACGATGACCAGTTCTTTAGGCTCCGCTGCACGCTTGTAGGCATCTTCACTGTATTCACGAGAATGAGCCTCGACGCCCGTGATCAAGAGAAGTGGACGTGGCGAAATAGTCTCGATGTCTTCGAACGGGTAGAAATTGTAGAACTTCGCATTGGTGGTCAGTGTCGGCATGGTGGACGTCTGCGGCGATGCGCCGGCAGGGGTGACTTCACCGCGAGGAGTGCGATAGAAATCAAAAAACTCATCGCCTATCGCATTGCCTGTGAGCTTCAACGGGGCACCGGCGGTGTACTGGGTAGCGCCGCCAGTGAATTCCACATAGCGTTGTTCTGCAGCTTCGGCGAGTGCCGTGCGTTTCTGCTCTGGGGTCGTCGAATGACCCAAACCTTTGCGGTATAGGTCGCCGTGGTTGTACATGCTGACTGTTGCGATTGCCTTCAGTCGAGGGTCGATCTTGGCCGCGCTGATGACGAAGGCGCCGCTGCCGCAAATGCCGATGATGCCGATGCGCTCACGGTTAACGAAAGGCCGTGTGCCCAGGAAATCCACCGCCGCGCTGAAGTCCTCGGCGTAGATGTCCGGCGACACGGCTTGACGGGGCTGCCCCTCGCTTTCACCCCAGAACGAAAGATCAATCGCCAATGTCACGAAACCTTGCTCGGCGAGCTTCTGGGCATACAGGTTGGAGCTCTGTTCTTTCACCGCGCCCATTGGGTGCCCTACGATGATCGCGGGGTTCTTGATCTTGGGATCCACTCCTTTAGGAATGTAGAGGTTCCCTACAACGTTCATCTTGTATTGGTTTTTAAAGGTGACCTTTTCTGCGATGACCTTTTCGCTTTTGTAGAAGTTGTCAGCACCGTTAGACATGTCAGCTCCCATTGATGAGAAAGAGGCGATAAACAGCCCCAGGGCAAGAAAGAGTCTGTTCATTCGATATTCCTTACTTTTGGATGGAGTCCATTTGCGTTCTTGAATCTGAGGCGCTCAATCAACCAATGTGGAGTTGTCGATCACAAAGCGGTACTTGACGTCGCCCTTGAGCATCCGTTCATAGGACTCATTGATCTGATCGGCCCGCACCAGTTCGATATCGGAGACGATGCCGTGCTCGGCGCAGAAATCGAGCATCTCCTGTGTTTCGGGGATACCACCAATCATCGAGCCGGCAATCGTTCGGCGTTTCATGATCAGGTTGAATACGTTCGGCGATGGATGTGGCGAGGCGGGCGCACCGACCAGAGTCAGTGCCCCATCACGCTTGAGCAGCACCAGAAACGCATCGAGATCGTGGGGGGCTGCGACGGTGTTGAGAATGAAGTCGAAACTCTTGGTATGTGCAGCCATTTCTTCAGCGTTGCGCGATACGACGACCTCATCGGCGCCTAACGCCTTTGCCGCCTCGCGCTTGGATTCAGAGGTGGTGAACGCCACGACGTGGGCGCCCATCGCATGAGCCAGCTTGATGCCCATGTGGCCCAGGCCACCGATGCCGACCACGCCTATTTTCTTGCCTGGGCCGGCGTTCCAGTGGCGCAGAGGGGAGTAGGTAGTGATGCCCGCGCACAGCAGCGGAGCGACGGCAGCCAGTTGTGCCTCGGGATGGCGGATGCGCAACACGTAGCGCTCATGCACCACGATGTTTTGCGAGTAGCCGCCCAGCGTCCAGCCGGGTGCGTCCGGTGTCGGAAAGTTGTAGGTGCCGACCATTGCGTCGCAGTAGTTTTCCAGGCCTGTCTCACAGTCGTCACAGTGTTTACAGCTGTCGACAATGCAGCCGACACCGACCAGATCGCCGACTTTGAAATCCGCAACATGCGCGCCCACCGCCGATACACGGCCGACAATTTCGTGACCCGGTACGCAGGGAAATTGCGTGCCTGCCCACTCGGCACGCACTTGGTGCAAATCTGAATGGCAGATGCCACAGAAGGCGATATCGATCTGAACATCATGGGCTGCAGGCGTTCGGCGGTTGATCTGCATTGGCTCAAGGGGTTTGTCGCCCGCGTGAGCACCGTAGGCTTTGACAAGCATGGGAGCATCCTCGATGGGTTTGTCGGATGAACATTCTCCCGCTCTGCCCAGACCCTCTGTAGTGCATTGCGCTGGATTACTTGCCTGATTCTATGAGTCTCTGTTTTTTTGCAGGACGGTCGTGAGTTGGCGAGTTAGAGTTCAGGGAAGAGGTACAAGACGAATATGACGAACAAACCCGACACCGCTCCTCAACAGTTATCGCCACAAGAAGCGCTTGCGCAGATCATCGGCGCGCAGATCTCCAAACCAGGTGATTATGCAACGGCCATTGCAGGCCTCGGTTTTTTCAGGCGCGAACATCCAGCACCGCCCATCGTTTGCATGGTCGAGCCAAGCATCATCCTTGTCGCCCGAGGTGAGAAACAGCTCTGGGTAGGTGGCGAGGGCTACCCCTACGACACGTCGCGGTTTCTGATCACCTCATTGGATTTGCCTGCAAATTCAGAAGTGCTGACGGCAAGCCCGGAACAACCATGCCTGGGGCTGACCTTGAAACTCGATCTGCGCATGCTGGCTGAGCTGATAGCGCAAAGTGACCTGCCACCAACCCGTGATCGATCAGTTGCAAAGGGGGTAGGAATTGGCTCAGTGACCCCAGCGATGCTGGCCTCATTCGAGCGCTTATTGGCCCTGCTCGATGAGCCGGAGTCCATCCCTGTTCTTGCCCCCTTGATCCAGCGCGAGATTCACTACCGTCTCCTGCAGAGTGATCAGGCGAGCCGGCTTCGACAAATAACGTCTGTCGATGGCCAGGGTTATCGGATCGCGAAAGCCATCGATTGGTTGAAGTTGAATTACACCTTGGCGCTTCGCATCGATGAGCTTGCAGCCCGTGTGCAGATGAGCACTCCGACCTTTCACCACCACTTCCGCCAACTCACCGCAATGAGCCCCTTGCAGTACCAAAAATGGCTGCGGCTGAATGAAGCAAGACGGTTGATGCTCAATGAACACCAGGACGTATCCAGCGCCGCTTTCAAGGTCGGCTATGAAAGCCCATCCCAGTTCAGCCGCGAATACAGCCGTCTGTTTGGCGTCCCCCCCAAGAGGGATATTGCGGTGTTGCGAGGGCAGGGGTAGCAACATCAATCCGTACAAGAGAGGCGATTGATGATGGCTTCATTTGCCGACTGCTCCATGCCTGGTTCAGCCAGGGAAGCTGGAGGAGTCAAGGCTTTTGTAGACGCACTTGCTTTTCAACCTCGCTGGCAATGTGTGTCTCCACGTTCTCCACCGAGCGGGCAAGTTCGACAAAATCAGATGCCTCCCACAAACCTTCTGCAGCACCACGCGAATCCATAAAACTGCGATTAAGTGCCGAGATGGACTTGCACGTGCTCGCCGACAACTTGAAGCGGGTCATGAAAGTCATCGGTGCCAACAGCTTGATGAAGACACTGTCGACCTGGAAAAAGCCGGTTTTTGATCCATCCCAAAGGCTGTAAAACAGCGCTGACGGATTGTTACAACTCATGGCTTCGATCGGGCGATCGCTCAACCAACGAACGTCGATGTTCCAATTCGGTGAGCCCGTTGCTCCTCTTTGAGGGCCGCACCTATGAGAGGTAGCAATCGAAGGTGAGCCTTATTAGGCTTATGATCATGCATTGACATACACCGTATAAATAAGGGGCACCTGATGTCCACTGCACATGTTTTCATCGCCACCAGTCTGGATGGCTTCATCGCCCGGCCCGATGGCGACATCGACTGGCTTTTGCAGCGCGATGATCAGTCCGAGGATCATGGCTACTCAGATTTCATCGCCGACAAAGATGTAATCGTAATGGGGCGGGGAAGCTATGAGAAAGTGCTGACCTTCGACACATGGTTTTACGACCGACCCGTGGTGGTGCTGTCTGGACAGCTGGCCGATTCGCCGGTGCCCGAGGCGCTGAAGGGCAAGCTACGCTTTTCCAACCTCGCACCCCGGGAGGTGATGGAGGAGCTTGCGAGGCAAGGCATGCGTCGGGTCTATGTCGATGGCGGGCAGCTGGTGCAATCATTCCTGCGCGATGGATTGATCGCCGATATGGTGATCACTACCGTTCCCGTACTGATCGGGTCGGGTAGGCCATTGTTCGGGGGCCTTCAGCAGGATGTTGACTTGAAACTGTTATCCAGCCGCTGCTTTCCTTCGGGGTTGGTGCAGTCCACCTATCGGCTGGCCCCATGACCCACCCGCGTGGACTTCCTGACCAAGGCAAGGGCAAGGGCAAAGGGCGCGCATCGTGCCCCCGCCCTGGATCATCTAATGGGTCCTTTGGAGGCACCCTGAAGGGTTGAGCCAGCGCCTTCGAGCGACCCTGCGGTTGCTCGAAGGCACTCTGGTTACTTCAGGTTGCCGCTGAGGAACTGCTGCAGACGCTCACTTTTAGGGTTACCCAATACGTCCTCGGGCGCACCCTGCTCTTCGACCCGCCCCTGGTGCAGGAACAGCACCTGGTTCGACACTTTGCGCGCAAAGCTCATTTCGTGGGTCACCATGATCATGGTGCGGCCTTCTTCGGCCAGCCCCTGGATCACCTTGAGCACTTCTCCCACCAGTTCCGGGTCCAGGGCCGAAGTCGGCTCGTCGAACAGCATGATCTCCGGTTCCATGCTCAGGGCACGGGCAATGGCGACCCGTTGCTGCTGACCACCCGAGAGAAACGCCGGGTATTGATCGGCCACCCGTGCCGGCAAACCGACCTTGTCCAGGTAGCGCCGGGCGCGATCCTCTGCGTCCTTCTTGCTAACGCCCAGCACCCGGCGTGGGGCCATGGTGATGTTCTCGAGCACGGTCATGTGGCTCCACAGGTTGAAGTGCTGGAACACCATCGCCAGGCGAGTGCGGATGCGTTGCAGTTCATTGGCGTCGGCCACGCGCATGCCGTGGCGGTCATGGACCATTTGAATCGGCTGGTTGTCCAGGCTCATGGCGCCGTCATTGGGCGTTTCCAGGAAGTTGATGCAACGCAGAAAGGTGCTCTTGCCCGAACCACTGGCGCCAATCAGGCTGATCACATCGCCGGTCTTGGCGTTTAGCGAAACGCCCTTGAGGACTTCATGGTTGCCATAACTTTTGTGCAGGTTTTCAACGGTCAGTTTGTACATGAACAAGCATCCTGAATTAGTGAGCCGGGCCGAGGAAAGACAACCAACGGCGTTCAGCCAGGCGGAACAGGCCGACCAGAGAGAAAGTGACTGCCAGGTAGATCAATGCGGCGATGCCGAACGACTGGAAGGTCAGGAATGTCGCCGAGTTGGCGTCCCGCGCAACTTTCAGAATGTCCGGGATGGTCGCGGTGAAGGCCACGGTGGTCGAGTGCAGCATCAGGATCACTTCGTTGCTGTAGTACGGCAACGAGCGACGCAAGGCCGACGGCATGATCACGTAGGCATACAGCCTCCAGCCGGTCAGTCCGTAAGCCTTGGCCGCTTCCACTTCACCGTGGGCCATGCTGCGGATTGCCCCGGCGAAAATCTCCGTGGTGTAGGCGCAGGTGTTCAGGGCGAACGCCAGGATGGTGCAGTTCATCGCATCGCGAAAGAACGCATCCAGCACGGGCTGCGCACGCACCGCGGCCAGGCTGTAAATGCCGGTGTAGCAAATCAGCAGCTGAATATAGAGAGGCGTACCGCGGAACAGGTAGGTGTAGAACTGCACCGGCCAGCGCACCCAGACATTGGTCGAGACCCGGGCAATCGACAGCGGGATCGACATCACGAAGCCGAAGAAGATCGAGGCACTGAGCAGCCAGAGGGTCATGGCCAGCCCGGTGATGTGATTGCCGTCCTGGAACAGGAAAGGTTTCCAGTATTCCTGCAGTAGCTCGATCATCGCACGGCCTCCCGGGTGCCTGCGGCGTAGAAGATTTCCATCCGGCGCAAGACGTAGTTCGAAACGGTGGTGATCACCAGATAGATCAAGGCGGCCAGAATCAGGAAGAAGAACAGCTGATAGGAGCTCTTGCCCGCGTCCTGGGCCACCTTGACCAGATCGGCCAGGCCAATGATCGACACCAGCGCGGTGGCCTTGAGGATCACCATCCAGTTATTACCGATACCCGGCAGGGCAAAACGCATCATTTGCGGGAACACCACCAGGCGAAAGCGCTGAGCGCGGGTCAGGCCGTAGGCGGTAGCCGCTTCCATCTGCCCTCGCGGTACGGCGAGGATGGCGCCACGGAAGGTTTCGGTGAAATAAGCCCCGTAGATGAAGCCCAGGGTAATGACCCCGGCGCTAAAGGGATTGATTTCGATGTATTCCCATTCCATGAAATCGGTCAACGAGGTCAGCCAGGTTTGCAGGCTGTAGAAGATCAGCAGCATCAGCACCAGGTCCGGCACCCCGCGGATCAGCGTGGTGTAGGCCTGCGCAGGGACGCGCAGCAGTGCCGATTTCGAAAGCTTGGCGCTGGCGCCGATCAGGCCCAGGCCTACGCTCACCAGCAAGCACAGAAAGGATAATTTGACAGTCATCCAGGAGCCTTGCAGCAACAGCGGGCCGAAGCCCTTAAGGCTGAAGCCTGACAGCCCCAGAATCATCAAGAGGTTTTCTAGCATTGGGCAGCCCTACGTCAATCAAAAAAGTGCCCATCCGGAAATGGGCGCAGGGTCATTATTTGCCGCTGTAGAGATTCAGATCGCCAAAGTGCTTCTGCTGGACGGCCGCATAGGTGCCATTGTCGTGCAGTGCCTGGATACCTTTGTTCAGCAAGGCCTGGAGCTCGGCGTTGCCTTTGGTCAGGCCCACGGCGGTTTTGGCTGGCAGCAGGGGGCTTTCGACCGGCTCGCTGACCTGGAAGTCGGCGCCTGGTGGCGACTTCAGGAAGCCCAGTTCGGCTTGCAGCATGTCCTGGATTGAGGCATCGAGGCGTCCGGAGATCAGGTCAGCGTACACCTGGTCCTGGTTGGCGTAGGCCTGGGTCTCTACCCCGGCCTTGTCCAGCACGGCCTTGGCGTAGGCTTCCTGGATGGTGCCTTGCTCGTAGCCGACTTTCTTGCCCTTGAGGGAGGCCGGATCGGTGCCGATGGCCGCGCCTTTCTTGAATACCAGTGCGGTCGGGCCAGAGAACAGCTCGTTTGAGAAATCGATAACTTTCTCACGTGCTGGCGTGGCGGTCATGGAAGAGATCACGCCGTCGAACTTGTTGGCCTTGAGGCCGGGAATCATGCCGTCGAAGTCGCTTTCGACCCACTTGCACTTGACCTTCAGCTCTGCGCAGATCGCGTTACCCAGATCGATATCGAAGCCCACCAGGCTGCCATCGGCGGCCTTGGATTCGAACGGCGCATAAGAGGGGTCGACGCCAAAGCGCAACACCTTGTACTCCTTGGCCAACGCAGAACCGGCAGCCACACACAAAGCCAATGCAGAAAGGGTGAGAAATGCTTTTTTCATTATTTTATTCCCTGGGACCATCGAAAGCGCTTGTGACGCACGAGCACGGGTACTGCTTGGCAATATGTCTTATGCACACGCAGGTACTTGTACAGACAAGCATATGCAATCACCCGGCCAATTCGCGGATTGGGCGTCTGAGAAAGCACGTACAGCGCTCTGGGATGGGCTTTCAGGCAGGTTAGCGCAGGGGGGGGAGGCAGCCTGCGAGGCTGTTACCAAAGCAGGTTTTTACACACGATTGGGGTATGCGGTAACAAAGTGTGAGATTGAGGGCGCCGGCTTTCCTGGCTCGATCCTTGATGCTCCAGCAGCATCGACGGTCAGAACGACGGAGTGTCATCGTAGGCATTGAGTGGTCATGTGTACGACGAGTTCGACCCGGGGAACATTGTCGTTCTCTGTTGGACGGTGGAAGGATTTACACGGTGCGTTAAGAGCATCGTGAACAGGCTGTGCTCACACCGTCCCCCTCTTGAGGAGGGGTATCCACCCAATTGCGTTGAATCGCGGCATGCGGAGTGCCGTGCAAATAACGCCAAAACAACAAGGTATACGGTTTGCGGCCACCGCCGGCCTTTGGGTAATCACAGCGGACGTAACGCCCCGGTTCAGCGGCGACGCGCCAGCGTCGTCCGCTGCACCGGTCGTCAGGTGCTCAATTGATTTTAACGATCTCGGGCGGACTCCACGTGCCTTTGCCAGGAGGCAGTACGGAAGGGGTTTCCGTCTTCGGCCAATACAGGCGCATCACCATGTAGATCAGATCATTCGGTGCGGGCAGCCAGTTGCCTTCCTTGTCCGCGCCGGGTGAGTCCTTCTGGACGTAGAGCGTCAACGAGCCGTCTGCATTCTTCTTCATGTCGGGTAGCATCGGCGAGTTGATGAGGTAGCGATTGATCGGATTCTTGATCAGCAGTTGCGACTTGCCGTCGTACATGGTCACCGACCAGAAGGCGTTGACCGGCGGGAGCTGTCCAGCGGGAAAGGTGATGGTGTAGTTGTGCTTGCTGCCGTCAAGCGGCTTACCATCGGACAGGACCTTGGCCATCGGATACGTCGCCTCTTCGGCGTCGTTGGCATAGATGCCCGCTTGTGCGATGGCGGCACGCTTTAGCCAATCACCATTGTAGAACGCGGCATCACCGCCGGAACTCACGATGTTCCAGCCATTGACCTGCGTGCCGAGATGATTGACTGCATTCTGGACCTTCGTATGCCCAGCCTGCATGCCCTCAACCACTGCGGTCTTTTGCTCGGCGGAGAGATCCTGGAAGTTGAAGTCCTTGCCGGCGCCAATGCCCATACGGGCCAGCTTCGCGCGGATCGCCACTTCTTCCGGTGTGGCCGGGGCAAACTGCAATGCAAAGCCCAGATACTTGAAGAAGTCGGTCTTTACGAGGTCCTTGTCGAACTTCGGAAAGTCGATCGCCGGCGCGGCAGGCGGCGCAGGTTGCTTGAGAAAAGCCGATAGCGGCTGGGTCGCATAACCGGACTGGATCTTTTCGACGTTTGGCATGTCCGCCGGATTGTAGAGCTGGGTGCGAAAGATCACGAAGAGGAGTTGTGTACTGGAACGAAACACCTTCTTGATTCCTGGCGGGGTCACACCCTTCCAGTCTGGGCCGACCACCAGGTAATCGCCGGCTTCGCTGCCGGTGGTGCGGCTGCCGATGTAACCGAAGTTGTTGGTGCTGTTATCAATTAGCTGCACCGAGTAGTACCGCGGTTTCTCCACCGTCGGCACCGACAGCACGATCGGCTCGCTACGCAGATCCATAAACATCAAGGAATACGGTGTGTCGCTGTTCGGCGAGACGATGGCCGTGTCCTTGTAGCTAAAGACATTGTGCATGCTGTGAATGTGGTTGAACGGCGCCTTGTACTGGCCGGAGCTCTTGTCCACGGCATAGTCGTACATGGTCGCGTAGTTCATCACGATGGGCAGACCGTAGATGTAGCCTTCCTCGGCGATGGCTTTCGTTTCGGCGGGAGTGATGTCCGCTGCTTGGGCGTGCGTAAATCCAAAGGACGCGAGCAATACCATCGCACAGCCAAATGTTCTCGGTAGTGTGGTTATCATGAACCTGAAACTCCATTTTTCGCATTAGATGATTGAGTCGGCCAGCTAACTGCTAATCAGGCGATATTCAATGTCGCGTTTGCTCACGACTTGATATCTCATAACGCTCCTTGTCTTGCTGTAAGACTATGTTTTTCCTGATGTTTGTCGACGCGAGCGCGACACTGATCGAGGAGAAACACGACGGATGGCAAGCGCAGACTGCTCGGTCAGTATAAGCAGCAAATCAAACAACGCTGCTGACATGACAGCAACGTGTCCTCTGACTTCTGGCTGGGTAGCGAATTTTCGTGCCAGCCAGCATGACTAGACACTGATGTGCCCTCCAAGGCGGGAATCCTGATGATCTTGATTCATATCTATCCTCATCAAGGGGGGGCAACGTCTCGAATTTCACCGAGTCGCAGGCGCTCAACCATTCGAGCGCTAAAAGTGAATCTTACGGATAGTTTCACTTAGGAAAGAGTAGTGTGTACGCCACCCGAAAGCCCCAACCGTGTGCACCATCTTCAGGACTGTCCGCCCAGTATCGCGGCCCCGCCTGAAGGCTCATGGGCTGCTTGCCGACTTTGAACAATTGCGTCACGAACAGGTTGATCGGCACATTCCACTCCCTGGCTTCCCAGTCGTAAGTGGATTCTGCTATTCAAGGTCAGACCCTGTGGCCTCAGCCCTTTCGGCAATAGGGCCCGCTGGATCTCTGCCTGAGCAATCGAACGACTGCTTGCCAACTGCAAGCAGTCGCAAGCGTCGCGTTACTTCGATGCCACCACTGCCGGCGGCTGCCAGCTACCGGCGCCAGCGGGAAGAATCGAAGGCTGCGTGGCCTTCGGCCAATACAGGCGCATCACCAGATAGGCCGTGTCGTCAGGCGCCGGCAACCAGTTGGCTTCCTTGGTCTTGCCCGGCGAATCCTTCTGGATGTACAGGGTCAGCGAACCGTCCGCGTTTTTCTTCATGGCCGACAGCATCGGCGAATTGATCAGGTAGCGGTTGAGCGGATTCTTGATCAGCAGCTGGCTCTTGCCGTCGTACATGGTCACCGACCAGAAGGCATTGACCGGTGGCAGCTTGCCGGCGGGGAAGGTGAGCGTGTAGTTGTGCTTGCCGGTATTCAACGTCTGGCCGTTGCCATCGGTACGCGTAATGGGGTACATCGCCTCGGCGGCGTCATTACCGTACAGACCAGCCTTCGCGGCGCCAGCCCGCATCAGCCAGTCGCCTTTGTAGAACGCCTGGTCGCCGAAGAACGCGCCGACGCTCCAGCCGTTGATATTCTTCATTCCGCTCGAGAGGAACTTGTCGACCTTCTCGTCGCCGGCCTTCATCCCGAGCAGGACCACGGCCTTGTGCTCGAGCGAGAGGTCTTTGATTTCGAAGTTCCGGCCGGGGCCTACCCCGATGCTGGCCAGCCTGGCACGGATCTCCTTGTCCTCCGCTGATGCTGGCACATACTGCAGCGCCGCCGACAGGTACTCGAAGAAGTTGGCCTTGATACCTTCCGTGGTAGCCGGCAGGAAATCAATCTTCGACGCAGCGGGCGGCGCGGGTTGATGGAGGAAGGCGGACAGTGGCTGGAGCTTGTAACCCGCCTGCAGCTTCTCGACATTCGGCATGTCGGCTGGATTGAACAACTGGGTGCGGATCAACGTCAGTGCGAAAGGGGTCGTGGAGCTGAACACCTTGTCGATGCCAGGGGGAGTCGCACCCTTCCAGTCGGGGCCTGCAATCAGATAGCTCCCGGGTGCGCTGGCCGTTGCCCGGCTGCCGATGTAACCGTAGTTATAGGTGTTGCCGTCGATCAGTTGCACCGAGTAGTAGCGCTTTTTGGAAACTGCCGGCACGGTGATTACGAGAGGCTCTGCGCGCAGGTCGGCCCAGAGAAAGGAGTACGGCGTGTCGCTGTTGGGTGTAATGATGGCCGTGTCAGCTGGCGTCGCGACCTTATGATCGTTGTGCAGTTGGTTGAAGGGGGCCTTGAACTGGCTGGACCTGGAGTCCACCGCGAATTCGTTCATCACGGCGTAGTTCATGACCAGCGGCAAGCCGTAGATAAAGCCTTCCTCAGCGATCGCCTTGGTCTGCTCGAGACTTGGCGCAGGTACGCCCTTGGCCACATCCGCCTTGTCTGCCTGCGCGATCGGATCGTTCTTGCTCGCACACCCCGCGAAAAGCGTTGAACCCACGACGATGACCGCCGCAGCCATTGTCCAGCCCTTGTTTGAATTCCTGTTCATTTCCACCTCGTTGGTTTTGTGCAAGCTGGCGTCGCGAGTGTCCATGTGAACCGGTTCTGGAAGTGTCTACGTCAATGCCGATGTCGCCGAATTTCGACCAATCCTGCCAATTGACTGTGGCCAGAATAGACCATTGCGTATCCGGTTGATGGCTGATGAAGAAACTGCCACCCGGTATGGGATTGAGCGCGTTACCACTGTCGGTGCCCGGTGTATTGGTTTCACTGTCTTTATCGAACGATAAGTCACCAAAAAGAACCTGAGCGCCAGCGCAGATCTGTGTTCCGCTGAGGTAGCTCAAGCCTGCGGGGTTGCTGGCGATGGTCGAAGGGCCTTGTGCCCGGGCCGCTGCACCGGCATTGGCCAGTCCAACGTTGTCGGTGGCGATTTCGTACAACATCAGGCCACCGGCAACACTGCGGCCACTGGTAAAGACCGGGTATAGGCCGCCATGCACCGTCGCGGCGCATACTTCAGGTTGCTGCAATCACTAACGTCATCGCCCACTGTTCTTTTCGAAAACCGACCTGTGCATGTCGGTAGCAAGCAAGTTGTCGTTTTCGGCCATTCCCTCCCAAAAACGCTACCTTATTGCTCACCGCCAATGAGTAGAGCGGTTGACCACATCTCCTTCGCTTTTAACCTTACCCCTTGCGATCATCGAGATAGAGACATCGGCATGTCGTTTTTTGAACGCATGGAAGGATTCATTGAAGTCAGGTGTGAGTTTTGCAGGTAAATACAAATAGCTCGCCGGACGAGCAATAAAAAGAGCCTGCGCCTGAGGCCGTTTACCCGCTTTGTGTGAGGAGATACCGCGATGACGACGTTCAACTCCGGGGCCCAACCCCAGAACCGTGCGCCTCAATCCATCGGCTTTCTGCTGCTGGACAATTTCACGCTGATTTCCCTGGCGTCCGCCGTGGAACCCCTGCGCATGGCGAATCAGTTATCCGGCCGCGAGCTGTATCGCTGGACCACGCTCACAGTCGATGGCGGTCAAGTCTGGGCCAGTGACGGTCTGCAGATCACGCCTGACGCCGCCATGCACAAAGCGCCGCCGCTCGACATTGTGATTGTCTGTGGCGGGATCGGAATTCAACGCACGGTGACCCGCGCACACGTGTCATGGCTGCAGAGTCAGGCACGTCAGTCCAAACGCTTGGGTGCGGTGTGCACCGGTAGCTGGGCGCTGGCCGGTGCCGGCTTGCTGGATGGATTCGATTGCAGTGTGCACTGGGAATGCCTGGCGGCGATGCAGGAAGCCTTTCCTCGGGTGAGCATGAGCACCCGGCTGTTCACCCTCGACCGGAACCGCTTCACCAGCTCCGGCGGCACCGCGCCACTGGATATGATGCTGCACCTGATCAGCCGCGATCACGGACGTGAACTGTCGGCCGCCATTTCGGAAATGTTCGTCTACGAGCGCATTCGCAACGAGCAGGATCACCAACGCGTGCCACTCAAGCACATGCTCGGCACCAACCAGCCGAAGTTGCAGGAAATCGTGGCGCTGATGGATGCCAACCTCGAAGAGCCGATCGACCTCGACGAACTGGCGGTGTACGTCGCCGTTTCGCGACGTCAGCTGGAGCGGCTATTCCAGAAGTACCTGCACTGCTCACCGTCGCGCTATTACCTGAAGCTGCGTCTGATCCGCGCCCGGCAATTGCTCAAACAAACGCCGATGTCGATCATCGAAGTGGCGTCGGTCTGTGGTTTCGTGTCCACGCCGCACTTCTCAAAGTGCTACCGCGAGTACTACGGCATTCCGCCACGCGACGAGCGTGTAAGTTCCAACACCACACAACAAGTCGCGATGACGCCGCTGCCACAGGCCCTGGTGCTGTCGCCGTTGTCCGGACCGTTGTCGGCACTGAGCCAGGCGCGCAATGAGTCGACTTTCGCAAGCGTAAGGCTTTAAACCGAGAAGCCATTAAAAGATCGTCCGAACGCGGCCCGAACCTTCGGCAGCTCCTACAAGGGAACGTGTTTCAACCCGTAGGAGCTGCCGAAGGCTGCGATCTTTTGATTTTCTGTCAGCCGTGGTCGGTTGATGGAGTGATTGAGCGCCGCAGAGTCGCTTTGCCCTGCGGTGCCGTCACTCTGGTTTGAGTTATCGACTATCAGCTTCGAAACCTAAGCGTCGTTGACGGTGCTTCGCCAAAACGTTTTTTATATTCCTGGGCAAACCGACCCAAGTGGGCAAAGCCCCATTTGAAGGCGATATCGGTTACCGACGCATCATCACTTTGATTGCTCAATTCGAGATGCACCTGCTCCAATCGCAGGTTGCGCAGATAGGCCATGGGCGTGGTATCGCAAAAATCACCCCAGCCTATTAAAGGCCGAGGTTTTTTGGGAGGGCGTTGGAGCATGTTTACTCGACGGCCTTGACCATGTCTTCGATGACCTTTTTCGCGTCGCCGAACACCATCATGGTTTTATCCAGGTAGAACAGCTCGTTATCCAGGCCGGCGTAGCCGCTGGCCATCGAGCGCTTGTTGACGATAATGGTCTTGGCCTTGAACGC
>NZ_JBFTOU010000050.1:0-21355 GCF_056398125.1 Pseudomonas sp. 05L36 | reverse complement strand
GTCTACGAAGTCACCGAGCTTGGGGACGTGGTGAGCGAGCTCGCCGGTGGCGGCAGCGACACGGTCTGGACCTCGCTCGGGAGCTACGTCCTGGGCGCCAACGTCGAAAACCTGTTTTTCGGCGGCAGCGGCGACTTTGCGGGCACCGGYAACGYGCTCGRCAAYACGATCGCGGGGGGGGCGGGTAATGACGTCCTCGTCGGTGGCGCAGGTAACGACGTCCTGATCGGTGGCGCAGGTACCGACACGATGGTCGGTGGCGTCGGCAACGATGTCTACCAAGTCGACAACCTCGGGGACGTGGTGAGCGAGCTCGCCGGTGGCGGCAGCGACACGGTCTGGACCTCGCTCGGGAGCTACGTCCTGGGTGCCAACGTCGAAAACCTGTTTTTCGGCGGCAGCGGCGACTTTGCGGGCACCGGCAACGCGCTCGACAACACGATCGTGGGGGGGGCGGGTAATGACGTCCTCGTCGGTAACGCAGGTAACGACCTCATCATCGGTGGYGCAGGTGCCGACACGATGGCCGGCGGTGTCGGCAACGATATCTACGAAGCCACCGAGCTTGGGGACGTGGTGAGCGAGCTTGGCGGTGAGGGTATTGACACGGCCTGGACCTCGCTCGGGAGCTTCGTCCTGGGTGCCAACGTCGAAAACCTGTTTTTCGGCGGCAGCGGCGACTTTGCGGGCACCGGCAACGCGCTCGACAACGTGATCGGGGGGGGGGCGGGTAATGACGTCCTCGTCGGTGGCGCAGGTAACGACGTGATGAGTGGCGGCGTCGCCGGCAACGATATCTTCGCGTTTGCCCCAGGCTTCGGCAACGATACGATCCTGAACTTCGGAACCAACCCGGCCGCAGGGCAGGACTTGCTCGATATCACGGGGATGGGGGTCACCAGCGCGGTGTTCGCGACCAACGTGAGCATAACGGCTGACGGGGCGGACACGGTGGTCGGGATCGGAGCGGACTCCATCCGCCTTGTGGGTGTCAGCAGTGCGACCGTTGATCAGACGGACTTCATTCTGGTCACTTGAGGTACTGGTCAGTACTGTCGCAGGGAGCGTGGACCGCGGAGGGGAGGGCAATGGATGCCCTCCCTTTCTCTTTTCACTCGATTGTCCATTGGCTATCGGGGGGGGGGGCAGCAGCGTTTACCTTCTGCCGCAAAGCTTCGTCAACGCTCTGGAAGTATCAGGTGTTGGATCTAGAGCACATGGGGATGGACTGCTGCAACGATATGAAAAGCCCGACCGAGCAGTCGTGCCGGTTTTAACCATTCGGGTCAGGTTGAAGTTTTTGCGCAATCCATACGTCAGTCCTGATGCTCTTTTGTTGAACTCGGGCTGAAAGCACTTCTCCAAAGAAAGTGTGGGAATATTTCCCACGAGACGATGCTAGCTGGCTCTGAGGGATCGTGCGGATACCGCAGTTGCTCGTTTTTGCTGCAGATTTATGGCCGTGCCGGTTGGCTGGCCGCTCCAATGGGCGGCCGGGAACTCACTGGACTTTGCGTTCGATACGGAGATGACGACGCAACTCCAAGCGGAGGTGCATCATGCTGCTCAAGAAATGCTTGTTGGCTCTTGCAATTGGCGGGGTCCTGTCGGCATCGACGGTCCTGGTACCCGATTACATCGGTAGTTTCTCCAGCGTGTATGCCAAAGATGGCGGCAGCGGTGGAGGCGGTGGTGGTCACGGCGGTGGCGGCGGTGGCTCCGGCAGTGGAGGTTCCGGAGGTGGTGGTCACGGTGGTGATGGCGCAGGTGGTCACGGTGGCAACGGCCACGGAGAGGGTGGCGATCATGGTGCCGCAGGCCATGGCGCTGACGGTCATGGCGGCCCGGGGCGCGGCGACGCTGACCATGGTGGTATGGCCGGGAACAGAGGCCCAGGCAATGCGCGTGACAACGACGATGACCATGGTGGCATGGTCGGGAACAGAGGCCCGGGCAAAGCGCATGCCAACGACGATGACAACGATGCGGATAACGCCGCAGATGCAGCCAGGGAGGCCGCAGAAGACGCCGGGGACGCTGCGAGGGAGGCCGCAGAAGATGCCAGGGACGCAGCCAGAAACGACGCAGATGTAGCCCGGGACGCTGCAAGGGCTGATGCAGATGCAGCCCGGGATGCTGCAAAAGCTGCCGCAGATGCGGCCAGAGACGCCGCCAGGGCTGATGCGGATGCAGCGCGGGACGCTGCAAAAGCTGCTGGCGTACCGGACGCAGATGCAGCCCGGGACGCTGCCAGGGCCGCGGCAGATGCAGCCCGGGACGCCGCCAAGGCCGACGCAGATGCAGCCAGAGATGCCGCCAAGGCCGACGCAGATGCAGCCAGGAACGCTGCCAAAGTAGAGGCGAACGCAGCCAGAGAGGCTGCCAAAGTTGAGGCGAACGAAGCCAGAAAGGATGTGGCCGACGCCCCGGATTTCGACGCGGTTGAGGTGGAGAACTAAACCTGCACGTTCGGCAATGAACATGGCAGGCATACCGTAGAAAAGGTCCCGGGAGCTTGAGGGACGTATTGGCAAAGAGTCGCAAGCCCTGAAACGTCGTGGGGTTTGCGACTTTTTTTCGAAATCGTGTCGCGCGGTCAGAAACTGGCAGCAGTGTCAGTTGAATGAGTCTGGCTTGGTCTTGAGCGACCAATGTCGCAGACTGTAATGACGATGTCTGGCGGGTTGGCTTCGAATGCGTCATTGCCTTTGCTGCTCAAGCCGCCGATGGCAATGCCGGCCTCTTGCAAGGTGCTCAGGCTGCGGGGCAGCACCTGTCCCTTGGGGAAGCTGCCGGCACTGATCGCCTGAAAGCCTTCCGGGGCGAGATGGTTGAACATGGCTTCGGACAGGATGCTGCGGCAGCTGTTGGCGGTACACATAAACAGAACACGCATGGTGATTCCTCTTTGCAGTCGCCCTGGCTTGAATCGACAGTGCGCCCACCAACACCGTAGGCATGTTGTTCATCCCCGATGACAGCAAAGCCGTGAGCAGACCGGTGCCCAATGCTGCGCCCCAGATGCCGAATTCGGCCATGTGGTTCAGCGCCATTGTCATGTAGGTGGTCAGCCCGGCATTTTTCAGCCCGTACACCACCAGGTACATGGCCAGCGAAAAGATCACCACCTGCCAGGGCGCTTCACGCAGCACCCGTCGCGTTGAAATCACATGCCCACGCGCAGCCACAGCGAACAGCATCGCGGCACAGACCGCTGCGATTGCACTGACTGGAATGCCCAAGGGTTCCAGCGCAAACAACCCGATCAACAACAGACCCAGAACCATCCAGCCGACGCGGAAGGTCAGGGGATCACGCACGGCGCGTCGCGGATCCAGCACGTCATCGAGAGAGTAGTGCCGGAGAATGTCACGCCGGAAATACCGGTACAGCACCACGAGCGTGGTTGCCACGGCAACGACATTGACCGGCACCATGATGGCGGCGTATTCGCTGAAACCCAGGTCGAAGTAGTCGGCCGAAACGATGTTGACGAGGTTGGACACCACCAGGGGCAAGCTCGCCGTGTCGGCAATGAAACCGGCCGCCATGACGAACGCCAGGGTAGACGCTGGCGAAAAACGCAATGCGAACAGTATTGAAACGACGATGGGGGGTCAGAATCAGGGCTGCACCGTCGTTGGCAAACAGAGCGGATACGCCGGCCCCCAGCAGTATCGTGAATACGAACAGGCGACGCCCGTCACCCTTGGCCCAGCGCGCCACATGCAAGGCGGCCCACTGGAAGAAGCCTGCCTCATCGAGCAACAGACTGATGATGATGAGCGAGATGAACGTCGCGGTGGCGTTCCAGACAATGCTCCACACCAGTGGAATATCGTCCAGCGTCACGACGCCTGCAAGCAGGGCCAGAATGGCACCCAGGGAGGCGCTCCAGCCGACGCCCAGCCCCTTGGGTTGCCAGATGACCAGGACCATGGTGAGCAGGAAAATGCTAAATGCAGTGAACATGCAGAGTCTCGATGAATGAAGGGTCAGCAGCAGGCGGAAGTGTTCAGCGGACGGTCGCCCATCGCGGCAAGGCGAGTACTGTTTTGCGCAAGCCAGTTGGCGTTTGCCCGCAACGTCGCCTGGAGAACGTCGCGAACCCACGCGGGCAAATCGGGGTTAAGCCGGTAATACACCCATAGCCCTTGGCGGCGGTCGAGAAGCAGGCCACACCCGCGCAGCTGTGCAAGGTGGCCCGGACGCGGGTTTCGTCGGACAGGCATTTGAATACAGCGGCAGGGTTGAGCATTGGCGTGGCTCGATACATATGGTTATATGAACATACGTTTATCCATATGCTTCGTACAAGGCGCTCGGATTCGAGAGGGGGGGATTGCTCAGCCCGGCAAGGTTGCTCAGGTATGAGATAAACTTGGGCCCTTTCGGCACAAGACTCAGGAGAGGTGATGAATGGAATCGTTTAGCGTTCGTGAGCTGAAAAAGACTGACGCTCAAGCGTTGCTGGCATTCGAAGTCCATAACCGTGAATGGTTCGAATCCCATATTGATGCGCGCGCCCCTGCTTTTTACTCGTTGCAGGGTGTCGCCGATCATATCGAAAGCTATTTGTCCGATTTTGCCAATGGCGCCTGGCACCCGTTTGTCATCGAGGATTCCAGTCAGAGAATCGTGGGGCGAGCCAATCTGAAAAGCATCGACTCATCGACGGGTTCTGCGCAAGTCGGCTATCGGATTGATCAGCGCGCGTGCGGGCAGGGGCTGGCCACGCTGGCGCTGAGGCATCTGATACAGGAAGCAAAGACGCGCTGGGGGCTTACGCAACTGGTTGCCTTTGCCTACAAGGAAAACGTGGGCTCGAGAAAAGTCCTTGATCGTTGCGGATTCCAACTGGAACAACCCTCCTGTAACGAAAATACGGGCAACGAAGACCGATTCGTCCTGTTGATCCAGATAAGATCCCTCAGCGATTCAGAGCGTCGGCAGCAGGTTGGTGACACCCCGGTCACTCCTGCTGCGCTTGACCCCATTTGTCATTTTTGTCCGTAAGGTCAATCCTTGATTTAGGTAGCATTTGTCAATGCAACGCTTTCTGAGCAGACGATTGTCTGGAAACCTTTGAACGACGATTTTGAGTAAGCCAGCTTTTACCATAATAGAACCGTCGACGCTGAGATATGCAGCTTCTTTGCCGCTTCCAGTATCGTATATCCCCTATTTTTTCTCGCTGTAGCTGCTCAGCGGTACTGGCCTGTATTAATACTTTTTCTCTTAAGTAAAAATTCGAAGGGAGGTCATCGATTCCTGGGTCAGTGACTGGTGAAATGCCAAATGCTGCAAGCGTTTTAACTATCGATGTGCGGCTGCAGCTGCAGCCCAATCATTTTTTAGCTTCGGTTACACTCACGTATTTATTTTTGATTTTTTTCGAGCACTATTATTGTCAGTAAGGTACTCGCATCCTTTGCATTTTCGCCGCATATAGGTAAGTAACCGCGCCTTTATCAAGTGGCGTACCAGGCTCTCACATAGACCGGGAAACTCTGCTACCACGTGGGTGGGTACCAATTTTCTGGGGGGCGGAGTGTATCGGGCTAAAGGGGGGTGAACGGCGGGCAGATGCTGTTTTACCTCGTTGTTGGCCAACGCGAATACCCCATTCGATGATCGAACGACTAGTTTGGGTATTTATAAGATGACGACGAAGGGCACGGTCCTCGAATTCAAGCTGAGGTGTCTTCAATCGTTTGAGGGTTTTGCGAATTTGTTGAGTTGAAATCCGGGATTGGGCGGATAGACGCTGAATCGACATGAGATTTTCAGAGAGTTATTTCACGTCTCTTGGTTCAAAAAAAGACCTTGCGACCCCACCCCTTGGTGGGTGTCAATAGGCGCTCCTTGACTGCGGTTTTTCTCACGACAACTGTTTGCGCACCTTAACTCCGTGCGCGCGAGACGTATCTTGATACAAACTTCCCGTTGCGCTAGTGCAATAACCAATGTTTTTGTATTTAAAGAATCTATGGAGTGGAGTGAAGAGTGGTGTGTATAAAAAAATCTTCAAAATTTTTGTTGTTGGCTGCTTGTCTTGCGACTTTTTCAAGCGGGGTGTTGGCGGGTGCTAAAGGTAGTGTTGTTGAGGAGAAGGGCTGGAAAAGTGTCTTTGATAAATTCAACACTAATGGCACCATTATTGTCAAAGATGAACGGGGTAATCAAAGTAAAACATTCATCTACAACAAGGAGCGCTCGATAGAGCGTTTTACACCCGCTTCAACTTTTAAAATACCTCATACGCTATTCGCTCTTGATTCTGGCGTTGTTCATGATGAGTTTCAGGTCTTTAAATGGGACGGAGAGAAACACGAAATTCTTTCCCATAATGCAGACCAAAATTTAAGATCTGCGATGAGGCACTCCGCCTTGTGGGTGTATCGTGGGTTTGCAAAAGAAATCGGCAAGGACAAAGCAACAAGTTACTTGCAAAGTATAAGCTACGGAAATCAAGATGCAAGCGTAAAAAAGCGTGATTACTGGGTTGACGGTGGGCTGGAAGTTTCAGCACAGGAGCAGATCGATTTTCTTGAAAAGCTTTATAGGAATGAACTGCCTTTCAAGGTTGAGCACCAACTTTTGACAAAAGACATCATGGTGATTGAAGCAGGGCGTGAATGGATTATTCGCGCTAAAACCGGGCTTGGGAGCCAAGTAGGTTGGTGGGTCGGTTGGATAGAATGGCCAACAGGCCCGGTTTTCTTTGCTTTGAATATCGACACGCCTAATAGAATGGCCGATGCTCCCAAAAGAGAAGAAATTGGCAGGATGCTATTGAAGGCGGTTGGGGCATTACCTTCCGCTCAAGCGGTTGTCACTCAATAACTGATTTTTTCGTAAGCGATGACAGGGATGTCATCTTATATAAAATCACACTGAACTGATGATGGAGGTTGTTTTATGCCGAAATTACTGGGTAAAAGGCCACTGGCTATTTTGTGTCTCATGTCTTTTTTCACCGTGAACGCTGCACAAGCTGCGCAGGAGGGGGTTGTTCGTCACCGCGTCGCTAACTCAACTATTCCTGTCGCCGCTGCCGTTGAAGTACCTGGTTCCTTTTCAACGATATACCTGTCGGGGAAGCTTCCTCCGGTGCAAGATCCTCGCCAGAGTATCACTAGTCCGCTCGCTTATGGTGGGGACACAAAAGGGCAGACGATTGCAGTTTTTAAAGCGATAGAGAAAAGTCTGAACGATATTGGGCTGGGACTGGGCGATGTGGTCAAACTACAAGTGTTTTTGGTGGGTGACCCGACCAAGAATAACAAAATGGATATGGAGGGCTTCATGGAAGGTTATGCGCAGTTTTTCGGAACAAAAGATCAGCCCAATGTACCCGCTCGCTCCGTACTGAAAATTGCTGGGTTACCCAATGACGCGTGGCGAGTAGAGATCGAAGCGGTGGCTTTGCGCCAAAAGACCTTGTAAATAGCGAAACATATAAGCCTTGAGTGTGAAAAAGTGCGTATTGGTCATTGGAGGGAGTCGCGGAATAGGTTTTGCGGTGGCACAATATTTTGCATCTCGTGGCATGGGCTTGATATTGCTATCCAGAGATCTTGAAAGTCTAAAGCTCGCACGCTCAAGAATAGTTTCGGGCTACCCGGAAACGCTTGTAAAGACTCATGCAGTCGACATGAAGGATCCTGAGGCAATAGATAAAGAAATGGTGAGACTCCTCAGTGAGAATCCTTCTGTCGACATATTGGTTAACTCCGCGAGAGTATTGGTGGTTGGTCAGGCTTCATCCATGCATACAATAAATGTTGTTTCAATGATTTTAGCGCGGGAAACGGCGCATCTATAGTTTTATGGTGTTTGGGGAACTCAGTTGTAGTTTGTGGCGACGGGAGGCGATGCGAGACGAGACGATGTCTGTCAGCTATAGTTTGTCTTGTGTCTGATGTGTGATTGCTTAGATTGGAGTGTTATTTTTCATTTTGCTGATTTGCGGCGCAGCTCCGCCTTTCAGGCGGATTTTATCCGCCGCCCGTTGTAAATGTGACAAATGGCGCTTGATCTTCAGCCACCTCTTTCCAGCTGTCATCCGGATCAAAACGCTTCATCGATTTCGCCAGTTTTTCACCACCTGGCCCCAGGTCTTTCTCGAACACCTGTCCTTCATGACTGATCATGAAACTCATCACGCCGGTGTCATCGTATTTCGCCGGCCAGGCGATCAGGGCAAAGCCCCGGCTCATCTTGTCACCGATGAGGTAGCTGTAGGTGCCACCCGGCGCCGAAGGGCCCTGGCCATCAAGGATGCGGAAGCGGTAACCATGCCACTCTTCGTCGGCAATGGCTTTGCCGAATGAAGGCCCCAGCGGGCTGATCTGGCCGCTGTCGTCTTCCGCCCAGTAGAGTCCATCGTGCTTGCCGGGGGTGCTGAAGATTTTCTGCGCGTACTCGAGTGCGCCATCACCGTCTCGATCGACTGACGCATAGTCCATCTGGGCGTCGTGATAGGCCAGCACCGATTGCACCGCGGCCAGTTCGTTGCGGCCGATTTGACGGGCACGGATCTCGGCACTGCCGGCCTTCAGGTCGAAGCGCCAACCGTTCGCGTCTTTTGTCATGGGGATGGGCAGTGTCCAGTTCTTGCTGCCGACCGCCAGGACTGCCTTGCGCTCGCTGGAGTTTTCTATGTGATGTTGCTCGCGGTATTGCTGCAAAAACGCATCCACATCTTCGCGCTGCACGCCTTCACGCGGGATGTAACTGTGCCAGTCACTGCCCAGCAGCTCCGTCAGGCGTGCCTGGTCGGAGTGTTCCGTGCCCAGTGCTTCGACAAAGGCTTCAGCGGCCTTATCTGGCGTTGGAAAGGCCTGCTGCGCCGTCGCCATGGACGACCACAACAAGCCGGCAGCTATCGCAAGGACATGAGGGAGCAAGCCCATGAGTCTCTTCACTCGAGGTTGGTTTTTCAACGACGACCCCCCCTTTGACGCGCTGGTGGATTGGACGGCCGACTGACCTGGTGACCGGCCGATCGCGCGGCACTTGGGCGTTGGGCGGATGCCTGGCTGGCCCGGCCACGATTGGCCTGGACATTGGCCTGGGACGGTGAACGTGCACCGGCGAAGGCGTTGTTGCGGGCACTGCCGGTACTGGCGGCCGGCCGTTGATTCGCCGTTTGACGCGTCTGCGCCTGGCCCTCTCTGCGCTGATTCAGCTGAGCGCTCTGGTCCCTGGGTTGCTGATTGACTTGAGAGGCCTGTTTGCGGAGTTGCTGATTCTCCCGGGTGTTTCTGGCCGGGCCCTGGCCTCTGTCAGCCGCCTTTGGCCTGTCTGCACCGGCCTGTAGCCGATCTCCGCCCACGGTTGCGGACTGGAGTTGGCGCGTTTGATCACGGGCTTCGCGGTTGCTGGTGGCAGGTCGTTCGATACCGTGCTTGTCCATTGAGGTGCGGGCATTTTCACGGGCCTGGGCGCGTTGGGCATTGTCCCCGCGATAGGCCTCACGCTGACTGGCGCCGTTCAGTTGCCGACCGTACTGTGAGCGGCTCGCACTGTCTCGATAGGGCACGCCATTGCGGTGCACCGGGTTGTGTTGCCATTTGTTGTTGGTGATCCGGTTGTTGCCGTTGATGTTGTTGTAACGATTGACGTCGATGTCGACGTCGTTATTGCCCCAGTCACATTCACCCCACAACGATCCTACGATCGCCACACCAGCGCCAAACGCGAGTCCGGCCATCAGGGCCTGACCAGGGTAATAGGCCGGTGGCGGTGGATAGTACGCAGGCGGCGACGCCGGGTAGGGCCAGGTGCCGTAGGTGGTTGTCGGGTTATACGTGGGGACGTACACCACCTGCGGATCGGCAGGCTGAATGATGATGGTGGAGTTGCTTGCCGGGGCCGATTCAGGGGCCGGTGCCGCAGTCGTGGTCGCCGGTGCTGGCGCCGCGACATTCTGGATCGTCACGTTCTGATATTGGTTGCTCTGCAGATTGCCGGCTGCCTGTGCCTGGCGACGCAAGCGTTGCGCGCTTTCCATGACATCGTCGGGCTGCGCCAGGAAGGCATCACCCAGGCGTTGGACCCAGACGGGATCCTGTCCCAGCGTTGCCAGAACCTGCGGGAAGGCGACCAGTGCCTGCACGCTCGGATCCCAGGGCTGGTTCGCCACCTGTTTGACCGCATCGTCACCCTTGGCGTCCGGGTGCGCTTTGGACCAGATGACCGCCTCGCCGACTTCCCCGGGGTAGGTGGTGGCCATCAGTACCTGTGCAAACAGTGGGTCCGGGTAAAGCGCAATGGGCGCCAGCATCTGATCCAGCTGTTCCTGGGTAAACACGGGATCTTTGGCAGGCGCGGTGACGGGCACTGTATCGGTAGCGGGTGCCGGTGCGGCGGCGGTCGCATCTGCAGTCTGTGCCAGGCAGGAAGACCCACTCAAAAACAGTACGGCTGACAACGCGTAAAAAAATGGAATGCGCATTGCACCCCCTATGTGGTCAGGCAGGCTTGAAATGAGTGAGTCGATGCAGCAGAGGTGAAAGCTGACTTTGCAAGCCACAGAGTCCAGCTTCGTTGCCGCTTCCTAAGGGTAGCAGTTCATTTCAAGAATCAAGGTTGCCTTTAAAACGGTGTCACCCTGGTCACTGGGCGCTGGCATCGCTTTCGTGTTCTTCGGCGAATGCCATGAACACCTCCAGGTCCAGCACGTCCAGCTTGATCTGGGCGATGAACGCCGAGAAAGCCAGATTGGCCGCCAGTAGACGCAGGTCAGAGGCCCAGGCCGGAAGATAGACCGGGCCCTTGAGCCAGCCGGACTCGAACAGTGGCGCCAGGCGCACGGTGTCAGCCAGGCTGAGGCGCCCGGCAAACAAATGCCCCACCAGTTCCGGCCGGTTATCGCGGATTGCAATGCGCAGCAGGGTGTGGACGCCGAGCAATCCGGTCAGGTAAGCGGCATCCTTGGTGAACGCCGAACCGCCCCGCAGGTTGGCGCCGCGAAACACCCGTTGGGTGGAGCGGAAGGACTCCTCCTGCGACTGCCCGGCCGCCAGAAAACCTTCGAACACCTGGATGAAGTCGGCACCCTCCAGCGCCTGCTGGACGGCGAGCACGCGCAGGGCCAGACGACGCAAACGATCGATGTCCATGCTGCCGGTGAACAGTTCGGCCAGGGTGGCAATGCCTTCCTGGGTCTGGGTCGTGCGGGGCGCCCCCAGGCCCAGGCTTATGAGATTGGGCTGTCGCGCGCCGTTTTGTGCCGTGGCGACATGCACGAAGGCCTCGTGTTGCAACAGCTGGTTCTTGTCCAGCTCCGAGAACAGTGCGCTGGCCCGCAGGCGAATGCGGCTCGATCCGGCGATGGCCTTGGCGGCCAGGTTCGGATCGAGCACGACTGTGATCTGTCCGACGCCGAAGAAACGGTCCAGTTCCGGTTGTATCCAGGCGGCGAATGCCTTGGCCGGAATCTCGGCCGGGCTCGGTAGAATTCGCGCACCGCCCAGCAGGGCGTCAGTGGTCTTGAGAAAGAAGCGGGCCGCGTCGAGCATGCTCAGTTGCAGGCGCGAGTAATAGAAATCCGGGCGCCGGTACAGCGCTGACGAATATTGCGTAAAGGCGGGAGTGCCAATGGCCCCCAGCATGTGCCCGGCGGTGGCATAGCTGCGGGCGGTCATGGCGAGGAAGTTCCCGGCCGGATGCCCCACATCGCAGCGGCTGATAAAGGATTCAAGGGCGGCGATGTCAGCGCTGTGGTCGCGGGGCTGCAGCTCGACATCGGGTAACTCCGCACGCCCGCTGCGCCATTTCGCCAGGAAGTCTTCCTCGACCCCATCCGGCCAGGACAGGGCATCCAGCACGCGGATCTTGCGGGTCAGACCGGGCAGGGTGGCATCGAGTTCGGACAGGGCGGCGGCGCTCATGGATAGCTCCTTGAGGGACGAAATGACGTTACTAAAGCTTAGTCGTCGCGCGCGGTTACGTGCGTTTGCGAAGACAGGTACGCGGCCTCAGAGCAGGCTCCACGACACCCCGACGTACATCGCCATCCCCTCGCCGGGCGTGGAGCGTGCCGCGTCCAGCCCATTGTCGTCGTAGCCCGGTGTGACCGTGGCGGCATAGTGCTTGTCGGTCAGGTTGCGCAGGTCCAGCCAGGTTTGCCAGTCGCCCTTGGGCGCGTTGTAGCCCAGCGTCGCACCGAAGATTGCGTAGGGATCGGCGTAGTAGCTGTTGGCATAATCGACCGCCACCTTAGATGCCCATTGCGTGTTGAACGCGGCAAAAAAGCCTTGCGGCCAGTCGTAGCGCAGTTCGCCCTGGTAATAGTGCATCGGCAGGCCCGGCAGGCGGTTGTCACCGAAGTGGTCATCGTCGCGGTAGTGGAAGTCACTGAAGGTGTAGCTCTGGCGCAGGCTCAATTGGCCGCCATCGTCCGGCGACCAAAGAGGGCTCAGCAGGCTGGCTTCCACGCCCTGGTGCACGGTGGGGCTGGCGTTGAGTTCGTAGGGGGTGGTGGCGTTGGCATCCGGTAACACCGACAGCAGTTCATGGCGCACTTGGGCGTAGTACCAGGCCAGGCTCCACTGCCCCAACGTGCTGTCACCGCGGCCGCCGATTTCCAGGGTGGTGGCGGTCTGGTTTTGCAGCTTGACCGGATCACGCTGGGCGCCTGTGGCGGGGCCACTGCCTGCCGGGAATCGAATGCTGGAGCTATAGATCAGCGACCACGGGTGCGGTGCCTCGACCGAGCGACTGAGATTGCCGAACAGTTGCAGGTCAGGTGTCAGTTGATAACGCAGGCCCACGCGCGGGGCATAGTCCCAGTCGTGCAGGCTGGTCTTGCCACCACTTTGCGGGTAGGTGACATCGCTTTCACGGCGGGTGTAGATGGCAGCGAGGCCGGTGGTCAGCCACAGGTCGTCGGCGATTTCCAGGTCATTGCCCACATGCAGGACGGTGTCCGAGCCCTGGTAGGTGAAGTTGCGAATCAGCGTGCCCGGTGCGTAACCGGCGGTGTTGCCGGTGGGGATGCGCACGAACTCGCTGGCACCTGAGTTGGGCAGGTGTCTGGTCACTCGCAGGCCCAGCGTGCTTTGGCTTTGCAGGCCCCACAGCGTGTCGCGACGCTTGTAGTCGAACGTGCCGCTGACGTCCGTGTACGCCACCTGCAGGCGGTTGGGACCCTCACGCAAATCCATCGGGTAGTCGTGGTAGACAAGACCGGTCTGGATGCTCGAATCGTCATCGATGTACCAGGTGGTCTTGTTGCCGATAAAGGTGCTGCCCGGCTCATCGCGGCGGTCGTCCCGCACCACGTAGGCAGGGTTGGCCGCCCGTGGGTCATGCTCGATGGAGTGCTTGGTCACGCGCCCCGCGAGGTCGTTGTCGGTCTGGCGGTGGCGCAGGTAGAAGCGTGTTTCCAGGTTGGGGTTGAAGCGATAACCGAAGTTGGCGATGACACCCTGGCTCTCACTGGCCGTGTGGTCCTGGTAGCCGTCGGCGTTGGCATCGGTCATGGCCAGGTAGTAATCGAAGTCGCCGAGCACTTGCCCGGAACTGACCTGGCGCTGGAGGTAGCCGTGGCTGCCCGTTGCGTAGCGCACCTGCAGCAGCGGCGAGTCGTAGCCAGTGTGGCTGACGTAATCGATGGCCCCGCCCAACGCCAGGGCGCCCCGGTCGAACCCGTTGGCGCCGCGCAGCACTTCCACATGGTCGAGCCACAGCGGTTCCAGCAATTCATAGGGCGTGCCGCCGGGGCCGGTCAGCGGCAGACCGTCGAGCATGGTGTACAGCCCCGAGGCATGGGCGCCGGGTGCACGGTTGATGCCTGATCCGCGGATCGAGATCTTCACCCCTTCGTTGCCCGCCGACTGGGCGTAGATCCCCGGCTGGTAAGCCAGCACATCCTGATTGCTGGCCACGCGGCCCTGCAACGGGCGACGCATGTCGACCACATTGGTGCCGCCGGGCACCTGGGCCAGCCGCGCCATGGCGTCCTCGATCCCCTGGTCTTCGTCGCTCTGGTCCTCAGCCCCGATCAGCACTTGCCCCAGCTCCAGGCTCTGGGCCTCGGCCATGGCCGGACAAACAAGGGCCAGGCCCAGCAGCGCAGCGGGCAAGTATTCAGGCGGGGGCATGGGGGAAACTCCAGATGTACAGGAACGGGCAAAGAACAGTGCGACGCAAGAAAGAACGAAGGGAGCACATGGCAATCTTGCTTTTTGCACGCCAAGGGCAGGGCGGCCGCGATGCAGCGCTACAACGGTTTACAGCATTCCGACGATGAGGGGGGATGCGGCATTCATCCGCCACAGGAATGACTGTTTCCAAATACGACGAAAGTTGTATGGAGGTCGGTTTCGGCACATGTTATCAGGCGCTTGTCTTGAAAACGCAACTGCTAATTTGTATCATTCGTTTTCAATTCAGCGAAGCAGGGAACGCAGCGCCCAAACAATAATAAGGTCAAGGCAATGCTCAAAATGCTTCTCGTATACGGTCATCTGCTCGCTACGTGTATTGCCCTGGGGAGGGTGTTGCAGGCGGATCACAAGCTTTGGAGCTGGCGCAAGGAAATACTGGACCAGGCGCGGCTCGAGTACCTTGATGAAACCCGGAAGATCGTCAGCCTCGCACTGCTGGGCCTTTGGGCAAGCGGATTGTTGCTGGTGCTCCAGGGTTACCTCAATGAAGGCGACGCGTATCTGCTCAATCAGAAACTCTGGGCCAAGGTGACTGTCGTCGCGCTGCTTAGCCTGAACGGTGCATTGTTGCATCGAGTTGGTTTCCCGCTGCTGCAAAAGGCTCCATTCGTCGCACTGCGCAGTGCAGGGCGCACGCGGCTTGCCTTGTTGGGTGCGCTTTCCATGAGCGGTTGGCTATTCGCCGCATTCCTGGGGGTGGCTCGAGCCTGGAATCACGTGTTGCCTTATCTGCATGTGATGGGCGCATTCGCCGCATTCTCGTTACTGGCTTGTTGCGTGGCACTTGCAGTCGCCGGTAGGGCGGGCAGTGTCGGTGCGCAAAAATCCTCGGTACCGGGGTAGCTATCGACGAAGCACGCCAAAATCCAAGCCCATGTCACCCCCGCATGGGCAACCCCCCCATCCCCATCCGTGTCCCCAGCCGTCGGTCGGCTTTCTCCTGCGCCGGTTGACCCGGAGCCAGAAAGGTCTAGTTTCATTGTGTGGGAAAAAATCCCACGCACTAAATTCAGGAGAAACTGTAAGTCAGACGGATTGCTCCAATGCCGCTCCCGGATTGCAACGCGTATTGCGTTGACACTGCTCGCGGTAAATCACCAGGAGAATGCACGATGAACACTTACCTGCTTTTCAAGAGAGGATTACTGGCACTGGCAATTGGTGGCGTCCTTTCGGCTTCCATGGTTTTGGTACCGGATTCCGTCTCCCATGACTCGAGTGCCTACGCCAAGGATGGTGGTGGTGGTGGTGGTGGTGGTGGTGGTGGCGGCGGCAACGGTGGTGGCGGTGGCGGTCATGGTGGCAATAGTGGCCACGGCGGCAACAGTGGGAGTGGTGGCAACAGTGGTCACAGCGGCAGCGACCATGGGAATTCAGGCCATGCCGGTTCTGGAGCCTCGAACTCCGGTCGCGGTGGTACCCATGCAGAAGCCGGTGACGACCACGGCAACCACGCTCGCGGCGAAGCCGGTGACGACCACGGCAACCGCGCTCGCGGCGAAGCCGGTGACGACCACGGCAACCACGCTCGCGGTGAAGCCGGTGACGACCACGGCAACCACGCTCGCGGCGAAGCCGGTGACGACCACGGCAACCACGCTCGCGGTGAGCCTGGTGATGATCACGGTGTCCACGTTGGCGGTGAGCCTGGTGATGACCGCGGTGTCCATGTCGGCGGTGAGCCTGGTGACGACCGCGGTGCCCATGTCGGCGGTGAACCCGACGACGACAGCCGGATCTGAAGCGTTTTGCGGCCTCATGCAAAACCCTGGGGACCGGTTTTGCACGAGGCGCGAAAAAAATACGCGCGTGCGTTCATGGGATTATTTCCCACGTAGCTATACTGGGGTTATCTATCCAGGAATTCGCTGAATGCAATCGTCGACGCTGCCCACCTCGCTCCTCAAAGCCTTGCGACATGTCATGCGGCCGCTGGTACGCCTGATGCTGCGCAAAGGCGTCACTTACCTGGTGTTTGCCGACCTGCTCAAGGAGGTTTTCGTCGAAGTGGCGGACCGTGAGTTCCGCCTGGGCGAGAAGGCACCGACCGACAGCCGCATCAGCCTGCTCACCGGCGTGCATCGCAAGGATGTACGGCGCTTGCGCAACACCAGCGACCCGGCTGCTTCCACACTTCCGGAAAACATCACGTTCGGTGCGCAACTGGTCAACGCCTGGGCCAGCGCGCCTTTCTGCAACGACGCCGGCCAGCCACTGCCACTGCCTCGATTGGCCCGTGTCGGCGGCGACCGCTCCTTTGACGCCTTGGTGGCAAAAGTCAGTACGGATATCAGGGCGCGGGTGGTATTGGACGAGTGGCTGCGTCTGGGGGTCGTGCGCCTTGACGAACAAGATCTCGTGCACCTCGAAGCCCAGGCCTTCGTGCCACAAAAGGGCTTCGATGAGAAAGCGGCTTACCTGGGGCATAACCTGCACGATCATGCCTGCGCTGCGGTACACAACCTGAGCAGCGAAGGTCCGGCCTTTTTTGAACGCAGCGTGCACTATGACGCACTGGCCCCGATGAGTGTCGAGGCGTTGCGCGAGGCCGTTGCCAGCGAGGGAATGCAAGCCCTGTTGAGTTTCAACCGACTCGCCGCCGAACTGGAGTTCCGGGACCTGCCCAGCCTTGAACCACGCCAGCGCATCACGGTCGGCTTGTACTTCTACACTGAAGATTCCGATCCCAATTCGTCCACGGCCCCTAAGCCATGACCGTCAATCTACGCCTGATTCGTGCAATCGCCCTCACTCTGGGCCTCGGGCTTCCGATTGTGCTGCAAGCCGCCCCAGCCTGTGTCAGCCAGAATGACGCGGGCACCAGCGCAGTGCCAGTCATCCAGGCTCCGGGCGGTACCGGCGGCACGGGCGCAGCGCCTGGCGGCATGGGCGGTACCGGCATCGACACCGACAACGGCGGGATCGGCGGTACCGGTGCACCGCTGAAAAAACGCCCTGGCGGCATTGGCGGTACCGGTGCCATTGCAGGCGGCGTGGGTGGCACGGGCATCAGCAATGATAACGGAGGGATCGGTGGCACCGGCATTGTCGGCACCATCACCGGGTTCGCCTCGATCTGCGTCAATGGCGTGGAAGTGCACTTCAACAACAACGTCCCTGTCAGCGAGAACGGCGTTGCCACCACCAGTACCCACCTGGCAGTCGGCCAAGTGGTTGCCGTGGAAGCGTTCAACTCCCGGCGAGGTCTGGAGGCCGGGCGCATTTCTATCCTGCACGCCTACGAAGGCCCCTTGACAGCCCTGCCGCGCGCATCCATGCCCATGCGCGTCATGGGGCAACCGGTACGCCTGGCCAGCGGTGCTCAAGTCGCTCCCGGTCTGCGCCTGGGTGATCCCGTACGGGTCAGCGGGCTGCGCGATGCTCGTGGCGAAGTGGTGGCCAGCCGCATCGACCGGGCGCCCGGCCTCAAGGAAGCCAGTGCCATAGGCTCGGTGGATCGCAGCGGCTATCTCCAGGGGCTCAAACTCAGCAATCATTCAGGCGCGGCGCAGGAAATGCTGGTGCGCGGCCAGTGGTCCGGCCGCGAGCTGGACGTGACCCAAAGCCGCCCCGACCCGAGCCTGCCTTTCATTGGCCGGGCACACAATGCAGTGATCGAGGGCCTGGTACAGGGCCGGCAGGACCGCCATCTGGTGGTTGGAGGCTTTAATGTGACGCTGGCGCACGACACCGTGTTTGTCGGTGTGCAGCCTTCAGAAATGGCGCTGGACCGACGCGTGCGGGTCAGCGGCGTGTTTACCGGTGCGCGGGACGTGCAGGCAACGCGTATCGAATTGCCCCGCGAGCGCTCCGATTCGCCAGCCAGCAACCAACACGGGCGACTCCGGGGCAGCGAGCAAAAAACGGACGACTCAAGTGGCTCGGTCAATTCGGGCGGCTCCAACAGCTCCGGGAACTCGGGCAGTGACAGGAGCGGCCGCTCCGGGAGCGAGGGCGGCGTCGGCGAAGATACTCGCCACGGGGGCAATGACAGTCATGGCGGCGGCGACCAGAGGGAGCGCGTGGACAGGTCCGGCAAGTCAGAGCGTGTCGAGAAGGTCGAGCAACCCGACAAAGTCGATAGAGTCGAGAAGGTAGAGCAAGTCGAAAAAATCGAACGCCCAGAGAAGGGCGAGAAAGTAGAGCGACCAGAAAAAGTCGAGAAGGTGGAGAAAGTCGAAAAGGTCGAGAAAGTCGAGAAAGTCGAGAAGGTTGAACCGGTTGAAAAAGTCGATCACTCCGGCAGGTCGGGTTAAACAGTGCTGTCATGATGCACTATCGTCATAAGTAACTAGGCTTGGTAAGTCACGCAACAAAGCATGCGTGTGAACTTCGATGACGCAAGACACGAGGTGAACATGGACCCCAAGCGCATCCTGCTCGTCGGTTGGCTTGCCAGCCTGGCCTTGCCGGCCCTGGCCGATACCTTCTCGACCTCGATCGGAACCGACTACTCTCGGGGCGACTATGGCACCGGTACAACTTCTGAAACCTGGTACGTCCCACTGGTGGGCAAATACCAGACCGGCCCCATGACCTACAAGCTCACTGTGCCCTGGCTGCGCATCACCAATCCTTCGGTCGGCCCTGATGGCGAGCCGTTGCCCGGTGGTTGCGGCAAAGTGGAAAGCGGTTTGGGTGACACTGTCGCCGGTGCCGATTATGCGGTGATTGACGGCAGCGTTGGCGGGCTGTTCGTGGACCTGATCGGCAAGGTCAAGTTGCCCACAGCCGACGAAGACAAGTGCCTGGGCACGGGCAAAACCGACTACTCCGCCCAGGTCGACGTCGCCAAAGCCTTCGGCCCTGTGACCGGGTTCGCCACTCTGGGCTGGAAAAAATTCGGCGACCCGTCGGGCTCCGACTTCGACAACCCGATATTCGCCGGCCTGGGCTTCGCCATGCCAGTGTTCGCGCGCACTGCGGCGGGCGTGTCCTACGATTGGCGGCAAAAGGTCGTTTCCACGGGCGACCAGATCAAGGAGCTCACCCTGTTCCTCACGCACAAGCTCAATCAGAACTGGAAGTTTCAGTTGTATGCCGTCAAGGGTTTTTCCGACGCCAGCCCGGATGGCGAGGCTGGCCTGGTGTTCAGCCACACCTACTGATATCCACCTGTTTCCCTGCACTGATGCGTTTCACTGCCTCGGCCCAGGCCAGCGCGCGCTTTAGTCCTGATGTTCGGTCGTTGACACTCAGGCTGACAGCACTAATCTATTAGGTGTGGGAATATTTCCCACGCAACGATGCCGGCTGGCTCTGAGGGATCGTGCGGATACCGCAGTTGCTCTTGATTGCTGCAGATTTATGGCCGTGCCGGTTGGCTGGCCGCTCCAATGGGCGGCCGGGAACTCACTGGACATTGCGTTCGATACGGAGATGACGACGCAACTCCAAGCGGAGGTGCATCATGCTGCTCAAGAAATGTTTGTTGGCTCTGGCAATTGGCGGGGTCCTGTCGGCATCGACTGTCCTGGTGCCTGATTACATCAGTAGTTTCTCCACCGTGCATGCCAAAGATGGCGGTAGCGGCGGAGGCGGAGGCGGCGGTGGTCACGGTGGCGGCGGAGGCGGTGGTGGTCACGGTGGCGGCAGTGGAGGCGGCGGCAGCGGAGGCTCTGGAGGCTCCGGAGGTGGTGGTGGTCACGGTGGCGGCGGTGGTTCCGGCAGTGGAGGCTCCGGAGGCGGTGGCCACGGTGGTGATGGCGGAGGCGGTCACGGTGGCAACGGCCACGGAGAGGGTGGCGATCATGGTGCTGCAGGCCATGGCGCTGACGGTCATGGCGGCCCGGGGCGCGGCGACGCTGACCATGGTGGTATGGCCGGGAACAGAGGCCCAGGCAATGCGCGTGACAACGACGATGACCATGGTGGCATGGCCGGGAACAGAGGCCCAGGCAATGCGCGTGACAACGACGATGACCATGGTGGCATGGTCGGGAACAGAGGCCCGGGCAAAGCGCATGCCAACGACGATGCCAACGACGATGACAACGATGCGGATAACGCCGCAGATGCAGCCAGGGAAGCCGCAGACGAAGCCAGAAACGACGCGGATGAGGCCAGGGACGCTGCCAGAAACGATGCGGACGCAGCCAGGGATGCTGCCAGAGCCAAGGCGGATGCAGCCCGGGATGCTGCCAAAGCTGCAGCAGATGCAGCCAGAGACGCTGCGAGAGCTGCTGGCGTACCGGGCGCAGATGCAGCCAGGGATGCCGCCAAGGCAGAAGCAGATGCAGCCAGAGATGCTGCCAGGGCTGCCGCAGATGCGGCCAGGAACGCTGCCAAAGTAGAGGCGAACGCTGCCAAAGTCGAGGCGAGAGAAGCCAGAGAGGCTGCCAAGGTCGAGGCGAAAGAAGCCAGAGAGGCTGCCAAAGTCGAGGCGAAAGAAGCCAGAGAGGATGCCAAAGTCGAGGCGAAAGAAGCCAGAGAGGATGCGGCCGACGCCCCTGATGCCCCGGATGTCGACGTGGCTGAGGTAGAGAACTGAGCCCGCCCGTTCCGCAATGAACATGGCAGGCATATCCGAAGAAAACGTCCCGGGAGCTTGAGGGACGTATCGGCTATGAGTCGCAAACCCTGAATAGTCGCGGGGTTTGCGACTTCTTTTTGATATCTGCCGCACGGTCCGAAATGCCGACGAGTATGTTGGCAGGGGCGGATCGAGCAGGACGGGTGTGGCGCTGTCATTGAATGTGGTGGCCTGGAACAGTGCTATCGCTGGGAGAGGGTGATGGGTGGCGTCCACGAAATAACAGGGGGGGGCTTCAGTGGCGACGTGGTCCGGGCTCTCTGCTGCCCCGATGCCTTATATAGACGCTGGAGGTTTTCATGGTGGCAACCCCGGGCGCTTTGGTAAGGAAGAAGAATTTTCAGGTGAGGGGTTGACCACGTATTTTAATACTGTACTATTCGCCTCCCGCTAACGAGCAGCTTGATGTTGTTCTTGGCTTAAGTAGTTGATTTTGTTGAAAAATCAGAAACTTTTAAGGTTGCAATTTGAAAAGATGCGCTGTAAGATGCGCACCTCGGTTGAGACGAAAGATCTTAACCAGCCGCTCTTTAACAACTGAATCAAGCAATTCGTGTGGGTGCTTGTGGAGTCAGACTGCTAGTCAACAGATTATCAGCATCACAAGTTACTCCGCGAGAAATCAAAGATGTAACCAACGATT
>NZ_JBFTOU010000049.1:0-21908 GCF_056398125.1 Pseudomonas sp. 05L36 | reverse complement strand
GGATCGCCCCTACGCACCAGGGGCATCAAGACACCACCTCCTTCACCCGCTCGACCAACCCGCCACTGCGGGTCAGATAGTCGAGCATCTTCTCCATGCGCAGTGCCTCCTCGGCTTTGACAATGGCCTGCTTTTGCTGCGCCACGACCTGGCCGATGGCCAAAGTCGATTTCAGGATCTGCTCCGCGCCCGGCAGGAAGGGTTCCACCTCGCCCGTGGCGGCGTTGATCACCTGATAACCCACTGATGCCGCGACCATCGTCCCGGCAAAGGCTTTGCCGCCGTAACGACGAATGCTGTACGCCCCGCCCAACACCAGAGCAATGCCCACCACGCGTCCCGCCACCACCACCRGCGTCAGGCGCTTGTTGGATTCATCGCCGAAATACACCGCGCGATAACGGAAGTAATCACCAAACATCTCCCGCGACTCCATGAAATCGTGCAGGAACCAGGCGCGAGAGTCGTGTACCTGATCGTCGAACAAGGCGACTACCGCAGCGATCGGCACGGAGTCACTCACTTCAATCCGATTGGCCCCGGGTTCGATGAACAGCTCCTTGGCGCGCAACTCTCCGGCCGCCTTGATCTGCGCGTACTCGTGCTGCTCGTCATCCTCGCTGAGCAGATACACCGTGTCCCTCAGCACGCCATCGAATACCAATCCCTGAAAGCTGGTCTGATCGCGGCGCCACTGCTGATAGTCGTGTTCGAACTCGACGGCGGCCTCGCGGATTTGCTGCTGGTCCAGCACCGGTTCGTAAGGCGGTGGGCCGGCAAGATCGGAAAAATTCAGCGTTTCGATAGGTTGGCCCCGGCCGGCTGCGCGATCCTCTTTGGCCTTCTCTGTAACCTTCTGACGCTGGGCTTTCTGCTCGGCTTGCAGGGTCGCGTTGGTTTGCACGGCCTGGCCGTAAAAAGGCTGATTGGCATAACTGCCCCGGGCAAATCGCTCGATTCGCCAGCCAGTGAGCCAGGCCAGTTGCGCGGCCATGGTGTCTTCCAGGTTGTGGCCAAGGCGTAGGGGTTCGCTGGTGGTTGGAGTTGAGGTAGGGTCTTCGTCCAAGCCCAGGGTGGTGCGCAAGGCGTTAAAGCGATTGATGAGCATTTGATCAACGGTGAATTCTTGATCTGTCTGAGGAGCCATAGCCCGAGCGGGCTGAATCTGCCGCAGTTCATCCGGGACTACGGCTTCGGGCACAGTCAGCGGCGCTCCTGCCCTAAAGGCCGCCGCATAAAGGTCATGCAAAACAATCTGCGACAGTAGTTCGCCAGATCCGCCACGGGCCTTGCCCTGATCCCCCGGCGGGTAACCACCGCCCGCGTCCGAATGCATGCCGGGGTAAACCACTTCAGTGGCATAGGGCGGGTAACGGCCATCGGCAAAACGGATCGAATCCAGCGGGAAGCACAAGCGCTGCTCATGGGCAGCGACGAAGTGCCTGCAGTCCTTGATCCATTCGGGGAAACGCCCGACATCGGGCAGTGCCTGCGTGCCATCGGCCCAGTCCATATGCCCTTCGGCAAAGGGCGCGGCACGGGCGCTGCCCACCGAGGCCACGGTGTCGAGCAGGCCGAGGAATTCGATGCTTAACGGCAGGCCCAACAGCTTTTGCTCCGGGCGTTCGGCGCCTGACGGGGTGTCGAACAGCTCGCTCAACCAGGTGACGAAAGTACGCGCCTCGGCGGCCCCCCGGGAGAAACCATAAACAAACAACTTGATCGCCAGCACCGTGGGTTGCGCCGTCGCCACCTTGGCCCGTAACGGCTCCAGTAGCGAAGCCATGGCCTGGCGGCGGCTGCTCTTGCCCAATGCGGTCATGGGCCAGGTGGTGGCCATGGCTTTGAGCTTGGTCTGCATCGCGGCCAACGATAAATCATCATTGGTCAGTGCAACGGACAACGCGTTTGCGATCTGAAGCAATCCCCAATTGATCCGGTCCTCGCCCCGGTTGGCGAACGCCATACCCATGGTACTGAAGTCCCATTCACCAATCTCGGGAAACGGGGTACCCACACCGGGAATGTAATAGCGGAAATAACCGTTTTGCGGTTGGAGAATGCTGGCGTGAAACAGCCGCGCGATGTTGGTCGGATGGGGCGGTTTGGCCTTGTGGGTGTCGTAGGGCTCGTTATTTTTGGTGCCATCGAAAAACAGGCTGATGTGCAAGGCGCGCGCGCAGGTGGAGGCGCCACGAAAACCGCGCTGGGCATTTAATTTTTGACGGTACAACTCCACTTCAGCCGTTTGCCGTTCGTAATTAGCCCTTACCACTTCAGGGTCGCAGGGTAAACGCCCTGCTTTGGGAAACAGGGCCGGGACATATACGGAATCACGATTCTTTACTTCGGACATACGGCTGGCTCCTTCATATGTATAGGATCGTTAATTGGGTATCCAGGCTGGCCGTAAGCCATACATGCCGTGGTGGCCCTAATCTGATTGCAGGGTAGAAAATGAATCTTTAACGAACACAAACTCTCTGTTTCATAAGACGGAAGTTCCACAATCGCAGTGTGTTGCTGGTACTTGGCCTTATGCTCGGCGTATGCATCTGGATCGAATCCATAACCCGATGTTTTACGTTTTATTTTTGCGTTTGGATTCGGGTCGGTCTCCCACTCCACTTTGAACTTCAAACCCGGCGACCATTGGCTGGGCAACATCACACAACACACTCCCCCCCCGTACCCATTAGGACTGGCATTGCCCCCCCCATAACCATTTACCGAAAAACTATTGATGGCTGCGGACGTATGGTTAACCGCATTCAAATTACCGCCCAAATATTTTGGCGTCCCCGGAGAACACCCAGCCAGCAACAACAGCAAACTACCGACAGCCCATTGCCGCCTGACCTTCCCTTTCTCATTACTCATTAAACGCCTCCCTGTTTATTAAGCTGCGCACGAAAAATGCCTGCGGCAGGAAACTTTCGTTCACCACCTTGCTTGAAACGGGAAACACAGACGCTGCTCATGGGCGGCGACGAAACCCTGCAGTTTGTGGCGGCTGTGGTCGAAGAAGGTGCGCGATATGCTGGACAAAATCAGACCTCCCTGGCCTATCGAAGCGGATGGGGAGGCTTTCGTTAACCCTCCTTCGTTCAAGCACTCGACAGCTTTCTGGAAGCTGACAAGGGTTGAAATAGGAGGCTTCTGGTAGGCGTGTAGGATGCGTCCGGAATGTTGGTGTGTCAGGTCTGTAGGACTTATTCGACGTACTTCAAAGGGGACAAGTCGAGGGTTTTTCGATCTCTTTCAGGAGCTTTTTGGCGTGCAAGTTTTTGCGTGTTTAAAAGCCCACCAAGTTACTTCGCGAAAGCCACAACGCCTTGCGTCGTTGCCTACAGGTACGCCAGAATCCGCCGGCTTGTACGCCTTGGGGCTGGGTTTTATCGTTTGCCGGTCGCTGAAAAAACAGCGATCGGGTTTGGTAGCCCGTTCTCAAATGGCGTATAGCGTCATCATTTACAGGTGCTTTTCTACGGCACTTGTATCAATGGTGACCATGCGCAGGGCACCCTCGGGTGCGCCGGGTTTGCCATATGGGCCGGTCTACCAACCTTCGCATGGTCACCACCTTTCGTTTGGTAGCGAGGGTGATGACTCCATCAATCCCATATGGAGTTTCATCTATGTTCAAACCGACACCTAACCCCCCGGAAGCCGATCCGGAAACGCCTTCAGAAACCCTCGATTCAAATACGCTTCACAAGCCGTCCGAACGTATCCCCTCAGCCGCCGACATCCGCGCCATCCCACGCAAGCCTTGCACCATGTTTATCGTCAACACGGACCTCCATGCCGAAACCCTGCTGACCCATGCCTGCGAGTCGCTGGCCTCGGCAAACGTCATGACCATGGATCTGGCGGATCGTACGGAGGGGACGAGTCGCAATACGCTGTTGGGGATTGCTCAAGTCATCATGCTGGGGGAACTGGCGGTAAACCGGGCGCTGTATCAGATTGATCCACCCGAATAGAAATCAAAAGATCAAAGGACCGCAGCCTGCGGCAGCTCCTACATTGGATTGGCGTACATCCTGTAGGATGTTGCTGCACGCTGCGATCTCTTGACAATCAGACGCTAGTTGGACAACTGATTGGCAAACTGCCCCACCGCATTGACCACTTTCTGTGCGCCGTCCTGGATCTCGACAATCACCGTACCCGCTTCCGCCGCCAGGGCCAGGCCCTGTTCGGCCTGGAGCTTGCCGTCGGTCATCAGCGCCACGGCGTTGCGCGCCATGTCCTGGTTCTGGCGTACCACGAGGACGATTTCGTCGGTGGCCTGGCTGGTGCGCGACGCCAGTTGCCGGACTTCATCCGCCACCACGGCAAAGCCCCTACCCTGCTCGCCTGCACGCGCCGCTTCGATGGCCGCGTTGAGCGCCAGCAGGTTGGTCTGTTCGGCAATGCCGCTGATGGTTTTGACAATGGTACCGATCACCAGCGACTGCTCGTTCAGGGCTTCGATGCCATCGCCAGCGGTTTGCATATGCCTGGCCAGGTCGCGCATCACGTCCACGGCCTGGGTCACCACGGCGTTACCGCGCTGGGCGCTTTGGTCGGTTTGCTGCGAGGTGCTGTAGGCGATGTTGGCGGCCTCGGCGACGGCTTGTTCCTGATTGACCTGATCGGTAATCACCGTGGCGAACTTCACCACCTTGTAGAGCCTGTTGTTGGCATCGGCCACTGGGTTGTAGGACGCCTCCAGCCAGACCGTACGACCGTGGCTGTCGACACGCTTGAAACGGTCGGTCACGTACTCGCCCGCGTTCAGGCGACGCCAGAAGTTCTGGTACTCGGCACTGTTGTACTCCTCCGGCAGACAGAAGGTGCGGTGATGTTTGCCTTTGATCTGCGCCAGGCTGTAACCCATGCCACTGAGGAAGCGGTCGTTGGCAGTCAGCACGTTGCCGTTGAGGTCGAATTCGATCACCGCCGTGGAGCGCACCAGTGCGCCGATCAGGTTCTCGTGCTCGCGGGAGGCCTCGATGGTGCGGGTCAGGTCGCTGGAGAAGATCGAAAAATACTTGATCCGCCCATCGGCCGAGCGCACCGGTTGCAGGATCGAACGCAACCAGGCTTCCTGGCCCGTACCGCGCAACAGGCGCACTGCGCCGGCGAAGTGCTCGCCACGGGTCAGCGCGTTTTTGAAACGCTGCTGGAATTCGTCGAACTTCACGTGATCCGGGACGAAGTCGTCGATGTGTCGGCCGATCAGGTCACCGCTCTTGTAGTGCATCTCGCCAAGGAAGTTCTGATTGACCGACTGAACCCGTCCATCGCTGTCGAGAGTCAGTACCAGCATCTCGCTTTCCAGACTTTCCTTCACTTGCTGGAGGCTGGAGAGTTCTTCACGAAGAGCCGACAGCTCCTGCTTCAAGCGTTTATTGAACATGGGAAAGCACCGATGGACGGGGGTAGAAAGCGATACGCAACCTAACCATCGGCCTTGGAAACATTTACTTAAGCGTGTTTCAGGCTTGTCCTGTAAAAATAGTTATGACGCGCACAATCAATGCGCGCCAGCAGTGGAACAGCCTGCGATTCTCGGCATCCGTGCACCGAAATAAGCCGCACTGCCCACGCCCACCGCGCCCATCACCGCACTGAACATCACGCAGATCCATGGACTCCATGGCATCAGACCGATCAACAACAGCGGTGTGACACTTGCCCATGCGGCGTAGGCAATGTTGTAGGTGAACGAGATTCCCGAGACGCGAATCCGCGCCGGGAACAGGCTGACCATCACCGATGGCACCGCGCCGACCACCCCGCAGGACAGCCCTGCCACGGCGTAGGCCAGGCCGAGCCAGTCGCCGCCCATGATCAGGCAGCCATACAGCACGCCGATGCCCAGCGGCAGCAGCAGGCTATAGAGCATCACCGTGCGCCAGGCGCCGATGCGGTCGACCAGCAGCCCGGCGAGCACGCAGCCGATGTTCAAGAACACGATGCCCAGTGCGCTCAAGGCGAAGGTATGGCTGGTGGTCATGCCAAAGGTTTTCTGCATCATGGTCGGGGTGATGACCACGAACACCACCACCGCCGAGGTCAGCACACAGGTGAGAATCATCGCCGGCAAAATGGCCAGGCGATGCTCGCGCAAGACCGTGCGCAGCGGCAGTTCGCCGGCCGCTTCGCGCTGCGCCTGCATGGCCATGAACACCGGGGTTTCGTTGAGCCAGCGACGCAGCCAGACGCCAATCACCCCAAACACGCCGCCGAGCAGGAACGGGTAACGCCAGGCGTAATCGAGGATTTCCTCCGGGGTGAATGCCTGCGCCAGAAAGGTCGCGGTCAATGCGCCGATAAGATAGCCGAAGGTCAGCCCCGCCTGCAGGAAACCCAGGGCATAGCCGCGATGGGCGATGGGCGCGTGCTCGGCGACGAATACCCAGGCACTCGGCACTTCGCCCCCCACCGCCGCGCCCTGGAGGATGCGCAGGCCCAACAGCAGCAACGGAGCGAAATAACCGATTTGCGCGTAGGTCGGCATGATTCCGATCAGCAGGCAGGGCAACGCCATCATCAGGATGCTCAGGCTGAAGACTTTCTTGCGCCCCAGACGGTCGGCGAAGTGCGCCATCAGGATGCCGCCCAGCGGTCGCGCCAGGTAACCGGTGACGAAGATCCCGAAGCTTTGCAGCAGGCGCAGCCACTCGGGCATTTCCGGCGGGAAGAACAGCTGACTGAGGGTCAGGGCGAAAAACACGAAGATGATGAAGTCGTATATTTCCAGCGCCCCGCCGAGGGCGGCAAGCCCCAGGGTCTTGTAGTCCGAGCGGCTGAACGGCGCCGCGCGCGAATCGGTGTTGGCAGTCATGTAAAGAACTCTGGCACAGGCAAAAACCAAGGCGCCCATGGTCTACGCAAATGCACCGGCGGACAACCCGTTAGACCAAAGTCCCATAGCCACGAAACAGCCCCGCAAAAATCCTCGGCTTGAATTAATGTTGACGTCTGTCCAGACGGGCGGTTACTGCCCCGAAGACCACAACAAACATAAAAATCCGAGGTAACCCCCGTGGCCGCTGATATCGAAGATAGCCGCTCCGCCCGCTTTGCCCTGCGCTGCTCAAGTTTTGCCGAACGCTGGTTTCCTGACTCCTGGGTGTTTGCTGCCCTGGCGGTGATTATCGTGGCCTTGGCCACCATGGCGATGGGAGCCAAACCCACCGACGCCGCCATGGCCTTTGGTGATGGCTTCTGGAGCCTGATCCCCTTCACCATGCAGATGGCCTTCGTGGTGATCGGCGGTTATGTGGTCGCCAGTTCGCCGCCAGCGGTGAAACTGATCGACCGTCTGGCGAAGATCCCGAAAAACGGCCGCTCCGCCGTGGCCTGGGTCGCGCTGATCTCGATGGTCGCGTCGCTGCTGAACTGGGGCTTGTCCCTGGTGTTCGGTGGTTTGTTGGTGCGCGCCCTCGCCCGTCGTACCGATCTGAAAATGGACTATCGCGCCGCCGGTGCCGCCGCCTATCTGGGGCTTGGCGCGGTATGGGCCCTGGGCCTGTCGTCGTCCGCAGCACAATTGCAGGCCAACCCGGCGAGCCTGCCGCCGTCGATTCTATCGATCACCGGGGTGATTCCCTTCACCCAGACGATCTTTCTCTGGCAGTCCGGCGTGATGTTGCTGGCCTTGATCGTCATCTCGCTGATCATTGCCTACGCCACTGCCCCTGGCCCGAACTCGGCACGTGATGCCAAGGCCTGCGGTGTCGATCCGAGTTTCAACCTGCCACCGCTGCAACCACGCACCCGCCCCGGCGAATGGCTGGAATACAGCCCGCTGCTGATGATCCTGCTGGTGCTGCTGGCCGGTGGCTGGCTGTTCCACGAGTTCTCGACCAAACCGGCGATCAGTGCGATTTCCGGGCTGAACACCTACAACTTCCTGTTCATCATGCTCGGCGCCCTGTTGCACTGGCGCCCGCGCAGCTTTCTGGACGCCGTGGCCCGTGCGGTGCCGACCACTACCGGCGTGCTGATCCAGTTCCCGCTCTACGGTTCGATCGCGGCGCTGATGACCACGGTCAAGGGCGCCGATGCGCAGACCCTGGCCCATCACATCTCGAGCTTTTTCGTCAGCATTGCCTCCCACGACACCTACGCGCTGCTGATGGGCGTGTATTCGGCGATTCTCGGCTTCTTCATCCCGTCCGGTGGCGGCAAGTGGATCATCGAAGCGCCATACGTGATGCAAGTGGCCAATGACCTGAACTACCATCTGGGCTGGGCGGTGCAGATCTACAACGCCGCCGAAGCCCTGCCCAACCTGATCAACCCGTTCTACATGTTGCCGCTGCTGGGCGTGCTGGGGTTGAAAGCGCGGGACTTGATCGGCTTCTCGTTCGTGCAATTGCTGGTACATACGCCATTGGTGCTAGTGTTGTTATGGGCACTGGGGACGACGCTGGCGTATTTGCCGCCGGTAATGCCGTAACCATAAAAAGGGCCGATATTGATATCGGCCCTTTTTGTTCCGCCCTGTCTGTTTCAGTATCTGCTGGTCTTATACGCTGAAAAGGATCTGAGCATGTTCAAACTCGCGGCACTCACCCTCGCAGCCCTCACTCTGAGCACCACCGCCCACGCCGATGCCAACTTGAAACTGGGCACTACCGAACGCGTTACCCGCCTCTTCGCCTACCCCAACAATTGCAACGTGATCTGCTTTCGCAACTGGACGCTTGAGCAAACCGTCGAGCATTACCTGACCCAGAGCGTGCAGCGCGATGGCTACGGCGACGCGAAGGTTCTGGTCAAAACCGACAATGGTCAGCTCCACGCAGAAATCATCGGCGTGCCCAACGGCTATGAAAAACCTTTGGCAGCGCTGCTCGATGCCGGTGACCTGGCCTATAACGGCGCCAGCAAACTGAATGCCGATGGCAAGTGGGCGTACAGCTGGTATCTGTTCCTGCCGCTGGGCATGGCCCTGGAAAACCGCAAAAGCGTCGAACTGCTGCACTTCCCGCCAGACTATTCGCTGACCCAGGCCCAGGATTACCTGAGGTCCGCCACCACGGATCGCTGGGCCACGCTGCTCACCGCCAATGGCATCCCGGTCGAGCAGACGCCAGGCTTCCAGACCATTGTCGACATCGCCCCTATCGCCGCCCCATCCAACGCTGGCAAGGATCTGGAGGGCGTCTACAGCTACTTCAACGACTACCAGACCACCATGGTCAGGAACGTCAGCCTGCACGCCAGCGGTGAAACATTGCCAATGGTCGCCTTCGGCGCGCCGGTGCGTAACTGGATCCAGCAACAGTACGGGCCGACCGTGAACGTGCTGGGCCTGGCGACGATCAGCCCGAGTGACGGGGTGAAAGTGCGGGTGCTGGGTTCCAACCATCCGAGCTACATCTGGTACGCCGCCGATCCGGCGAACTATTCCGGCAATGATGCCAAGGCCAAGGCCGATGCAGCGGGCCTGAAAGTCATGGGCCAGGATTTGAGTGCCGCGTGCTGGCAGGCCGTCATGGGCCGCCAACCGGACAGTAATGCCGATGTCGAGCTGAAAACCTGCACGCAAACCTGGCAAGTGGCCGAGAAGGAAAAAACCTGCACGCTGTTCTACACCTCGATTCGCAACCTGACGCCCGGACAGGCGGCGGCCAAATGCTCGACTGCACCGGTCCAGCTGCAGCTCAAACAGCTCAAGGCGCCAGCGCCAGCCACTGCCCTGCCCGCTCCACCGTTGTAAACCGACTATCGGCAGTCCATCTGTCAGTTATGACAGTAGACCGCCCGCAATATCTGCGAGAGGCTTGGGCCGTACCCCATGTGCTGCGGCGCTGACAGGATCGTCAGCCAATGGAAGTCGCAGCACCCAGCCGACAAGGATCGTTATGAAAGCCAATGCACTGCGCAAGTCTCTCGCACCGCCGCCACAGGGTGTTTACCCTTTTGCGGAGTTGCCCCTTCACCTCGGATTTCCATCCCTGGCCGATTTCGAGATTCTCTCGAACGACAAAGGCACGCCGATGGCCATAGCAGCGCTGCGCGAGTTTCCCCGCATCAGTCGAATCTGCCGGGTATCGGGGCATTTGCTGCCCTATCGCAGCCGACATACCCGCCAGCTGGCGCCCGATGTTCACGTCTATGACCCGCGCTTCTGCGGGCTGCTGTGCCACTCTTGCGACCCGAACGTGTTTCTGGACATGAGTGAGCTGTGGTTATGGGCGCTGAAGGACATTCAGAAAGGCGACTGGCTGTCGATGGATTACGTTGCGACGGAAGACAAGCTGCTGCGCCAGTTCGCCTGCCGCTGCGGTTCATACAACTGCCGGGGCTGGATCGCCGGCTACGATGAAGCGCCGAACGCCGACGGCCAGCTGTTTTTGCAACAGTGGCGTCGGCAAAGTCCGTGCTGAAGGGCTTTACAGGGGCTCGAACGGACGCAGGCGGTACTGCGGTGGCAGTTGCTCGAAACCGCTAATGGTCGCATTCAGGCTCTTCCAGCGGCCATCCTTGATGCCATAAATGCAGCCGTGGATCGACAGGCTCTGTCCGCGATGCCAGGCGTTTTGCACAATGCTGGTGTGACCGACGTTGGCCACCTGCTGGATCACGTTGAGCTCGCAAAGACGGTCGACCCGTTCTTCTTCGGTGGCCAGCTTGGCCAGTTCTTCGCGCTTTTCGTAATACAGGTCGCGAATCGAGCGCAGCCAGCCGTCGATCAGGCCGAACTGACGATCCTGCATCGAGGCGCGCACACCACCGCAGCCATAATGACCGGTGACGAGGATGTGTTTGACCTTGAGCACATCGACCGCGTACTGAATCACCGACAGGCAGTTGAGGTCGGTGTGCAGCACCACGTTGGCCACATTACGGTGTACGAACAGATCGCCCGGCAGCATGCCGACGATCTCGTTGGCCGGCACCCGGGCATCGGAACAACCGATCCACAGAAACTCAGGGGTCTGTTGGCGAGCCAGCTTGGCGAAGAAGTCAGGATCTTCCTCCTTGATCGCAGCGGCCCAACGCTCGTTGTTATCAATCAGATCTTGTAATTCGTTCATGCTTTGAAGCCTCAAGAATGATGCGCAGCTTTGACTGACAACCGTCCGTCGGGGTCACGCGCGAAATGCAGATGCTCTCCTGATCCGGAACACGGGGCTCCATGCCGGTGGAATTCTCGGTAGCCACGTGGGTCAACCGTAGTAAGGCCTACAGTATGAGGAATTACCATGAATGATTCACGACGTCCGTACGATGCGGTGCAACCGGAGCCCATCGATGACGACGAAGACCGCATAGGCTCGGTGCATGAACTGGATTTCGATGAAGAAGTGCCCAGCGCCAGAATCGGTGACGAACTGCCGGATGAGGAGCACGAGCAACTGATGCCTCGTCGGCGCGTACGTGAAGCAGGCGTGGCCGGCGCCTCGACCGGCGACCATCAACCTACCGACGATGACCTGAGCCCGGAAACCCTGATCCGTGAAGACGGCGCCCGGGATGCCCATGAGGCGGGCAATGATAGCCGCGCGGATTGGGACCTGAGCATCGTCGATGAGGACGATATTGGCGGTGGCAATGGTCTGGATGAGGCGGAATTGGCGAGGCGCGATCCTCTCGACAAAAAACGTTGAGCTCTACGGACTCAATCCACCAAAGTGCAGGCCATGACCACAGCATCTTCGCGCCCACCCACCGCCGGGTAGTAATCCCGGCGCCGGCCGATCTCGTTGAAACCATAACGCTCGTACAGCTTGAACGCCGCGGTATTGCTGTCGCGCACTTCCAGGAAACACTCCCGGGCGTCGGCCTTGTAGGCAATCGACATCAAATGCTCAAGCAATGTCAGCCCCAGGCCACGGCCCTGGTTTTCCGGCTTGACCGTAATGTTCAGCAGGTGCGCCTCGTCGAGAATGATCTGCACCACACCGTGGCCCACCTGTTGCTGACCTTCGAACATCAGCCAGATCTGATACTTGCCCAGGCCATCGAGGAAAATCCCGCGAGTCCAGGGATGGCTGTAGGCCGCGTATTCGATTTTCAGTACAGTTTCCAGGTCCGCCTCGTTCATCGGGCGAAACGATACAGCGTCACTCATTCGATTCTTTCCAGCGCGCCATCAGCCGACGCATGGCTTGCCAGACATCAGCCTTACGCTGTGGCTTTTCCATTAATAATTCCAGGCCCGGCACCGCCCAGGCCGAGCCCAGGCCTTCGATCTGCAACTCGCGATTGAACGCCTCGGCATCCGCTTCGCCGGCAAATCGCACCGCAGGCAGGCCGATCAGCCACAAGCAGGCGCAGGGCGTTTCTTCCATGCGCACCGAGAGGAAACCTTGCACGAAGTCTCGGGCCGCTTCCGGGCCCTGATCCATCGTGCCTCGCACCAACAGCGGCCAACGCACCGGCTCACCGACGATCTGCGGGCTGTCCGGCAGACCGGCGGCGCGCAACATGTCTTTGAGCAGCAGGTAAGCAGGATCACGGCTCTGGAAGGATTCGCCTGTGGGTAACTCCACCAGCAGCAGGCAACGCCCGGCCCGCAACAATTGCAGGGCGAAACGCGGGGGCGGCACGATCGGGGCCTTGACCACGACCGGCGCCTCTTCAGCCTCTTCCACCGGTTTGGCCCCGGTGCGCGTGCTTGCCAGCGATGGGCGCGGCACCTCGATCTTCGCCCGCTCGACCGGCTTGGCCACAGGCGCCACGGGCGTCTGGGCCACAACAGCGGGCACGACAGGCGCGACCACAACCGGCTCGGGGGTCTCCAGCAGCTCGGGCCGCGACGGTGCGGCAAAGGGCAATTCGGTGCGCGGCAGCCAGTTGACCACCTGCATGGCGGCCAGATAAGCGCGACGACGGGACTCGATAAGCAAAGGTCGGCCACTTGTGGATAACTAAAGTGCGCTGATTCTACCGCCGTTCGCTCAAGATCGCTTGCTGTTGATCGATAGCCTCGACCGATGCTCTTTATCGAAAGAATGCGACAGCCCGTCCCGAGATTGAATCGCATTGCCCCTGATGCAGTACAATCGCCGCTTTTAATCGCCAACCAGCCGGCCATTCCGATGATCGAACCCAAGCGCGTCTTGCGCGCCCTCGCTGAACACTGGGCACTTCTGGAGCCACTGTGCGAGCACTTCGACCAAGGCACCCTGAGCCTCAACGAATTGCGTTCACAGTTGGCCGCCCAGCAACTCGACAGTACGCCGCAGGACATCACCAGCCTGCTCGACGTGTGGATTCGCCTCGACATCCTGGTTCCCGTGGCCAAAAGCCCGAACCGTTTCGAGCTCAATGCGCAGATTCACGACTTCCTCGCCTATCTGCGCCGTGAACACCGCCTGGGCCTGTGCCTGGAAATCGAAGCCTACCTGCGCCACCTCGAGCGTCTGGCCGGTTATATCCAGGACGCGTTCGATATCCGCGACGGCAATGACCTGGCCCGCCAGTTGCGCCTGCTCGACATGCGGGTTCGCGACGTACTGAAAAAACTCGATAACGACGAACAGGCACTGGTGGCCGTCGCCGAACGGGCGAAAACCAGCGATCGGCAAATACCGTTGCGCCAGCGTTACGCTGAAGTGCTGGCGACCTGGGACGAATACGTCGAGCCGATGATTGATCTGGTGAACGCCGATGGCGCCTTCGAACAAGGCGTGCGCAAGGTCGAAACCGTCCTGCTGAAGATGCTCAGCGAACAGCAGCGCCTCGGCCACCTGGTCGACGACGACATGCTGCTACGCACCCACGCACGCATCCTCGAAATGCAGACCAGCGCCCAACTGACCCTGCGTCATGCCCGCGAACTGCTGCTGCCGTTGCGTGAAGAAGCGCGCCGACACAACGCCGTGACCCGTGGCGCGGCACTGGCCCTGTCGATGATCCGCCGCAAAGGCATCGACGCCGTGCCACAAGCGGCCATGCCGATGTTCACTCGCCCGCAAAGCACCTTCCTTGGCAGTGCCAGTCAGGTCGAAGCCTACGTTTATGCGTTGGCCCGCTTCGAACCGAAACCGGCACGTTTCCCCAAGGCTCACAAGACCCAGAAAGGCGAAGCGCCACGGGCACCACGCACCGTTCGGGAAATGCTCGAACGCTGCGAAGACGCCTTGCCGATGCCGGACCTGATGACCTGGCTGCTGGAGCAGGAACCTGACGGCGCCACCGACGAATTGCTGTACTGGTTCTCGCGCCTGTCGCGGGAAAAACGCTTCACGCGCGAGCGTCTGGAGCGTCGCGAATACCATACCCACGAGCATCAGGTCAGCCTGCGCTCCTTCGCCCTGCTCTCGGTCAGCGATGCCACCGAGAATTCTGCGAGCACCCTCTATGGAAGTACTTCGCATGCAACTTGATCTTTCCGAACTGTCCCAGCTGGCGCCGATCTTTCGCGAGCTGTTCAAGGGTTATCACGTCAGCCGCCGCGATCCGGAGCTGTACGCACAGTTGTCGAACTTCCAGGACCAGTACCGCACGCTGTTCAAGGCCCTGGGTTTTGAACTGATCTGCGACACCCGCGGCTTCTACTACTTCGTGCCGGACCTCGCGGCGGCGGCGGTGAACAAGACTGCCCAGCGTCTGGCGCTGTTCACTTTCATCCTCGTCGAGCACCTGGCCGATCAGGGTCGCGACCCGATCGCCGTGCTCGACGGCGGCAGCCTCGGTCGCGATGAGCTGCCGTCGTTGCTGGAAAAGTACCGCGACCTGTTCATTCAGGCCGAAGTGCAGACCCAGGACGAGCTGGAAGAAAAGATCATGCGACGCATGACCCAACTCGGTTTCGCCAGTGAAGAAAACGGTGTCTACCGCTTCCTGCCGCCGATGCACCGCTTCCTCGATGTGTGCCTGTCGGTGCAACAGGACCGCGATCTGGCCGCCAGTCTGCACAGCGTCCTGCCGTTGCCGGTGCCGGTGCTGATCGACGAAGACAGCGACGAAAAACTGCTGCAGACCGATGACCCGCTGGATCTCAGCGCCTTTGAGATAGAGAGTGAAGGTGAAAGCGAAGAAGACGCCTTAGCCCGTGCCATTGCCGAAGAACAGGAGCTCGACGCATGAGCAAGGAACGTTACGGCATCCGCCGCTTTGCCCTTTTGAACACCGCCGGCTATAGCCTCGGCCTGTTCCCGCTGGAAGAACCGCTGTCGGTCTACGGCGCGAACAACCTCGGTAAATCCGCCTCGATCAACGCCTTGCAGTTCCCGATCCTGGCGCGCATGTCGGACATGAGCTTCGGCAAGTACAGCCTGGAGCAGTCCCGGCGCTTCTACTTCGCCTCCGACACCAGCTACATCCTGGTCGAAGTGAACCTGCCCCACGGTCCCCACGTGATCGGTGTGGTCGGTCGCGGCCCGGGCGGCGGTTTCGGTCACCAGTTCTTTGCCTACGCCGGCAAACTGGACCTGGCCCACTATCAGAAAAACGACACCTGCCTGCGTCAGAAAGAACTCTTCACCAACCTTGAACGCGAAGGCCTGAAAGCCTACGAACTCAAGCCGGACGAACTGCGCCGTTTGCTGGTCGGTGGCCACACATCGATCCCGCTGGACCTGACGCTGATTCCGCTGCGCTCCACCAGCGAGCAGAGCCTGAAGACCTTCCGCGCCCTGTTCATCAACCTGTTGCACATGCGCGAAATCACCGCGGCCAAGCTCAAGCAGCTGTTCCTCGATGCCTTCGAACACAGCCTGCGCTCCGGTAGCGTCGATTACATTGCCGCGTGCGAAGAAGCGTTCCGCGATGTACGACGCATGGAGCAGGACTACAACTCGCTGGTCGCCGCCGGCCCGCTGGTCGAAGCCCTGGCCAACGGCGTGAAGCAACGCGACATCCTGCGCGGCAAACTGCACCGGATCTCGCCGTTGCTCGACTCCCTGCTCGGCACCTGGTCGGATTACGCCAGTGCGCGCAAGGAAGAGCTGAGCATTCAGGCCGAGCACTACCGCAATGAGCAGGACGCCCTGCAAAACGACCAGCGCGGCGGCACTCAGGAACTGATGCGCCTGGAGCGGGAAATCACCGGCATCCAGCGCTGGCTCGGCGAACTGTCGGTGCTCAAGCATCGCTTTGCCCTGATCGATGACGTCAAGGTGCTGGAACAGCAACTGCTGGCCGCCAAGGACGCCCACGACGAACTGGCCGGCGCATTGGCGCAATCCCGCCAGTTCAGCGCCGAAGACCTTGACGAGCGCCTGCGCGACCTGGAAAAACGCCTGAAGTCGGTCAGGCAGCAACTCGATCACGCCGATAACAACAGTTACGCCCGTCTGCGCGAAGAATTCTCACAGCAAGACGTCGAACGCCTGATGCGCCTGTTCAACAGCGCACTGTTCAGCCTGCCGCTGGGTGAACACGGCATCACCCTCGACGACGACGGCGAGTGGGTCAAATCCGTGGAGCTGATCCTCGACGGTTTCAAAGGTGAACGCTTCGAAGTGCCGGGGCTGTCCATCGACATCTCGCACATCGAACCTCCGGCATTGCAGGCCCTGGCTGACCGCGCGGCATTGCGCGATCAGAAAGAGCGCCTGGAAAAAGAACTCAAGCAACTGAAAACCCAGCAAGCCGTGGCCGCCGACCGCGCCGCGAGCAAGACCCAGACCGAAGCGCTGTACCAGCAAGTGCTGGATGCACAGAAGGCCCTGGAAGATTTCCGTCGCGCGCAAACCCTGAGCGCCGAAGAAGGCGACAAGCTTGAGCAACTGGCGCAGATGGAAGCCGCGCAAGACGAATTGAAGCGCTCCAGCGATGCCTTCACCGAGCGTGTCCAGCAACTGTCGGCCAAGCTGCAACTGGTCGGTCGGCAGATCGGTGACATGGAAGCCAAGCAACGCACCCTCGACGACGCTCTGCGCCGCCGTCAGTTGCTGCCAGCGGACCTGCCGTTCGGCACACCGTTCATGGACCCGATCGACGACTCCATGGACAACCTGCTGCCGCTGCTCAATGACTATCAGGACAGCTGGCAAGGTCTGCTGCGGGCTGACGGCCAGATCGAAGCGCTGTACGCTCAGGTGCGCCTCAAGGGTGTGGCCAAGTTTGACAGCGAAGACGATATGGAGCGTCGCCTGCAACTGTTGATCAACGCCTATGCGCACCGTACCGATGAAGCCCTGACCCTGGGCAAGGCTCGTCGTGCCGCCGTGACGGACATCGCCCGGACCCTGCGCAACATCCGCAGCGACTACGACAGCCTCGAACACCAGCTGGCACTGTTCAACCGCGAGATCAACAAACGCCAGGTCTCCAACCTGCAAAGCTTCCGTATCGTGCTCGCGCCGAACAAGGAAGCGCTCAAGCACATCGACCAGATCATCCACAGCGCCGGCCAGTACGAGGAAGGCGAAACCCTGTCGGTGTTCGATCTGAGCCAGAGTGCGGAACAGGACAACAAGAACGAAGAGGCCAAGGAATACCTGGCGCGGCTGGTGGCGGCGAACCACAACCAGCTCGGCCTCAAGGACTTGTTCGAACTGGCGTTCGAGATCACCAAGGTCAACGGTCAACCGGTGATCCACACCGACATCGACGGCGCCGCCTCCAACGGCACCACCATGACCATCAAGGCGCTGACCAACATGTACTTGTTGCTGCACTTGATGGACCGTGACCAGGCCGGTCGCGTGCGCCTGCCGTACTACCTCGACGAGGCAGCGGACATCGATGAGAAGAACCAGGCCGCGTTGCTGGAAACCAGCCTGCAACTGGGCTTCGTGCCGATTCTGGCGAGCGTGAAGCCACAGGTCTGCGCCAGTGTCGCCATCGACCTGGAAGGCGGCAGCGGCCCGGCCGGCATCTACATCGACGAGGCGGACTGGAAGTACATCCGTCGTCACGACCAGGTGAAAGCGACGGTAATTGAACAAGCGGATGAACCGGAGCTGGATGCGGTCTGAGGCTTGAATCGAAGGCGATAAAAAGGCCGCGGTCCAATGGATCGCGGCCTTTTTTGTGGGCATTCAAACTATTCAGTAGTCTTGAACCCCATCGCGAGCAGGCTCGCTCCCACATTAGATCGGTGTTGAACACAATCCAGTGTGGGAGCGAGCCTGCTCGCGATGGGGACAGCACTGCCGCCAACAGGTTACTTGCCGAGCGATATCTTCGGCGCCCAACCCAGCCATTCCTCTTCAAACTTGTCGAACAGCGCGAACGTCTGCTCCGGTTGCGCCGGGCCGCCCATGCGCTCACCGTCCGGTGTGGCAAAGGCGACACCGCCCTGAATCATCGTCTCCAGGGATTCAGTGCGCACCGTTGCGCCTTTGAACAGGCCGACATCGAAGTCGAAACCGCTGGTGTTCCAGAACCGCGTGCCGCTGCGTACCAGTGGCGCGTACTTCGGCTCGATCAGGATATGGATCAGGACACGATCAGCGGTCTGGCCCAGTTCATAACCCGTCACCTTGCCCACTGTGATTTCGCGATACGTCACCGGCACGCCGGCCTTCAATGAACCGCGACGGGCGGCGCTCAGCACCAGACTCAATCCCGCTTCCTGCCTGGCGGCTTCCGGCGCAGCGACCAAAGCGACAAAGTTCTTCTGCGGTCCCAGATTTTTCGCTGCCGGTTGCACCTCTATGTATTGCCCGGTCACCAGGGTTTCGAGATTGGACGTCTTGATCAGGCCCAGCTCGGGCTTGACCACCCAGAACTGACTGCCGACCCGGGCGATGCGTTCCGGCACTTCGGTAATCCGGGCGGTCAGCAGCACCGATTGCAGGTCGTCACTCAGGTCAACGTCCTCGATCTTGCCGACATCCAGGCCCTTGAAGCGAATCGGCGTGCCCGTACGCAAACCATCGGCGCGGTCTACCTTGATGCTGATCACCTCGCCCTTTTGCGTGGCGTCGTCACGGCTGGCAAACAAGCGGAAACGTGGAATGCGCTTGCGCAGCGGCGCCTTGGCTTCCGGGGTTTCAAACGCAATACCGCCGGCCATCAAGCTTTGCAGCGACTCACTTTTGACTTGAATCCCACCGGTCAGTCCGCCCGTGAGCGTGATGCCGCTGGCATTCCAGAAGCGTGTCGAGGCGTTGACCAGATCCTCGTATTCCTTCTCGATGTGCACGCCGATGATCAACTGCTTTTTGGTTCGCGAGAACTGATAGCTCTGTACCGAACCGACCTTGACCTGTTTATAGAGAACCGGGCTGCCGACTTCCAGCGAACCAAGGTTTTCGGTGAACAACACCAGGTGCAGGCCCGGTGCACGCAGGTCCAGTGGTGGCGCCTTGGGACGCGCCACGAATTCGCGTTGCGGTGCGGCACCCTTGTCGCCAGGACGCACAGCGATGTAGTTACCTTTGACCAGCGCTTCCAGGCCGGTAATCCCCGCCAGGGAAATAGACGGTTTGACCACCCAGAATTGCGTACCGTCCACCAGGTAATCTTCGGCCAACGGGTCCATCGTCAATTCGGCGGTGGCCCCGGACAGATCGGGATCGACCTTCAGCGCCTTGAGACTGCCGACCTGTATGCCTTTGTACATCACCGGCGTACGACCGGCCTGCAAGCCTTCGAAGTCGCTGAGCTTGACCTTGACCCGGATGCCGGCCGCCGCTGCATCGAAGTCTTCGTAGAGCCTGAATGGCAGGCTGGGGTCGGTAGGCGGGCTGTCCTTGCGATTTTCAGGCGTAGCGAACGCAATACCACCGGCGACGATGCTGGCCAATGACTCGCTGCGCACTTTCACGCCTGACAGATTGGCGTCGATGCTGATGCCGCTGGCGTTCCAGAAACGTGTGTGTTTGCGCACCAGTTTGGCGTAGGTCGGTTCGATGAATACCTTGAGTTCAACCGTGCTCTGGTCCTCGGAGAGCACGTAGCTCTTGATCTGACCCACCTTGATCTGTTTGTAGAACACCGGACTGCCCCGGTTCAGCGAGCCCAGCCGATCAGCCTTGATGGTCAGGTGCAGACCCGGCTGGGCATCGGAGAGCGGTGGCTCTTGAGCCAAGGCCTTGAACTTGCGAACCGGCTCCCCCTCGCCCGGGCTGATCGCAACGTAGTTGCCCGAAACCAGCGTCTCCAGGCCCGTGATACCGGCCAGCGTCACGCTCGGCTTGACCAGCCAGAAACGTGTGCTGGTGCGCAGGTATGGCTCTACGTCCTTGTTCATCTCGATGCTGGCAATAACCCCCTTGGAACTGCCCTCATCATCGAGCTTGAGGCTTTTGACCTTGCCGACTGACATGCCTTTATAGACCACTTCGGTCTTGTTGGCCTGAATGCCTTCGCCACTCTCAAAACGCACCTGAATCTCGATGCCGGTCTCGTTATAGGCACGCCAGCCGAGCCAGCCGCCAATGATCAAGGCGATCAGGGGCAGCACCCAAATGGCAGACCAGTTCGAGGCCGGTCGGGTTTTCGCTACAGGCAAATCAGTCATGGTCGTCGTCCGACTCCGTGTTATCCCAAATCAGTCGGGGATCGAAAGTTACTGCGGCAAGCATCGTCAGAATCACCACAGTGGCGAAGGCGATGGCGCCAGGATTGGCTTCGATGCTGGCAAGCCGCCCAAAATTCACGACCGCCACGAGAATGGCGATCACAAAGATATCGAGCATCGACCAGCGGCCGATGAATTCAATGAAACGGTACATCCAGATACGCTGGCGAGCTGAAAGGGGCTGACGACGCTGCACGGAAAACAGCAATAAACCAATGCCCACCAGCTTGAAGGTGGGCACCAGGATACTGGCGATAAACACCACGGCCGCAATGGGAAACATGCCGTAGTGCACCAACTCGATGACACCCGCCATGATTGTGCTGGGCGCACCTTTGCCCAAAGAGTTCACGGTCATGATTGGCAACAAATTGGCCGGTATGTAAAGAATGGCGGCGGTAATCAGCAATGCCCAGGTGCGCACCAGGCTATTCGGGCTGCGGGCATGCACCAGCGCTCCGCAGCGTGTACAGACTTGCTCATCGGTATCAGCTTCCTGCCTGTTCAATTCATGACATTCCTTGCAAATCAGAATGCCTGCATCAATCGCCCGCATGGGCATCCTCTCCTGATAACGCTTGCCAGATCTGGTGAGGCGACATTACGACCTCCAGCCAGACTTGGATCAGCAATAAACCAATGAAGCACGCCAGGCCGAGGCCTACGGTGATGGTTGCCATATCTGCCAGTTTTACGATCGCCACCAGTACGCCCATGAAGTAAACCTCGAGCATCCCCCATTCGCGTATATGGTGATAAATGCGATAGAGCAACAAGCCGTAGCTGCGTCCGACATCAAAACGGATACTCAACAATACGGCCAGTTGGCATAGCAGCTTGAGTAGCGGAACTCCTATGCTGCACAGGAACACCACCACTGAAACACTTTGCATGCCTGTGTCAAAAAGGGCGACAACACCGCTCCAGACAGTGTCTTGCGAAGACTGCCCGAGTAGATTGAGCTGCATGATGGGTAAAAAGTTCGCCGGAATAAACAACAACAAGGCGGCGATGACCAAGGCGAGACTGCGCTGTACGACGTTGTACCGATTGGCATAAAGCTCGTAGCCACAGCGCGGGCACAGGGCTTTTTCGCCGTGGGCGAGTTCGGGTTTACGCATGAGCAAGTCACACTCATGGCAGGCAACCAGATTTTCTAGTGGTAATTCTGACAGCTCTTTGGCGTCAACCGAATCTGGCATAAGCGCTCTGACTCTGAAAAAGTTGAACCTATTCTAGTGTCCCGGGATAAAAATAACTGCGCCAATTTGTGCTTGATTGATCGTGCTTTTTCTACGCCAAAAACAAAACCCCTACCTGCATATGCAGATAGGGGTTTCGGAATTTAATCTTGACGATGACCTACTCTCACATGGGGAAACCCCACACTACCATCGGCGATGCATCGTTTCACTGCTGAGTTCGGGATGGGATCAGGTGGTTCCAATGCTCTATGGTCGTCAAGAAATTCGGG
>NZ_JBFTOU010000048.1:0-25001 GCF_056398125.1 Pseudomonas sp. 05L36 | reverse complement strand
TGTTCACCTTGAATGAAGCGTTTCATGGGCAGCCCTTGCGATGAAATCCGGGGCAATCATAGCAAGGGTTGGCTTTGGCGTTTTGACACACTCTGGGCCGTGCGCGGCTAACCCGGCATCCATGCCGGGTTGCCCACTGCGCAGAACCTGCGCTCGGCCTCACGAGGGGGCGTGCACCGCAACAGCACCGCGAGGCGAGCTAACGCTCGACCTCGTTGTTTGGTGGTGCACGCGTTCCCCTTCGGCAGCCCCTACAGATATTTCGTTATATGTGTTCCCCCGGGATTCCGTGAAATACCCTTTTTTTGCTCGGTTTTCAGCCCGGTTGCACCGTCGGCAATACTCCTGGCGATAGCGAACTTCCCGTGAGCTTAATGATTACCTTACCTTTGGATCGTCCTTGTTCGACATAGCTCAAAGCATCCGCTGTTGACTCGAAAGGGAAGGATCGGTCGACCACCGGTTTGATAATGCCGGACTCGACGAGAGCAGTAATTTCACCCAGTTGAGCACCGCTCGCGCGCATGAAAACGAACGCATAGCTGACATCCTTCTTGCGAGCTTTTCTGCGGATACCGCTGCTCAACAAACGCATCACCCAACCCAATCCCCAGAACAGCTTTTGCTCTTCAGCGAATTGCGGCGTCGGCGGCCCCGAGATGGAAATGAGCTGGCCACCAGGCTTCAAAATGCTGAGCGACTTTTCCAGTTCATCCGCGCCCAAGCTGTTCAATACGACATCGTAGTCCTGCAAAACGCTTTCGAAGTTTTGCTTCTTGTAGTCGATGACGACGTCCGCTCCCAGCGCTTTAACCCATTCAACATTGTTTGTGCTGGTGGTTGTCGCAACGAAGGCGCCCAGATGCTTGGCGAGCTGGATGGCGATGGTGCCAACACCGCCGGAACCGGCGTGAATAAAGACCTTCTGCCCTTTTTGCAACCTGGCTGTTTCAACCAACACCTGCCAGGCCGTCAGAGCGACCAGGGGGAGGGAGGCAGCTTCTTCCATGCTGATATTTTCGGGTTTCAACGCGAGTGCATTTTCTTCCACCGCAATAAGCTCGGCGAAAGTGCCTATGCGCTCTTGAGGAGGGCGCGCGTAGACTTCGTCACCTGGCTTGAAGCGCCGCACAGCTGAGCCCACGCCAACCACCACCCCAGCCAGGTCATTGCCCAGTATCAACGGGAATGAGTACGGCAAGATCAGTTTGAATTCGCCTGTACTGATCTTTGAATCGAGCACGTTGACGCTTGTGGCATGCACTTGAACCAGGACGTCATGTGCACCCACCTCAGGTGCGGGCACCTCGGCGAAACGGCCATTATTCTTGCCGTAACGGTCGATTAGAAATGCCTTCATGTTGATTCAACTCTCATAGTTTCAAAGGGGAATGGCAGAACACGCTCAGGCATCCAGGAATACCGTTGCTTTGGCCACGAAGTCGGCATGATGTTGGAAAATTCCGCCATGCCCTGCGTCTTCGTAAATGATCAGTTGTGAATTCGGGATCCGGTTTGCCAAGTCGGTAGAGTTCATCGTGGGCACCATGATGTCGTTGTCACCGTTCGCGATCAGCGTCGGTATCTGTATGCGACCGAGATTTTGTGGGGGTTGTCTGCCCCATGCGTGAATGGCTTTCAACTGCCGCCAAAAAGCGGTTGGTGTTGGATTTTTGTCTCGATCTTTCCTGCGCTCCTTCAGGCGATTCAGAAAATCCTTGGCGGCTCGCCGGCCATTGACCGTAGAGGTGAAGAATAGGTAGGTCTTCGGATCGCGCAACGTCAGCAAACCTTTAAGCATCAATGGCCATGACACTGACCAGACCTTGTCGATGCCACTACCGCCAGCAGGCCCCGTACCGGTCAGAATCAGTCTGCGCACCAGGTCAGGGGCGCTCAGAGCAATTTCCTGGGCCACGAATCCTCCGAGTGAAAAACCCAGCAGGTCGACCTTTTTAAACCCCAGCGCACGAATCACAGCGATGGCATCGTTTGCCATTTCGCTGACCGTTGCAGGGGCGGTGCCATCCGAGGCGCCGATTCCCCGATAGTCAGTGGCGATGATGCGCCTGGTGCTTGCGAGCCCGTCCATGATCCGTGGGTCGAAGTTGTCCAGCACTGCGCCCCAATGGTTAAGCAGAACGAGCGGCAACTCACCCTTGGGGCCGATGTCACGGTAAGCGAACGCTGTTCCTTCGACCTTGATCCATTGGTTCGCTGCATTGACGAACGGCGTGCGCGATCCGGGATGAAGTTTTGTGTCTTGAATATTCATGTTGGCCCCGTGATGCGGGTCGAAAAGCTGCAAGTGAGACGGTGTTGCAGGCGCTTTTAAATCGAGTGCTGCGCACCAGCGCCTGCTGCACGATGATTACGCCTTGGCTTGATAACGCTCGGCGACATCGGATTGCCTGATCTGCGACAGCAAGCCCTGACGTGCACCCTGCAACGCATCCCAACGCGCGGCGTCCTGCAAGGGTGGAATGGTCACTGGCTCGCGACGATCAAAACCGACCAGCGCCGCATCGACCAGATCACCCACTTCCATGATGTCACTGAGGGTATTGATATCGACGCCCGCTCGCTCCCAGATTTCGGTACGAGTGGCTGCTGGCAAGACGGCTTGCACGTAGACGCCTTTGGGCGTCAGCTCCAGGCTCATACCTTGAGAGAGAAACAGTACAAACGCCTTGGTCGCGCCGTAGACCGTCATCCCGAACTCCGGTGCCAGGCCAACGACCGAGCCTATGTTGATAATCGCTCCGTCCCCGGCTTGTGCCAGCCGTGGGGCGATGGCGCTGGCAAGCCGTACCAGTGCGGTAGTGTTGAGCGTAACCAACTGAGCAACGCTGTCGGTGGATTGTTCGATAAAGCTGCCGGATTGTGCGGCGCCTGCATTGTTCACCAGGATGCCAATACTGGCGTCGTCGCGCAGGCGAGCCTCGACCGTGGTCAAATCGCTGATTTGGGTCAGGTCAGCCTGGAGAACATCAATGGTGATGTTGTGTTTCTCACGCAGCCGGGCTGCAAGAGCATCCAGCCGCCCTTTGTCGCGGGCAACCAGTACGAGGTCGTGCCCGCGCTGTGCAAAGCGCTCGGCATAGGTGGCGCCGATGCCAGTGGAGGCGCCGGTAATGAGAACGGTGGTAGGGATGCTCATGAATTGATCCTCGGTTTCGGATATCGATAGGCGAGTCGTGCGCGGTGTCCGGAGGACGTGCACGGACGTGATTTTTAGCCGCGCCGGGTACTGGACTCGGCAAGGGTTGGGTAGTCGATGTAGCCTTCTGCACCGCCGCCATACAGGGTCGCAGGATCGAATGCCGACAAAGAGGCAGCGGTTTTAAGGCGCTCCACCAAGTCCGGGTTACCGATGAAGGGACGCCCAAAGGCGATCAAGTCAGCCTTGTCATCGTTGAGTTGAGAGGTGGCCAGATTCACGTCGTAGCCATTGTTGGCGATGTAAGTGTTTTTGAAGCGTTGGCGCAAAGAACCAAAGTCGAAGGGCGCAACATCGCGCGGCCCGCCAGTCGCGCCTTCGACCACATGGAGGTACACAATGCCCAAGGCATCGAGTTGGTCGACAATGTAGTCAAACTGGGCCTGCGGTTCGCTGCTGGAGACACCATTGGCTGGCGAAACTGGCGATATACGGATGCCTGTGCGTCCGGCACCGACCTCGGCTACTACCGCCGCCGTCACTTCCAGCAGTAGGCGAGCGCGGTTTTCAATCGAGCCACCGTAGGCATCGGTGCGGATATTGGCACTGTCCTTGACGAACTGATCCAGCAAATAGCCGTTTGCGCCGTGGATCTCTACGCCATCGAATCCCGCAGCGATGGCGTTTGCCGCCGCTTGGCGAAAATCATTAACGATCCCGGGAAGTTCGCTGATATCAAGCGCTCGCGGCTCTGAAACGTCCACGAAGCTATTGTTGACGAACACCTTGGTCGCGGGACGCAGAGCGGAGGGTGCTACCGGAGCGGCACCGTTCTCCTGCAGGTCAACGTGCGATACGCGTCCGACATGCCACAGTTGCAGGAAAATTCGTCCGCCTTTTGCGTGGACGGCATCGGTGACCTTACGCCAGCCATCAATCTGCGCCTGCGTGTAGATACCGGGCGTGTCCTGGTAGCCCTGTCCCTGCTGCGAGATCTGCGAGGCTTCGGAGATCAACAGGCCTGTAGAGGCTCTCTGGCTGTAATAGGTTGCAGCGAACTCGCTCGGGACGAGGCCTTCTGCCGCACGGTTACGCGTCAGCGGAGCCATCACGATTCTGTTGGAAAGTGTCAGCGAGCCGAGCGTGTACGGCTCAAATAACGTCTTATCGTTCATATCGTTTCCATACTCGTTGATTAATGAAAGGCGACGTGCGCCGTGCCAGGGAAGATTCGCGTTGGCACATTTATGATGTCGATCATACTCAAAGCTGTCAATGCTTTTGATTATGATCGACATCAGAGTATGATGGAGGCATTGCTTTGAGATGCAGAGGCGCAGGAAATGAAGATCACCAAGGCGCAATCACTCGCCAATAGAGCTCACATCGTTGAGACGGCTTCAGAGCTGTTTCGCGAGCGTGGCTACGATGGCGTGGGGGTGGCTGAACTCATGGCAGCAGCCGGATTTACGCAAGGCGGTTTCTACAAGCACTTCGGCTCCAAGGCCGATTTGATGGCTGAAGCGGCAGCGAACAGCCTTTCGCATTCGCTGACCAGTTCCGAAGGTCTCGAGGTTGCTGAGTTCATCGATCTGTATGTGTCGAGGGATCACCGAGACGGCAGGGGCAGTGGTTGCACCATGGCGGCCCTTTGTGGAGACGCTGCGCGTCAATCAGATGAGTTGAAGGCCACCTTTGCCAGCGGGGTAGAAAGCACGCTGGCAGCGCTCGAAGAAAAGTACAAGGCCAGGCAAGAGGCGCCGCAGGATGGGGTACGGGCAAAAATGATCGACATGCTGGCGCATGCAATCGGTGCAGTCATGTTGTCGCGCGCCTGCCCAGATGATTCTTCTCTGGCTGATGAAATACTCGAGGTTTGCCACGCTGAGATAATTGCGTCATTGCCGTTGTCGCCAGTCAGTGAGCCGCAGGGGAACGCATAGATGGACGCTTTCTGGCAGATCTTGAACATTTGGCCGGGCATTGAAGGTGTTGCGAGAGATGTTGTCGTTGAGACAATGGACGGGAATCACCGAACACTTGAAAGAGTGGAAAGCGACATATGGCTCCGACACCGTCGAATCCTGGCTGACCAAGTGAATTTGGTTTGAGTACAAAAAAGGCCCGATAAGGGCCTCCTTGTATCTCATTCGAGAGAGGCGGGTGTTCTTCTCGGCGCAGAGATCAAGCATCTCCTGGGTCTCTTGAGTAACGCCTGGCTGGCGCTACCATGCGCTTCTGGCCAAAAGAGGGCCACACGAGTATCAATGCTGGCCAACGCTTCCAGGTACAGACCCGCCCTGACCGCTCCTGCGTAGTATCAATACTGTCACCTCATAAACAAGGACGGTTTTCCCCCCCGTCGTAGCGACCTCGACTTTAAACACAACCCACCCTCGTTCATGGTTTCCCGCGTGGATGAGTGATCGAACGACTTGAGCTGAGAGCTTGAGAATGTCTCCTGGCACTACTGGAGCAACCATCCTGAAACCATCGATCTTCCCACCCGCCACGACATTTGATTGAAGCAGTAGGGCATCACACATCAACCGCTGCGAGATACCGAAGGTTTGTACCCCGCTGGCACAGTGCACCCCAAGCGGACTCGAACGGGCAAGGTCAGGATCCATATGAATATCGAGAGGATCGTACTCGGCAGCAAAGGCGATAATTTGTTCCGTTGTGATAGGAACTGATTGCTTGGCTGTCCACGTTCTACCTGGGGTGAGGTCTTCCCAATACAGTTCTTTCTCTGCCACGGTATCTCCTGGGTTCTGCAGCGTTAAGCTCGCGACACTGACGCTCAAAACTTAGCTGCGCGTTTCTCCACAAATGCTCGCATCCCTTCTTTTTGGCCAGGCGTTGCGTGGATCGCATTCAGCGCGTCTGGGCGGTTAAGCGAGATCAAGCCAGCCCCTTCGACATGATCAACTTTTAGGGGCCGGTAGTTCACAGACAAATCCTTTGCGCAAAAAAAGATTTTCGAGGCGCAGCGGGAGACTTGTTACAGCCAGTCAACGCTCCTCTATGAGAGGAGTTCGATAGCAATCGCGGTCGACTCGCCGCCACCAATGCAAACAGAAGCGATGCCACGCTTTAGCGTGTTCTGCCTCAAGGCATTTACCAACGTAACAACAACACGCGCGCCTGACGCGCCAATCGGGTGCCCCAAAGCGCATGCCCCACCGTGGACATTTAATTGCTCATGTCCGACGTTCAAGTCTCGGATAACAACCATGGGCACCACGGCAAAGGCCTCATTGATCTCAAAGAGATCAACATCCTGCATTGACCAGTTGGTTCGCTCTAGCAAGCGTTTAATCGCACCGACCGGAGCGGAGGCAAAGAGGCCGGGAGCGTGCGCGTAGGATGCATGACCTGCTATCCGGGCCAACGGTGTAAGGCCTCTACGCTCAGCTTCAGACAAGCGCATCAGCACGAGGGCAGCCGAGCCATCCGAAATAGAACTGGAGTTCGCCGCAGTCACCGTCCCGCCTTCGCGAAACGCAGGTTTCAACGTAGGAATTTTGTCGATCCGGGCCTTACCCGGCTGTTCATCGCTTTCAATCGAAACCGTCTCACGGCCAGACGAAGCCAGCACAGGGACAATCTCGTCCTGGAAACGCCCTTCGGTGATTGCCTTCTGTGCTCGGGTCAACGAGCTGATCGCAAACTCATCCTGCTGGTCTCGAGTGAATCCATAACTCTGAGCACAGTCTTCGGCGTATGTGCCCATGAGCCGGCCTTTCTCGTAGGCATCTTCCAACCCATCGAGAAACATATGATCAATGATTTTACTGTGGCCCATTCGATAGCCTGAGCGAGCTCGCTCCAACAGGTAGGGAGCGTTTGACATGCTTTCCATACCTCCGGCAACCACCACTTCCGCGCTCCCGGCATGGAGAAGGTCGTGGCCGAACATCAGCGCTTTCATGCCAGAGCCGCACATCTTGTTGACTGTTGAGCACACCACTTGCTCCGGAAGATTCGCCAACAGGGCAGCTTGGCGAGCCGGAGCCTGGCCTTGCCCAGCTTGTAGCACGCATCCCATGATGACCTCGCCAATGTCACTGGGCTGCAGGCTGGCTCGTTCCACGGCGGCGCGAATTGCAACCGCACCCAGCTGCGCAGCGGTGACTTCCTTGAAATTCCCAAGAAAGCCTCCTAACGGAGTTCGGGCAGCACTGACAATGACGATAGGGTCGGTATGGCTCATAACTGAATCCTCTGTTTCATGTTGGGGGGCTTGTGCCCGATCACAGACCTTTAGCTCGAGCTATTTCGCGGCCATCCTCAAAGCACCATCCAAACGAATCACCTCACCATTGAGCATGGAGTTTTCGATGATGTGCGCTGCCAGCGCCGCGTACTCGGAGGGCCGTCCCAGCCGTGGAGGGAACGGCACATTGGCTGCCAATGATGCCTGCACGTCCTGAGGCATACCCGCCATCATCGGGGTCTCAAATATTCCGGGTGCAATGCACATAACACGGATGCCTGAACGAGCCAGGTCGCGTGCCAATGGCAATGTCATGGCAGCCACTCCACCTTTGGACGCGGCGTAAGCGGCTTGGCCCGTCTGACCGTCAAAAGCTGCGACAGAGGCCGTATTTATGACTACGCCGCGCTCACCTTCTTCATCGGGCTCTCCTCCCGCCATAGCCTCAGCAGCAAGGCGAACCATGTTGAAGCTACCGATCAAATTGATTTCGATAGTTCGGCGAAAACTCTCAAGCCCATGTGCGCCATTACGGCCTAAAACCCGTTCGGCTGGAGCAACCCCCGCGCAGTTGATCACCCCATGCAACGCGCCAAAGACGCCTACTGCAGAGGCAATTGCTGTACGGCAATCACTTTCACTGGTGATGTCTGCTCGCACGAAAATCGCACGTTTTCCCAGCTCGTCAGCGCGAGCTACACCAGCGGCTTCGTTCACATCGACCAGCACCACGTTTGCACCCCGGTCCACCAACTCACGCGCCGAAGCCAGCCCGAGTCCAGAACCTGCGCCAGTAATCAGGAAGACTGAGTTTTCGATGCGCATGATGTTTCCTCACAAATTGGCAGTGCCGCATAGCCGGCCGCCGGTTTACTTCAGGTGTAAGCCACGCTGGAGATTCTTAAACGGATATTGTCGGTGATCAGTGGCCCCGACAATGCTCAAACGCCTCAGCTTGGTTGAATGCTTTGGATAATCGAGGCCAGGCATCGAGGGCTAGAAGGAGGGGTTGCAAATGGGCTCCCTGCTGACAAAACCTTCGGGTTGACATGCAATGCCGTGAAGCTGGAACGTAGATAAATAATTCAGGCTCGTCAGGTTGCTCAAAGCAGAGACCTGCCGAAGAGATTTGAAAATCAGCATAAAGTCAGATTTCAACTGCGCAGAGGAATAAGCATGCTCATCCAGGACAAGGGAACTACTTCGATTGGATTGGTGCATGAAGCCCTCGATGGCGCATTGCGACGCCAACTGGACACATCCATCGCATTGCAGCAAGCGCGTATAGATCCGGAACTCCTCACTTCTCCCCAGGCCAGGGTTTCGGCGGCTGCATTTTCTCGCCTGTGGGTCGCTCTTTCAGATCTACTCGACGATGAGTTTTTCGGAATCGATAGCCATCCAATGCGACGAGGTAGCTTCCGATTGATGTGCCAGGCTTCGATTGACTGCGAGTCGTTAGAGCAAGCGTTGCGGCGGATTCTGAAATTTCTACGCCTCGTATTGGACGATATTCACGGTGAGCTGAGGCTTGAAGACGACTCCGCCGTCATCGTTATCCATGACAAAGGAATTGAGCGCCGCCTCTTTAGCTACGGAACATGGCTGATCTTGGTGCATGGATTGCTCTGCTGGCTGGGCAACAGACGCATTCCGATAAAGGAACTCTGCTTTAGACCGAATCGACCGCTCGACGATAGCGACTATCGGATGCGCTTTTGTGAAGAAATTCAGTTTGGCGCTCCAGTTACGATGATTCGTTTTGACCGTATTTTTCTAAGCCTCAAGGTCGTGCAAAACAAGGCGAGCCTATCGACGTTCTTGAAAGAGTCGCCTGCTAGTCTGTTGGTAAAATATCGTAACGAGGACAGCATCAGCGCCCAGATCCGAATGAGATTGAGAGACCTGAATCCAGAGGAATGGCCAGAGCTGGATAAGGTGGCAAAAGTGCTCGGCATGTCATATTCGACGCTTCAGCGAAGGCTCCAAGCCGAGGGGGTGAGCTATCAGCGTTTGAAAGACAATCTGCGCCGCGACATGGCGATAAACCTGCTGTGCCAGCCAAATATGACAGTAACCGAAGTAGCTGCTCGCACAGGCTTCCAAGAAAGCAGTGCATTTCACCGTGCCTTCAAGAAGTGGACGGGAGTGAGCCCTGGCGCATATCGCCGCTCCAATGCTGAAGAACCGGGCGAAAGCTAAAAGCCTTTCTTCCGGAACAAAAGAACTACTTCCCCCGCTAGATTACGTACTGAGATCTGCAACTCGTTTCACCCGCCAAAATGCCGATGGAAATCTCTTCCCCAAGATCATATTGGTCGTTTCTGGCCTGCTATGGGTGTCCAAATCGGTCAAGCAGAACGATGTCGTAGGGCATAGGCCGCAGCAAACCCAACTCCTACGATGCGACGCAGGTAGCCCAAGCGTCGCATCTCAAGCAGACAACCGAGTCTTCAACCGGTGCGTCCCCCCTCGATATGCCTCCAAGACCGGGTGCCTGGCACTTCACAAACAAAAACAAGATCGAAGGAGACGCGATATGCAGCCGGTAAACGTTTATGCACTTGCGGTTGAATCGAAGTTCACTCGCTTCCATGGGCTCATTCTATTTTGGTGTGTCCTCATTCTGATAATCGATGGCTATGACCTCGCTGTAGTCGGTGCAGCCCTTCCGGCGATCATGAAGGACATGAACATTGATCCAACCAGCGCCGGCATCATGGCGGGTTCTGCGCTCTTCGGAACGATGCTCGGAGCGATATTTCTTGGAACGCTAGCTGACCGTATTGGGCGTCCCAGGATGATCGCGATCTGTGTGGCCTTGTTCAGTATTTTCACTGCTGGGGCTGGTCTCACCAGTGACCCGATTAGCTTCAGCATTTCTCGCTTCATCGCGGGCCTTGGCATCGGCGGAGTACTGCCAATTTGTACCGCTCAGATGGGTGAATTTTCTCCACTCAAATTCCGTACTCGCCTGGTGACCCTCGTTTTCGCGGGGTACTCCGTGGGCGGTATTTTGGTTGCACTCACTGGCAAGCAACTCATTGAGAGTCATGGATGGCAGTGGGTGTTTTACGTAGCGCTGCTGCCAGTGCTTCTGATTCCTATGATCCTGAAGACCATGCCTGAGTCCATAGGCTACCTGCTTAAAACCGGACGTCAGGATGAGCTACGGGCTATCGCTCGCAAGATAGACCCTGCGCTCATTATCGACGAAAACACTGTGATGACCGGAAACGCCACAGTATTGGAAAAACAGGAATCGCCAGTTCGTAACTTGTTCAAGGATGGTCGAGGCTTTAGCACCGTAATGATTTGGGCTGCGTTCATGACCGGCCTCTTCATGGTGTACGCCCTTAACTCCTGGTTGACCAAGCTTATGGCGATGGCTGGGTTCAGTCTTGGCTCCGCGTTGAACTTTGTGATTGTTTTCAATGTGGGGGCCATCGCCGGTGCAATTGGCGGAGGATGGTTGAGCGACAAGCTAAACATCAAACACGTACTGGTCTGCTTTTATATCGTAGGAGCAATTGCTCTAACAATTTTGGGTTATACGCGCTCAACAACTTTGCTATTTCCAGTGGTGTTCACTGTCGGGGCATCGACTCTTGGTACCCAGCTGTTGGCCTATGCGTACGCTGGGGATTTCTACCCGTCATCGATTCGTTCAACCGGCGTTGGCTTCGCGTCTGGTGTAGGAAGAATTGGCGCTATCGTCGCACCTATCCTCATCGGCTGGCTGGTATCACTAAACCTTCCGCTTGAGAAAAACTTCATGGCTATCAGCCTTGCTGGTCTTATTGGCGCTGCCGCAGTCACCATGATTAACCAGTCGCGCGCAGACTCTACTCAAGTCAGAAAGGCCCCAGCCCTGTCTAGCTAATACCGTGATGCCTCCGCCTGTAACTGAATCCGTGGACTCTAACGCATGAAAATGAATCGCTTATCCCAACCGCCAGTATCGTCTGAACTGCTTAGCCAAACGGTTGATTGGGCGATAGCTTCACGACGCAGCATTCGGGCTTTTTTGCCCACTCCTGTGCCACGCGAAGAAATTGAATCGATCCTTGATATCGCTCGATTCTGCGCAACGGGAGTGAACATGCAGCCTTGGCGCGTCCATGTTGTCACTGGAGAAGCAAAGACTCAGCTTTCATGCGCCATCGCGGAAATTGACGACAATCCGTCACTCAGCAACAACCTTGAAGACGCATACGAATATTACCCACGCGAATGGACTTCGCCATACGTGGATCGGAGAAGGAAAGTAGGTTGGGAACTCTATGGATTGCTGGGAATTGCAAAGGGTGACAAGCAGCGGATGCATGCGCAACACGGTCGCAATTACCATTTTTTTGATGCACCAGTCGGCTTGATCTTTACCATTGATCGAGTGTTAAAGGAGGGGAGTCTCCTTGACTACGGAATGTTTCTGCAGGCCGTGATGGTTGCGGCGCGAGGAAGGAAGTTGCACACCTGCCCACAAGCAGCCTTTTTGAAATATCACCACGTTATTTCGGAGGTCCTTGCTATCCCCGCCGACCAGATGCTGGTTTGCGGAATGAGTCTTGGATACGCCGACGAGACCAGTATTGAGAACACCTTGGTTACTGATCGGGAGCCGGTGAGCGCGTTTTCCACTTTTCATCACAATAATAAGGAGACAACACCATGAAACCTGGTGCTTATGAGAATGGGCTTGATCACTGCAAGGCAAACTATTTGCCCCTGACTCCACTTGGTTTTCTAGATCGCGCAGCACTTGTGCACCCGGATCGGATAGCTGTAGTTCATGGTGAACTACGCAGAACCTGGAGTGAAACTCGCGAACGGTGCTATCGCCTGGCCTCAGCACTTTCCGAAAAAGGCATGGGTTCGGGAGACACCGTTTCAATTCTGTCCCCCAATACCCCTGCCATGCTCGAGGCGCATTTTGGGATACCCCTCTGCGGCGCGGTACTGAATACAGTTAACTACCGCCTGGATGCTGAAGGAGTGGCATTCATACTTCGTCATGGGGAATGCAAGCTCCTCTTGGTGGATCGAGAGTTTGCTGCACTGGCTGATGCCGCTCTTGGACTCCTTGAGCACCGCCCTATGGTCATCGACATCAATGATCACCTGGCGCCCATTTGCAAAAGCATTGGAGACATCGATTACGAAACGTTCATCGGCAGCGGTAATCCTGATTTCGAGGGCGTATGGCCCAGTGACGAGTGGCAGCCGATAGCGCTCAACTACACCTCAGGTACAACCGGCGATCCAAAGGGTGTCGTCGCCAGCCATCGCGGCACATACCTCATGAGTATGCTGCAGATGACTAACTGGCCGCTTTCTCGGGCTCCTCGTTACCTGTGGACACTACCTATGTTCCACGCTAACGGATGGTGTTTTGCGTGGGCTATCACTGCGGCGGCCGGCACGCACGTGTGCCTGAGAAAAGTTTCCGCAGAGACGGTGTTTGAGTCGATAGATAACTATGGTGTCGACCACTTCTGTGCGGCGCCTATTGTTATGGCCATGATTGCGAACGCCGCAGACCGTCCTCCGCTTAAAACTCCGGTTCGAGTGCTGACTGCTGGTTCCCCACCTCCGGCCACAGTACTCAACGCCGTAGTCTCACGAGGCTTCGACGTTGACCACGTTTATGGGATTACTGAAGTTTCCGGCACCCCGATCAGCTGCGTATGGCAAGACGGCTGGGACGATTTAACACCGAGTGAGCAAGGCGCTTTCCGTGTACGCCAAGGGGCTCGTGCGGCAGCCTTCGAAGGCTTGATGGTCGCTGACTCCGAAACTATGCAGCCAGTACCAAAAGACGGCCAAACAACGGGTGAGCTGCTGCTCAAGGGCAACACCGTGATGATGGGTTATCTGAAGAATGAAGGCGCAACCCGAAAAGCCTTTGAAGGCGGCTGGTTTCATACTGGTGATGTAGCAGTTGTGCACCCCAACGGTTATGTACAAATTACCGACCGTTGCAAGGATGTCATTATTTCAGGAGGGGAGAATATCTCGTCCGTAGAGATCGAAGAAACCATCCATTGTCATCCTGCTGTTTTACATGCCGCAGTCGTCGCTCAGCCTGATGACAAATGGGGGGAAGTTCCTTGCGCGTTTGTCGAACTAAAAAGTGGTATTGAACCTCCCACCGAGGCAGAAATAATTGTGTTCTGCCAGGCCCGTCTTGCTCGATTCAAATGCCCTCGCAGAGTGATCTTTACGGAGTTGCCAAAAACTGCGACTGGGAAAATCCAGAAGTTTTTACTTCGAGAGCAAGCAGGCAGTCGCGATGCAATTGTCCGTTTAGCTTCAAATGGCTAGAGCGTATTCAGCTCACCCCAGGGGGGACTGAGTTGTTTGGTATGGATGAAAATTTTGGTTCGCAGATATAACTCGCACGGCGCTACCAATTAGGTAGTAAAAAAAACATACGCACTACAAACAAATAAAAGGTGCCTGAAGTGTTGAGCAATTTGCGCATATTCAGTTGATGCATTCGCGTGAGCGAACTCTGCGTTGGGTTCGTGTGTGTTGCGTTGGCTTGGAAGATTTCCTTGTTGCTTCTGTTACTTACAAATATAAAAAAATCGGAGCGTTATAAGTGAGCGTAAAGAAAATTTCTGCAACTTTGGTGTTTGGCAGCATTGCCCTGAGTGGCCAGGCGTTTGCTGACTTCCTGAGTGATAGCAAAGCTACCTTGGGAATGAGGAACTTCTACTTCAATAACGACAACCGTGATGGCACCGCTGCCCCTTCGAAAACCGAAGAGTGGGCGCAGGGTTTCATGTTGGACTTCAAGTCGGGATATACCGATGGTAGCGTTGGTTTTGGTGTTGATACCCTGGGGTTGCTGGGCATTACCCTGGACACTGGCAAGGGACGACACGTCGGCAGCTCTATGATTCCCTCGGACAGTGACAACCGCGCCGTCGACGAGTGGAGCCGGCTGGGGCTGACCGGAAAAGTCAAAATGTCGAAGACCGAACTGCGCTACGGCACCTTGACTCCGAAGCTTCCGATTCTGGTCGCCAACGATGGACGGGTGCTTCCACAAACCTTCGAGGGCGGCCAGATCACCTCGAGCGAGTTCAAGGATCTGACCCTGACGGGTGGGCGAATTGAACATGCAACGGGTCGCGGTTCAACTGATCAGACGGGGCTGGCCGCTATGGGCGGTACACGTGAAAGCAACCAGTTCGACTTCGTCGGGGGGGACTGGAAAGTCACCAAGGATCTGACGGCTCAGTACTACTATGCCCATCTCGAGAACTACTATAACCAGCAGTTTTTCGGACTGATTCACACGCTTGCGTTCTCGGACAACCAATCCCTGAAAACCGACCTGCGCTACTTCAAAACTGACTCGTCAGGTGAAAACAGCTCCGGCACATCGGGTTACAGAATCAGTGGCTACACCAAAAACGGTGATGGCGTGATCGACAACCGTCTCTGGAGCGCTGCATTGATATACACCCTTGGCGGCCATGCGATAACTGCGGGCTACCAAAGCGTTTCGGACGGTAGCAGCTTCACCCAGCTCAACCAAGGTAGCCTGGTAGATAAAGGCGCCGGAGGCAGCAGCTTGTACCTGTATACAGATCGTCTGATCCAGAGCTTCACCCGCGCAGGGGAGCGTACATCATTCGGTCAGTACGCCTATGACTTTGCCGCCCTGGGTGTCCCTGGCCTGAAAGCCTCGGTCATGTACGTCTCCGGGGACAATATCAAGACGAGATCCGGCGACAATCAGAAAGAATGGGAAAGGGATATCTTTCTGGACTACGTCCTTCAGTCGGGAGCGCTCAAAGGTGTTGGCTTCGGCTGGCGTAACGGTAAATCCAACAGCGAAGCCGCCCGTGATCAAGATCAGAACCGGGTATTTGTAAGCTACAGCATTCCACTTCTCTAAGGGCGCAGCATAAACGTATCGCGCTCGTTTCGAGAGTTCTAAGCTGGTCAATTTGCCTCTGCGCTGACACGTCCTGTTCACGCCGACGCCGAATTGACCAACGTGCTGAAGCAAGACTGACCCACCTCAAAATCTGCACAAATCCCGCATAGGCAATGGTTCGAGAGGAACAGACTGGGTCAGTGACATCTCGGCAACTGGGTCAATTCGGCATCGGTGCCAACAATTGGGGCTCTTGCGGGCGAAATACATGCTTCTGGGCGCTAACTAAATGGCGAGCGACAGCTTACAGCTGTCCAGGATTTCGTCGGCTAGCAGCGCATCATCTGGGCAGGCCCGCGACAGTACAATGGCTCCGACCGCTTGTGCCAACAATGAAACTGCCTTGGCACGGGCTTCCTTTTGCTCGTCAGCGGATAGCCGGGAACTCAAGCCTGATATCAGCTTCTCTATGCCAGTCTCAAATACGGACTTGATATCTCTATGTTGACGAGCAGCATCGCCACCGAGCGCAGCGATCGCGCACCCTTGGCCGACTGAATCACGGTGAGCACGGGAAACGTAGTAATTGATGAAGTCACTCGCATTGGCTTCAGCAGTCATTTGGGAAAGAGCGAACGACGTAGCTTCGATCATCAGTGACGACTTTGAGCTGAATTGGTTGTAAAACCCTCCATGAGTGAGTCCGATCCCCGCCATCAATTCCTTAACCCCGATACCGTCATAACCGCGCTCGCGGAACAGCACTGAAGCTGATTCAACAACGCGTACCCGATTTGTCCGCGCCTGTGCTTTGCTGGTTTTCATTTTCAGACCTCATTTGACTATCTTATTAATTAGCGGAGTTGGGACAAGGGTGACTAAAATCAAAACACTCTTAGTCAGCAAGAATAACGATGGCATCATTCAAGCTGCCACGCCAAAGGGACGTCAAAATCGATGTGTTAGCTGTGCTGCTATAATGTGTGCGCTATTGTTGTATTTAGCGCTAAATCCGGGTTGTAAACCGTTTGTATCGGTTTGATTAACCGATGTGGTTGACTCCCATAGATAGGTATAGGCTATATCGATAGTCACATCAGAGTTGGGTGAGTAAGCGGCACCAAAAGCCAAGGCTTTTCGGTTTCCTACTGGAAGTCGAACGTTTCGGTCGGAGTTATGGGCCGGCGAAGGATCAGAAGCCAAGCCACTGCGAAGTAGCCACTGCGAAGAGAGTTGGTACGAGACGCCAATGGCTGTCGACAAGGTATCATGAAGTTTGAAGTCGTCTCCAACGGCACCGAATCCTGACTGTTGGCCTGGGGAGGGTAATCCACTATTGATTGCTTCAATCCTCTGGATTCGACTCCACCGAGTCCAGATAGCACCTGCGTAAACAGTCCAGCGTTCATCAAAGCGATGAGTGAATGATGTATCCACTGACTCTGGTAGTGTCACATCCATCTTGTTGTTGTATTTTCCATCGAGGCCAAGTGCTCCGGGACTGTCGCTTATTTTAGTGTGGCCATCAACATGGAAGTCAAGTTTTGAGTGATAAGTTAATCCCCACGTGGTTGATTCGTTCACATCAACCATCAGGCCCAAGTTATAGCCAATGGCAGTATCATTGCCTTTTACAGTAAGCTGCGTGTCCTTGCCGTCATTCAAAGCTCCTGTGGCCAAATAGGACTGGAGGTTGTTCTCAATACGATTGAATGTGGTGCCAATGCCAATAGCTACTTGATCGTTTAAGCGGTACGAGACAGCAGGGTGCAATGTTTTAACCTGAACCTTGCTGTAGGAACCATGGTAGCGACCTTGGAAGGAACTCTCATAATCATTGACGAGGCCGTATGACGCATACAGACCAATGCCAGCGCTAAAACGATCGTCGATCGGCGAGGAGAAGTATCCAAAAGGAATAGCTGTAAGAGGTACTGAGTTGCCGTCAGTGGTACCTGGGGCAGTACTTCTTGCATCGCTTATGTTAACGTTTGCGTCAATTAATGCCAGTCCGCCGCTGACCTCTATTTTTTTGATTTTACTTAAACCCGCTGGGTTACCATACACGGTGCTGGCGTCTATTGCTGACGAGGAGCGGCCAGCATAAGCAGTCCCCGCAGCACTAGCGCTTTGTTCGTTGAGCGCAAGTCCATTTGCCCATGAAACAGATGGAGTCCCTAGTGTTAGTAGTAGAGTCGCCCCGAAGAGTATTGAACTGCGCGGGGTAAGGTGTGAGTTTGTTTTAAGTTTGGATTGGACGCTAGGGCAGGGATGATGTGTCACGCCAGCTGATGGTTCAACTGTTTTTTTTGTATTCATTGGATGACCAGTTTTTGTTTTTAAGCTTAGGCGGTGGTGCCGTTTCCCGCTAAGGATGGCAGTTCTTTAATATGACCAATCTGGTTCTGTATTGATGTGGTTTTTATCGATTTAAAAGTTCTCTTGCGGCTTCTTTAGAAGGGTTCTGTAGAAGGCATGATTCGCGTCGTCCTGTATGACTTTTGGACATGGATAGTTGAAAGCAACCCGTTATTCCAACTGGGTCATCGCAATCCGGGTTTCGACTTGAGATTTCCCTTTCGCTGGTATGTGCGACATCGCGTGTTCCGCGAGTGCAGTGATCGTCAGACTTGGGTTCACGCCAAGGTTGGCACTGAGCATTGATCCGTCGCAGATCAGCAGGTTGCGATATCCAAACACTCTATTTTGCGCGTCCATGACACCATGGTCGTCGGATTCCGCCATGGCGCAACCGCCCATGCAATGCGCGGTTGTTGGAATGTTGAACAGGATTTCGCTGAGGAAGGTGGTCGCTATACCACCTAGTGCCTTGGCACCCTTTTCGACGAAGGCATTCGCTTGCGGGATGAACGTAGGAATTGGGCCGCCTTCTGTCACCAGTCGGCTTCCAAACGGCCAGTACCAGCGACGTTTAAGACGCATATTGATATGAGCATCGACCGTTTGCATCACAAGCAACAACATGTTTTCCCGTGCGAAGCCTCTGGGGTTGTGTACCCGCAGGGCCTGCATCGGGTGCCTGAGTAATGTCAGTATCCAAGTACCAATTCGCCTCCAGCCAGGGCGACCACCGCTCATCAGAGTCATCATCAGCCCTATGGCATCTGACCCTTCCGGATAGCGTACGACACCTATATGAGTGTGCTCGTCCAAGTAGATACTGGCCCCGCCCGCCAAGCCTGGCGACATACTTTTATCTGTGGAAGGGAAGCGGACGCCGATAAGTGATTCGGCATTGGTGCGTATCCGTTTACCCAGATCCTGACTGATACCAGGCAGAGAGCCTTTCTCCCTGAGCCGGAACAGCAACTCCATCGTCCCTAACGAGGATGCCGCGAACACCACGCCTCGGGCGCGGAAGACCCGCTTATTCTTGCGGAACCAGGAAGTCGAACATTGCGTGTGGATCTCGTAGCCGTCGCTGCCGTCCACCTTGCCATTCAACGGTCGGACGTCTACGACTTGAGTTTGCGCAAAGACTTGAGCTCCGTGCTTCTCAGCCAAAAACAGGTAGTTCTTGTCGAGTGTGTTCTTGGCATTGTGCCGGCAGCCCATCATGCAGCCGCCGCAGCCCACGCAACTGCCTCGCTCAGGGCCTTCACCGCCGAAGTACGGATCGGGATAGGTTTTGCCTGCGACCTCGCCCTCCGGAGCGAAGAAGGTACCCACATTGGGTGCGTGAAAGGTGTGGGCGACGCCATTTAGCTCCGCCATCCTTTTAAGACGCAGATCCGCTTCTCCCAGGATTTTGCCCTCAGTGACTCCCAGCATTCTCTCGGCCTCTGCATAGTGCCTCGGCATGATGCTCTTCCAATCTGCCAGACCTGCCCACGAGCCCTCGTCCCAAACCTTATCCGAGGGCCTCAGCAGTGCGTTGGCATAAGTGATGGAGCCTCCGCCGACCGCATTGCCGCTTGCGACGACCACGTGTCGAAACATCCGCATGCTGTAGAAGCCGAACATTTTCAGCGCAGGCATCCACATCCATCGACGCAGATCCCAGTTGCTTTTCGGAAAGTCCTCGGCACGCCAACGGCGCCCCATTTCCATCACGCCAACACGGTAGCCCTTCTCCGTCAGCCGGTGCGCCGAAACGCTGCCGCCGAAGCCCGAGCCTATGACGATGAAGTCAAAGTCGAAAACCAGTTCCACGTTACGCTCCCATTTTTATTTTTTTGGAGAGGTCATGGCCTGCAAAAGCAGAGCAAAGCCCAGTCACGAATTCACTATACGATTCGTATTTCATTAATGCTATATTTTTTGTATAGTAAATGCCGGCGATCACAGGCTAGAATTGCTCCAGCCTCAGAATCCGAAACCGCTCGTGAGGAAAGACATGACCGATACGCATCAGACTGCCCAAACCCGCTTCAGCGAGATCGATGGCGACCGCTTCGCCTACCGCAGGTGGGGAAATACGGCCACCGAACAGCCGCCGCTGCTGATGCTTCAGCACTTTCGCGGTGGCATGGATCACTGGGATCCGCTGATGACCGACGGCTTGGCCCAGGGCAGGGAAGTGATCCTCTTCAATGGTCGTGGCGTGGCCTCGTCCTCCGGCCAGCCACGTCGTCGCATTGAAGACATGGCTGATGATGCCGCCGCCTTCGTACGTGCCTTGGGCCTGGAGAAAATCGATGTATTGGGCTTCTCACTTGGCGGCTTCCAGGCGTTGGATCTGACATGGCGACATCCCGCACTTGTTCGTAAGCTGATGCTATTGGGTACAGGCCCGCGTGGAGGCAACCCGGACATGGAAGCTGAGGTACTGACGACCGCGCCGCGTCCAGTTCCGACCTACGAAGACTTTGAGTACCTGTTTTTTGGCCGTTCCGAGGTGGCAAAGCGAGCTGCAAGCGAATTCTGGGAGCGCCGGCATCAGCGCGAGGATCAGGATCCGCCTACTTCGCAGGAAGTTGCATCGGCGCAGATCGAGGCAAACATGCTGTATCTGCCGAGGGTGTCCGAAGACGATCCGTTTGCCTACTTACGTCAAATCAAGCAATCGACGTTTATCCTTAATGGCGTGAACGACGTAATGATTCCGACCATCAACTCGTTCTACATGGCGCGCAATCTGCCGAACGCGCAGTTGTTTATTTATCCGGATGCCGGGCACGGCGCGCAGTTCCAGTACCCGGAGCGCTTTCTCTATCACGCCGCCAGGTTTCTCAGCGAATAACGTCAACCCCGATCCACCGACTCAAGGTTGTCACCATGATCAAGTTCAAATTTCTATTGTGGATGTTCACCCAACTGCTGAAACGGCAGGTCAGGAAAAACCCCGATTGCGCCCGCTACATCGCAGGCGAGGATCTTGTGTTCCAGATCCGTACCGATGCAGGTGTCGGCCGCTATTTCGTCATCCGAAACGGCGCCATCCGCTCCGTTGCCGGCCTGGCCGACAATCCGCGCTTCACTTTGAAATTTAAAGACGCCGATAAGGGTTTTGCAATTCTCTCGGCCAAGGACAGCCAGGCAGCGTTCCTTAGAGGGCTGGGTAACGAGGAGTTGGTTATCAGCGGTGATTTCCTCAAGGTAATGTTTTTCCAGGGACTGACTGCTTACCTGCAGCCACCCAAATTGGTCGCTCCCTATGACCGCACTGCGTTTTAACGACGATGGCGCCTGACAAAATGCTAAACAAGACCTATGGGCAGCTGTGTCCGATTGCCAGAAGCCTCGATGTGCTAGGCGAGCGCTGGACGCTATTGGTGCTCCGCGAACTGCTATTGGGCCCAAAGCGGTTCAAAGAGCTGTTGGCGGTATTGCCGGCAATGGGGACCAACCGGTTGTCCGCACGCCTGAAGGTGCTGGTAGACAACGGAATCGCCAAGCCTGCTACAGCGCCAATAGCCGCCTACGAACTAACGGAATTGGGGGAGCAGTTGCGTAAACCACTGCTCGCGCTAGGACTCTGGGGGCTGAGCTTGCCAGTGGACGAACGCATCGATCCCGCAACTGCACGCGCTGAACTCATAGCCCTCAGCCTCACGGGCATTGGCTGCTCCGATGCGAGCACTGGATTACGCGCCACATACGAGTTTCACGTCGGCGAGGAAGTCTTCCACATACGCGTGGATGACAGCGAGATACTCGCGCGCTCAGGTTCTGCCCCTGCGGCCGATGTGGTCATCCACTGCGATCTGAATACCTTCATGGCGCTGGCCCTGCGACAAATTTCGCCGGCAGATGCATTGCGCGAAGGTCGGGCTCATCTACCGCACACACAGCTCGAAACCTTCGAGCAACTGTTTCAAGCGCTCGAATTCAATCCGGAAAACTTACCGGACACATTGCTTGCTGCTCTTCCTCATTCCAGCCTTGTGGGAACACCAGATGAAAGCTGAAACAAACCTGCTGAACCAATCCCTGCAACTGCCCAACGGAAGCGTGCTGCGCAATCGACTGGCCAAGGCATCGATGAGCGAGACGCTCGGCACTTACGATAACCGTCCCACCCTGGGGCTGGTCGAACTCTACCGTCGCTGGGCAGCTTCCGGTCTGGGACTAATCATTACGGGGAATGTGATGATTGACCGTCGCGCCCTTGGCGAACCGGGCAATGTCGTGATTGAGGACGAGAAAGATCTGCCGGTACTGCGACAGTGGGCGAAGGTTGCTACCGACCAGGGGGCAGCGATCTGGGTGCAACTCAACCACCCTGGCAAACAATCGACAAAGGGGCTGAACGCCAGCAACCTTGCTCCATCGGCTGTTCCGTTCCGAGAGGATATGGCTGCCTTTTTCGAAACCCCGCGTGAAGCCACTGTTGCCGAGATCAAAGACATCATCGAGCGCTTCGGGCGCAGTGCCGCCATCTGCAAAAAAGCTGGATTCGGCGGCGTGGAAATCCACGGAGCACACGGCTACCTGATCAATCAGTTCCTCTCACCCCATCACAATCGGCGCGAAGACGAATGGGGTGGCACACCGCAGAAGCGTCGCCGTTTTGTGCTGGCCGTCTACGCCGAAATTCGACGCCAGGTCGGAGCGGACTTTCCGGTGGGGATTAAACTCAACTCGGCTGATTTCCAGCGCGGTGGCTTCACTGAAGAGGAGTCGATGGAAACTATCCGCGCGCTGATCGACGCGGGTATTGATCTAATCGAGATATCCGGCGGCACCTACGAGGCTCCAGCCATGAGTGGTGCGATGCATGAGCCGAAAAAAGGCTCTACCGTAGCGCGCGAAGCCTACTTCCTGGAGTTCGCCGCGAAGGTTCGAGCTAACGTGCAAGTGCCCTTGATGGTCACAGGCGGTTTTCGCACTGCGGCAGGGATGAACGAGGCACTGCGCTCCGGATCGCTGGATGTGGTCGGTCTGGCACGATTGTTGGCCATTGATCCGGATGCCCCAGCGGCATTGCTGAAGGGGAGCGACAGCAATCAACAGGTGCGACCAATCAATACCGGCATCAAGGCCGTGGATCGCATGGGGATTATGGAAATCCTCTGGTACACCGGACAACTCAAACGCATTGCCAAAGGTGGCGAACCTCGCCCCAACGAAAGTGGATTCTGGGCGTTCCTTAAAGCTGCGTTCGGCAGCGGGTGGGGGGCATTGCGCACTCGCCGCTTGCGGGCCCGCTCCTGAAACCGGCATAAGCTGCGAGTCCCGAGACGCTGCCCTCAGCACCAGTCGGCCGCTTTATTGCTGTACTGGCGTTGACCTCTTACTCGGGTCGTAGAAGCAATCGCACCAGCAATGGTCGCGCGCGGCTTTAGCGTATTCACCAGTCACTGACTACGATTTGAAAACTGAACCTGGTAGGCAGGCCCTTTTGGAGCAATGGTGCCATGTGTTGTGTCCGTAGAAAAAATCAGCGAAGCAGGACGATATTCTGAGGAAGTGAGGATTGCATTTCAGTTTGTGAAACAGAGAAGCCAATAGCGGACGTTCACCGAGGTCCGATTTCGGCCAGCAGCGGCCCTTGGGCGAACGATAAGTCCATCATTTTCTGTATTAACTAAAGTTCGGCTCGGTCAACACGTTGCGCCCTGACTGGCGCAATCGCATGCGAAAAAGATAATCACGAAGATTTGATGTTTTTTTCAGCCATTGCGCACTTTCGGGCACGCGTTCCAAATAATCGAGCATAGGCGTCAGGATGGCGTCCGCCATGCTGTAGTCCGCCCCGCAGAAAAATTGCTGCCCGTCCAAATGCTTCGCCAGCAGCCCAAGTGTCTGGATCGCCATTGGCTCGGCGGTAGTCACAGCTTCTCTATCAATAGGGCGTGACGGCTGCGCAGGTGAAACCAGCAGTAAAAGATAACGACGTATCAGTCGATCATCGGCATACATCGCCAGGGCAGCGGACCACTGATCGACCTTTATCTTCTGGGCCAAGTCAGCGGGTCTTGGAGAAGTATGCGCAAAGGCTTCATCCAGGTAGCGGCAAATGGTGGTTGTTTCAATTACGCTCCGCTCTCCATGCAGCAAAACCGGGACCTTGCCAAAAGGATGCAGTGCCTTGTGTTCAGGGCTGTGGAGCGTGATCGTTTTACCATCCACCTGCATCCCGTGTGTGTAATCCAGCGCTTTCTCTTCGCAGTAAAGTCTGACACTACGTACGAAGGTGCTAAATCCAGGTCCCAGTATGTGCAATTTCATGAGTAGCTCCTTGAGGGAAGAGTCGGCAATTCTGGTCGGTATGACTTTATGTTCAAGAACATAAAGTCCCGTTTTGTCATACTCCATCTCACGCTTTACTGAGGAGAAGACGCATGCCCTGGCCTGCTACACAGCGCGCAACCACTCGACAGATGATTCTGGATAGCGCAGCGCGACTCTTCGCACTGGAAGGTTTCGAAAAAGTCAGTATCGACTCAATTATGGAGAGTGCGGGATTGACCCGAGGGGCCTTCTATAGTCACTTCGCATCCAAAACGGAGCTTTACACCGAAGCTATTAGAAATGCCGCGAACGCGGGGGGCGCGATACTCGAAGAGGCTGGTAAAGATGGTTTGCAGCAGGTAGTGAAAGACTATCTCCGCATGGACCATCGGGATGCAAGCCGTATGCACTGTCCGTTAGCCTTCATGGTCAATGATGCTGCTCAGCAGGACGGAGCCATCCAGGAAAGCTACACCCAAGTGCTCGCAGCTTTCATCACACGTCTGGAGTCCGGACTGAAATCGACGACAGAGGCGGATACACGCCAGCATGCTTTGCAAATTGCCGTAGGGATGATTGGTGGCTTGGCACTAGCTCGGGCTGTGGCCGATGATCAATTGGCGCAAGAGATTCTTACAGCCTGTCAACAGGGATGTTTGCAGCTCGTTGAGCTATGACATGCCATAACAAACAACGAAACGACCGCTGAACGATTTAGCCAATCTGTTGCATCGACCGGTTGAGTCCACAGCCAATAGCAGGCATTGGGCTTGATCAGTCAAGACGAGTATCCGGTCAAACGAAAGCCCCTGAATCTCTCGATTCAGGGGCTTTTATTTGGTTCTTCACGGAATTCCGGGGAGCACATATAACGAAATATCTGTAGGGGCTGCCGAAGGTTCGAGCCGCGTTCGGACGATTTTTTTGATCTTRATCTTCAGYAATCTCCAGATCGCAAAAGCAAGATCAAAAGATCGTCCGAACGCGGCCCGARCCTCCGGCAGCTCCTACAGGGGAACGCGTGCACCACCAAACAACGAGGTCGAGCGTTAGCTCGCCTCGCGGTGCTGTTGCGGTGCACGCCCCCTCGT
>NZ_JBFTOU010000047.1:0-26614 GCF_056398125.1 Pseudomonas sp. 05L36 | reverse complement strand
GTCGAGTGCAACGAGGCTGCGATCTTTTGGCTTTATTGCTTACAAGCAAGATCAAAAGATCGCAGCCTTCGGCAGCTCCTACGGATTGATACGTCCGCGAAACCAGGTCGGCTGGCAGGCCGCCATCGCGAGCAGGCTCGCCCCTACAATGGATCGGCGTGCACCTAATGCTCTTCACCACTCAWCAGGCCGAGCGTTAGCTCGCCTGCAGCTCTTGATCTTGATCCACCCGCCCCCTCGGRAGGCTGAGCGGAGGTGTTCATCCGGGGATGGGCGCGCAGCGCCGTTCGACGCAGTCGAACTCATTGCATGTAGGTCGAAGCGAAGCCGACCGGAGGGCAATGCCCCCGGATGAATACCGCAGCGAAGGAACGCCGAGCCTAAGCGAGGGGCCGTACGTTCGGGGCGAGCGTTTTTTTGGTTACTTTTTTTAGGCGCTTGTAAAAAAAGTGACTCGCCGTAAGGGCGAAACCATAAGCCGCCGTTACCGCAGGAATGGATATGTACGCGATCAACAAAAGACAGGTCGGCTGCCAGGCCGCCATCGCGAGCAGGCTCACTCCTACAGCAAATCAGGTACACCCACGAAATTCAGGTCGATTACCGCCCAATAAAAAAATGCCCCGATCTCTCGACCAGGGCATTTCCATACAACACAACTTAAACAGTCAAACCCAAACGCTTAGTGCGAAACAGCACCACTCGCCCCAAGACCCGTCTGCGAACGAACAAACTGCGGGAAGAACAGCGCCCGCTCATTGTCCGCAGCAGTGGACTTGTCGGTAACCGAGAAGAACCAGATCCCGACAAAGGCAATCATCATCGAGAACAGCGCCGGGTACTCATACGGGAAGATGGCCTTCTCGTGATGCAGGATCTGCACCCAGATGGTCGGACCAAGCACCATCAGGCCCACGGCACTGATCAGCCCCATCCACCCACCGATCATCGCACCGCGAGTGGTCAGCTTCTTCCAGTACATGGAAAGCAGCAGCACCGGGAAGTTGCAGCTCGCCGCGATGGAGAACGCCAGGCCCACCATGAACGCAATGTTCTGGCTCTCGAACAGGATACCCAGGCCAATTGCCAGCACCGCCAAGAAGATGGTGGTGATTTTCGAGACGCGAATCTCGTCCTTCTCGTTGGCCTTGCCTTTCTTGATCACACTGGCGTACAGGTCGTGGGACACCGCCGAAGCACCGGCCAGGGTCAGACCGGCAACCACTGCCAGAATGGTCGCGAACGCTACCGCCGAGATGAAGCCCAGGAAGATACTGCCGCCCACCGCGTTGGCCAGGTGCACCGCCGCCATGTTGTTACCACCCAACAAGGCGCCAGCAGCGTCTTTGAAGGCCGGGTTGGTGCTGACCAGCAGGATCGCGCCGAAGCCGATGATGAAGGTCAGGATGTAGAAGTAACCAATGAAACCGGTTGCGTACAACACGCTCTTGCGGGCTTCTTTTGCGTCACTCACGGTGAAGAAGCGCATCAGGATGTGCGGCAGGCCAGCGGTACCGAACATCAGCGCCAGACCGAGGGAAAACGCCGAGACCGGATCTTTCACCAGACCGCCCGGGCTCATGATCGCTTCAGCTTTCGGGTGAACCTTGATCGCCTCGGAGAACAGCATGTTGAAGTCGAAGTTGACGTGCTTCATCACCATCAGTGCCATGAAGGAAGCACCGGACAGCAGCAGGACTGCCTTGATGATCTGCACCCAGGTGGTCGCCAGCATGCCGCCGAACAACACGTACAGGCACATCAGAATACCGACCAGGATCACCGCAACGTGGTAATCGAGACCGAACAACAACTGGATCAGCTTGCCGGCACCGACCATTTGCGCGATCAGGTAGAACGCCACCACCACCAGCGAACCGCAAGCGGACAGCGAGCGGATCTGGGTTTGCCCCAGGCGATAGGACGCCACGTCGGCAAAGGTGTATTTGCCCAGGTTACGCAGGCGCTCGGCGATCAGGAACAGAATGATCGGCCAGCCCACCAGAAAACCGATCGAATAGATCAGGCCGTCGTAGCCGGAGGTGAACACCAGCGCGGAAATACCCAGGAAGGACGCTGCCGACATGTAGTCACCGGCAATCGCCAGACCGTTCTGGAAACCGGTGATCTTGCCGCCAGCGGCATAGTAGTCGGCTGCCGAATTATTACGCTTGGAAGCCCAATAGGTGATGCACAGGGTGGCACCGACGAAGGCGACAAACATCAAGATCGCCGACACATTAAGCGGTTGCTTCTGCACGGCACCGGTCAGGGCGTCAGCCGCCCAGGCGCCAGGCGCGAAAGCTGCGATACTCAAAAGAGCCATTAGACGGCGGATCATTGCTGAGCCTCCTTGAGAATCGCATTGTTCAGGTCGTCGAATTCGCCGTTGGCGCGTCGTACGTAAATACCGGTCAGGACGAAAGCCGAAACAATCAGCCCGACACCGATCGGTATGCCCCAGGTAATCGAGGACTCAGGGTTGATTTTCGCCCCCAGCACCTGCGGTCCATAGGCAATCAGAAGGATGAATCCGGAGTAAAGCCCTAGCATGATCGCCGACAGAATCCAGGCGAATCGTTCCCTCTTGCTAACCAGCTCCTTGAAGCGCGGGCTGTTTTGAATCGAGAGGTAAATGCTGTCGTTCATTGTTTTTATCCTCGCAGCACAGATTGAGTTGCAACGGTATCCACTCTATGCGGCTGCGGGGCAGGTTCCAGACGACCTTAGTCTTATAACGCCATGACGGATTCGCCAATTGTAGGAGCGAGCTTGCTCGCGATGAATTTGAAGGCGCCGCACTTTTTCAGACAGCACGCGTTAACGCTCACGCCCATCGCGAGCAAGCTCGCTCCTACAAAAAAGCAAAGGGCCGCTTGGCATAAATTTGCCGAGCGACCCTGGAAGATGCTGACCAGACGCGTCAGCTCAAATCACTTGGTCCAGTCAGCAACACGATCAGGGTGTTTGGCGACCCAATCCTTCGCCGCCGCTTCAGGCTTGGCACCGTCCTGGATCGCCAGCATCACCTGGCCGATTTCATCCTTGGATTCCCACTGGAAGTTCTTCAGGAACTTGGCCACTTCCGGCGCCTTGGCCTCCAGGCCTTTGCTGCCGATGCTGTTCACGGTTTCAGCCGCGCCATACACGCCTTTCGGATCTTCGAGGAAGCGCAGTTTCCACTTGGCGAACATCCAGTGCGGCACCCAGCCGGTCACTGCGATGGATTCGTTCTTCTTCTCGGCACGGGTCAGCTCGGCGATCATGCCGGCGCCAGAACTGGCCTTGAGTTGATAGCCGGTCAGGTCGTAGTCCTTGATCGCCTGATCGGTCTTGAGCATCACGCCTGAACCTGCGTCGATGCCGACAATGCGGTTCTTGAAGGTGTCGTCGGTCTTGAGGTCGTCAATGGACTTCGCCTTGACGTATTCCGGCACGATCAGGCCGATTTTCGCGTCCTTGAAGTTCGGGCCGTAATCGACGACCTGATCCTTGTTCTTCGTCCAGTAATCGCCGTGGGTCACCGGCAGCCAGGCCGACAGCATGGCGTCGAGCTTGCCGGTGGCCACGCCTTGCCACATGATCCCGGTGGCGACGGCTTGCAGCTTCACGTCATAACCGAGTTTCTGCCTGATCACTTCGGCAGCCACGTTGGTCGTGGCGACACTGTCCGACCAGCCGTCGACATAACCGATCGTCACTTCCTTCCCAGCGGCACTGGCCACGGTAGAACTGATCGCCAGCACCAAAGCGGCACCTGCGCCCAAGAGTCGTCGCATCTTCATCGTTACTTCCCCGAAAGTGCTGCGCTCGACGGATGCCGAGTCGCTTAAACGTATTGTTATGGTGCACAGCGCCCCCATCACGCCTTACCGCAAACTCGTTCGAACATCAGCGGAGTACTGACGCCTTCGATGATCAACCTGACGCTCTTGGCGACCTGCTCTGCCAGCGACCTCAAGGCAACGAGAAACGACATCAGAACGCCATTAATCTTGAGCGCGACCAACGCACCGCAGACTCCGCCCGAACTTTGCATATCAAAATCATGCAAGCCACCAAGCACACGGTAAATGCAGGTAACATGCGCCGCTTTGCTCCCACACGGCCTTTCCATGTCCGCGACATCCCGCTTCCCTTTTGCTGCTTATCTATTCGCTTGCCTGCTCGGGCTGTTTGCCCTGGGCGGCTTCTGGTACGGCCTCGGCAAACCGGTGATATTGCCGGACGTGGCCAGCGCAACGCACAAGCTGCAATGCGCGTCCTACACGCCGTTCGACAAAGACCAATCGCCGTTCGACGTACCATTCAACTTGCGCCCCGAACGTATGGATGCCGACCTCGCGCTGCTGTCCAAAAGCTTCGAATGCATCCGCACCTATTCCATGACCGGCCTCGAAGCCCTGCCGGAACTGGCGCGCAAGCACGGCTTGAAAATGATGATTGGCGCATGGGTGAACAGCAACCCGGTGGACACAGCCAAGGAAGTGGAGCTGCTGATCGCCGAAGCCAATGCCAACCCGGACGTGGTCACCGCAGTAATCGTCGGCAATGAGGCCCTGTTGCGCAAGGAAGTCACCAGCACACAGCTGGTGAAACTGATTGATCGAGTCAAAAGCCAAGTCAAACAACCCGTCACCTACGCTGACGTTTGGGAATTTTGGCAAAAGCATCCCGAAATCGCTCCAGCGGTGGACTTCGTGACTATCCATTTGTTGCCTTACTGGGGCGACTACCCTTGGGACGTCGAGGTCTCCCTATCCCAACTTGCCAGTGTGCGCGAGATGTTCGGCAATATGTTCGCCCCCAAGGAAGTGTTTATTGGCGAAACTGGCTGGCCCAGTGAAGGCCGTCAGCGCCGAATCGCTGTTCCAAGCAGGGTCAACGAAGCCAGGTTCATTCGCGGTTTTGTCGCCATGGCCGAGCAACGGGGCTGGCACTACAACCTGATCGAAGCCTTCGACCAGCCATGGAAACGCGCCAGTGAAGGTGCAGTGGGTGGTTACTGGGGGCTGTTCGATGCCGATCGCCAGGACAAGGGCGTGCTGGCCGGGCCAGTGACAAACGTACCGTACTGGTCGCAATGGCTGGCAGTGGGTGGATTGATCTTCATTGGCACGTTGTTGCTTGGCGGCCGGGTTCGCACGACGCGCTCGGCGCTGGTGCTGCCACTGCTCGGCGCATTGGCGGCGTGCTCCATTGGCGCCTGGGGCGATCTGGCACGGCTTACCACGCGTTTCACCAGTGAGTGGTTGTGGGTCGGATTGCTGACCGCGCTGAATCTGCTGGTGCTGGCCCATGCCGCACTGACACTGAGCCCTCGTAGCGGATGGCGCGGACGGGCATTCAATTTACTGGAGGGCCGTGCTGGCTGGCTGGTTGCAGCGGCAGGTTTCGCTGCAGCCGTGATGATGCTGGAACTGCTGTTCGATCCGCGTTATCGCAGCTTCCCGAGTGTCGCGTTCATCGTGCCGGCGCTGGTTTATCTGTGCCGCCCGGTGAATGTGCCGCGCCGCGAGATTGCGTTGCTGACCTTCATCATCGGTGCCGGCATTGCGCCGCAGTTGTTTCGTGAAGGCTTGCAGAATCAGCAGGCCTGGGGTTGGGCGCTGGTGAGTGTGTTGATGGTGGCTGCGTTGTGGCGCTGCCTGCGGGTTCGCACAGCTTGATTTTGCATTGACCTGACCGACCTCATCGCGAGCAAGCTCGCTCCCACAGTAGATCTTCAGTGAACACAAAATTTGTGTGCGATAAAGATCAATTGTGGGAGCGAGCTTGCTCGCGATGACGGACTATCAGACGCTCCGAGAAGCCCTGACCAAACGCAACCCCGCTATCACCACCGCAAACACCGCCAGCGTCGTGTTGTACAACGCCAGCGCCGGAAACCCGAACACCAGCGCCAGCACCACCAGCCACCAGCCTGCCCGCCCCGGCACGACAAAGCCGATGATCGCCGCGCCCAGCGCAGCCCAGCCCAGAACGCCGAAATGGATCATCAGCCCCAGATTCGATCGCACCTGGCATTCCCAGCGACTTGCCTCATCCACGCAAATGCCGACCCACTGTGCATCCTCCATGAAGCCATAACGCGCGCCATAACTGGCGGCCAGCCATACAGGCAGCAATACAAGCAGCAGAATCACGGGCAGACGGCGAGACATGAAACACTCCAATTGGCGAAAAACGGCGGCCAGCTTAATCGCCCGAAGGCGTTTCGCAAGCGATAACAACTGTTAACTGGTCATTCAATCGCGGCGAAGTGTATCGTCCAGCTACTACTACTGCACAATCAGGCCTGTTTCGTGCCGATGGTTGGCACTTTGGCGCAGATCCGATGGTCATAGCCTGCGAAATTCATTCGGCACCTTCTTCTAAGGGATTTAGTCATGCTCCGTTCCTTGCGCTTCGCCGCCCTGTTTGGCGGCCTTATTTTGAGTGCGTCCGCACTGGCGGTCGATATAGATGCCGCCAGTTATGGCTACCCCCTGACCAACCCGTTCGAGGCGACCATCGCGACCACGCCGCCGGACTTGCGTCCGGAGTTGCCCCTGGACGATGACATCGATCAGACAGTGCGCAGCGTCACCTTGCGTCCGGAACGGGCGTTCGAATTGCCGGACAATTTCTGGGCGGTCAAGAAACTCGACTACCGCATTGCCACGCAGGATCATGCCGCACCGCTGATTTTCCTGATCGCCGGCACCGGTGCACGCTATGACAGCAGCCTGAATGAATACCTGAAGAAGCTCTATTACAAAGCCGGCTACCACGTGGTGCAGTTGTCATCGCCTACCAGCTATGACTTCATGAGCGCCGCATCACGCTTCGCCACGCCGGGTGTGTCCAAGGAAGATGCCGAAGATTTGTACCGGGTGATGCAGGCCGTGCGGGCACAGAACCCGAAAGTGCCGGTCACCGATTACTACCTGACCGGCTACAGCCTGGGTGGACTGGAGGCCGCTTTCGTCGCGCACCTGGACGAAACCCGTCGCAGCTTCAACTTCAAGAAAGTCCTGCTGCTCAACCCGCCGGTCAACCTCTACACTTCGATCACCAACCTCGACAAGCTGGTCCAGACCGAGGTCAAGGGCATCAACAACAGCACCACGTTCTATGAACTGGTACTGAACAAACTGACCCGCTACTTCCAGCAGAAGGGCTACATCGACCTCAACGACGCCCTGCTCTACGACTTCCAGCAGTCCAAACAGCACCTGACCAACGAACAGATGGCCATGCTTATCGGTACGTCGTTCCGCTTTTCGGCAGCCGACATCGCCTTCACTTCAGACCTGATCAACCGTCGCGGCCTGATCACCCCACCCAAGTTCCCGATCACCGAGGGCACCAGCCTCACGCCATTCCTCAAGCGTGCACTGCAATGCGACTTCGACTGCTACATCACCGAACAAGTCATCCCGATGTGGCGCGCCCGTACCGACGGTGGCAGCCTGCTGCAACTGATTGACCAGGTGAGCCTGTATGCGCTGAAGGACTATCTGCACGACAGCCCGAAAATCGCCGTCATGCACAACGCCGACGACGTGATCCTCGGCCCTGGCGACCTCGGTTTCCTGCGCCGGACCTTCGGCGATCGCCTGACCGTTTACCCGCTGGGCGGCCATTGCGGCAACATTAACTACCGCGTCAACAGCGACGCCATGCTGGAGTTCTTCCGTGGCTAAATACCTCCTGCTTTTCGCAGCGTTACTCTGTGCAGGCGTCGCCAATGCCGACAACAGCAAAGCCAACGCCCCCGTGGTCGTCGACAGTGATGGTTTCAAGGAACCGCTGAGCAAACTCAAATTCAACCCGGGCCTGGACCAGCGCGAGTTCGAGCGTTCGACGCTCAGCGCGCTGGCCGTCTACGATCCGCTGGAAGAGTGGAACCGGCGCGTCTATCACTTCAACTACCGCTTCGACCAATGGGTGTTCCTGCCGGTGGTCAATGGTTACCGCTACGTCACCCCGAGCTTTGTGCGTACCGGTGTCAGCAACTTCTTCAACAATCTCGGCGACGTGCCGAACCTGTTGAACAGCCTGCTGCAACTCAAGGGCCAGCGCTCGATGGAGACCACCGGACGCCTGCTGCTCAACACCACCATCGGCATCGCCGGCCTGTGGGACCCGGCCACCGCCATGGGTCTGCCGCGCCAAAGCGAAGACTTCGGCCAGACCCTGGGCTTCTACGGCGTGCCGGGCGGCGCTTATTTCGTCCTGCCGATCCTCGGTCCGTCGAACCTGCGCGACACCGGCGGCCTGGCGGTGGATTACACGGCCGAGAATGCGATCAACTTCCTCAACGTGGCCGAAGTCAGTTCCAACCATCCGGAAGTCTGGATCCTGCGCAGCATCGACAAGCGCCACCAGACCACCTTCCGCTATGGCCAGACGAACTCGCCATTCGAATACGAGAAAGTGCGTTACGTCTACACCGAGGCGCGCAAGTTGCAGATTGCTGAGTAATTCCAGCGGCCGAAAAACACTGTGGGAGCGTGCCTGCTCGCTCCCTCAGTTGTTATGTGTTGCCTTCAGCCTTTCAGTGCTTTCCAGATTTTGCTGGTCGCCAAAACGCCCACCAACACCACCGCACCCGCCGCAATCCCCGCCAGACCATTGAGCAGCACCGGCACAATAAATCCACCGCCACCCGCCGCAGCGCCAACCTCTTCGATCCAGTGATGCACCACCGGCACACCGTGCGTGAGGATGCCGCCACCCACCAGAAACATCGCCGCCGTACCAATCACCGACAGGCTTTTCATCATGTACGGCGCCGCACGCAGAATGGCGCCACCGATGCTTTTCGCCATCTGCCCGGGCTTTTGAGTCAACCAGAGTCCAAGGTCATCCAGCTTGACGATACCCGCCACCAGGCCATAGACGCCGATGGTCATGACGATTGCGATCCCCGACAGCACGATGACTTGCTGGCTCAACGGCGCACCGGCCACGGTGCCGAGGGTGATGGCGATGATTTCTGCCGAGAGAATGAAGTCGGTGCGGATCGCGCCCTTGATCTTGTCCTTTTCGAACGCCACCAGATCCACTTCCGGGTCTGCCACCGCCTCGACCAGTTCAGCATGTTCGACCTGATCTTCGGCCTTGCTGTGCAGAAACTTGTGGGCGAGTTTTTCAAACCCTTCGAAGCACAGATAGGCACCGCCGACCATCAACAATGGCGTGACCAGCCACGGAATGAACGCACTGATGGCCAGCGCCGACGGCACCAGGATCAGTTTATTGATGAACGAACCCTTGGCGACCGCCCAGACCACCGGGATTTCCCGCTCGGCACGCACGCCGCTGACTTGCTGGGCATTGAGGGCAAGGTCGTCACCGAGTACGCCGGCCGTTTTCTTGGCGGCCATTTGGGTCATCAATGACACGTCGTCCAGTACGGCGGCGATGTCGTCAATCAGCACCAGCAAACTGCTTCCTGCCATGAATCGGGTTTCCTTCTGCAATGAATGCGCAGCAGCATAGCGCGGCATAACGGCTCGCGGTGCATTCTTGAGCGTCGCGCGAGGCCGGTGATACCATGCGCAACCGCCAGAACAGGCAAGGAATCACCCGGTTTATGAGCACTATCCGCGAGCGCAACAAACAACTGATCCTGCGTGCCGCCAGTGAGGAATTCGCCGACAAAGGCTTCGCTGCGACCAAAACCAGCGACATCGCAGCCAAGGCGGGATTGCCCAAGCCCAACGTCTACTACTACTTCAAATCCAAGGAAAACCTCTACCGCGAGGTCCTGGAAAGCATCATCGAGCCCATCCTGCAGGCGTCGACACCGTTCAATCCGGACGGCGAACCCGGTGAAGTGCTCAGCGGCTACATTCGCTCGAAGATCCGCATCTCCCGCGACCTGCCTTTCGCCTCCAAGGTGTTCGCCAGCGAAATCATGCACGGCGCCCCCCACCTGAGCAGCGATCTGGTCGAACAACTCAATGGCCAGGCCAAACACAACATCGAGTGCATCCAGACCTGGATCGACCGCGGGCAAATCGCCCCCATCGACCCCAACCACCTGATGTTCAGCATCTGGGCCGCGACCCAGACCTACGCCGACTTCGACTGGCAGATCACCGCCATCACCGGCAAGGCCCGGCTGGATGAAGAAGACTATGAAGCGGCGGCGCAGACGATTATCCGGTTGGTGCTCAAGGGGTGTGAGGCGGACTGATCCACCGCGGTGCATTTATCGCTAGCAGGCTAGCTCCTACATTGGATCTATGGCGTACACAAATCCCCTGTGGGAGCTAGCCTGCTAGCGATGAAGACAACTCGACTTCAGTTCAAACCCAAATGGCATCCCACAGCGGGTAGTCGCCCAGCTTTTTAACCAGTCCGGCTCGCAATGGGTTGGCCACGACATATCGAGCCACCTTCACCAGATCTTCCTCTCGACGCAGTGCCCGGTCATGAAAGCCTTTCTGCCAGAGAGGGATCTTGCGGCCGGTGGACTGATTTACCGCTTTGGTACTCAGTGATTTGGTTTTTTGCATCAAATCTCCCAACGATCCCTGCTGTAACTCGACCAACCAATGGAAATGGTCGGGCATCACGACCCATGCCAATGAATTCGCCATGCCTTGATGTTGCGCATTTCTAAACTGATCCACGACCAAACGACCCAGTGCAAAATTCCTGAATATCGGTTTTCGTCCAAACGTGTTGGTGGTCAGCAGATAAATTCGGTTGATTTCAGCATAGCGACCGCGTCGTAGACGATGCGAAGCAGGTGAATCAAGCATTCCTTTGCCGCTCCCATGAATTGATCATGAGAAGGCTAGTTCGGCCGACCTGAATGAGATGGACAGACTGTTGGCAGGATGTGTCTGGGAGAAAGCAATCGCTAGCAGGCTAGCTCCCACATTGGATCTATGGCGTACACAAATCCCCTGTGGGAGCCAGCCTGCTGGCGATGGCAATAGATCAATCAATACAAAATCAAGCCGCCACCCCCGCATCCGCCACCAACCCCAACGCCTCGATGGCATTGATCGCGCATTGCTCGTCGACATCCGACAGATCGCCGCTGATCCCCACCGCCCCCAGCACGTTCCCGTCCTGATCGCGAACCAGCACACCACCCGGTGCCGGCACGACGCTGCCCTGCCCCAGGCTGTTCAACGCGGCGATGAACGCCGGGCGTTGCTGGGCGTCCAGTGCCAGCAGGCGTGAACCCTTGCCCAGCGCGATGGCGCCCCAGGCTTTGCCGATGGCGACATGCGGGCGCAGCAGGCTGGCGCCGTCTTCACGTTGCAGGGTGATCAGATGCCCGCCGGCATCCAGTACCGCAATGGTCAAGGGCGCCGCGGATATTGCACGCCCTGCGGTGATGGCCTCGTTGACCAGGTTGACTGCGACTTTCAAGGTTAAAGCGCTCATGGTGCCGTCCTCATTTTGTTTTTCGGAAAGCCGGTGGGCTGCGCGGCAGCCCGATGCAACAAATAGAACACAATGAGTTATTTTTTTGTATACAATAATTCTCGAAAGGCGCCACATGCGACGAAAAGCCACAGTAGATTGGCCTTCCGACGAATGAAACAAGCGCTTGAGAAAATGGATTGACCTGCGCCGTCCGCCGTGAATACACTCTGCGCAAAGCCACTTGTATACAATTACAAAACGTAAAGAGGCACAAAACCATGAGCAAAATGAGAGCAATCGAAGCCGCCGTTCTGGTGATGCGCCGTGAAGGGGTCGATACCGCTTTTGGCATCCCGGGTGCCGCCATCAACCCGCTGTACTCCGCCTTGCAAAAGGTCGGCGGCATCGATCACGTACTCGCTCGCCACGTTGAAGGCGCCTCGCACATGGCCGAGGGCTACACCCGCACCAAGGCCGGCAACATCGGCGTGTGCATCGGTACTTCCGGCCCTGCCGGCACCGACATGGTCACCGGGCTCTACAGCGCCTCGGCCGACTCGATTCCAATCCTCTGCATTACCGGCCAGGCACCCCGCGCCCGTATGCACAAGGAAGACTTCCAGGCTGTCGATATCACCACCATCGTCAAGCCAGTCACCAAGTGGTCGACCACCGTCATGGAACCTGGCCAGGTGCCTTACGCGTTCCAGAAAGCCTTCTACGAAATGCGCTCCGGCCGTCCAGGCCCGGTGCTGATCGACCTGCCGTTCGACGTGCAGATGGCTGAAATCGAATTCGACATCGACGCTTACCAGCCACTGCCACTGGCCAAGCCGAGCGCTACCCGCGTCCAGGTTGAAAAAGCCTTGGCCATGCTGGATCAGGCCGAGCGTCCATTGCTGGTGGCCGGTGGCGGCATCATCAACGCCGATGCCGCCGACCTGCTGGTGGAGTTCGCCGAGTTGACCGGCATTCCGGTTATCCCGACCCTGATGGGCTGGGGCACCATCCCGGACGATCACCCGCTGATGGTGGGCATGGTTGGCTTGCAGACTTCGCACCGTTACGGCAACGCGACCATGCTGAAATCCGACGTGGTTCTGGGCGTGGGCAACCGTTGGGCCAACCGCCACACCGGTTCCGTTGACGTGTACACCGAAGGCCGCAAGTTCATTCACGTCGACATCGAACCGACCCAGATCGGTCGCGTGTTCACCCCGGACCTGGGCATCGTTTCCGACGCCGCTGCCGCACTGACCGTGTTCATCGAAGTCGCTCGCGAATGGCAAGCCGCCGGCAAGCTGAAGAACCGCAGTGCCTGGCTGCAAGACTGCCAGCAGCGTAAAGCCAGCCTGCAGCGCAAGACTCACTTCGACAACGTGCCGGTCAAGCCGCAACGCGTTTACGAAGAAATGAACCAGGTGTTCGGCAAAGACACCTGCTACGTCAGCACCATCGGGCTGTCGCAGATTGCCGGCGCGCAGTTCCTGCACGTCTACAAGCCACGTCACTGGATCAACTGCGGTCAGGCAGGCCCGTTGGGCTGGACCATTCCGGCAGCGCTGGGTGTGGTCAAGGCTGATCCGAGCCGTAAAGTCGTGGCCCTGTCGGGGGACTATGACTTCCAGTTCATGATTGAGGAATTGGCGGTCGGCGCGCAGTTCAAGCTGCCGTACATACATGTTGTCGTGAACAACTCGTACCTGGGCCTGATCCGTCAGGCGCAGCGCGGTTTCGACATGGACTACTGCGTGCAGCTGTCCTTCGACAACCTCAACGCTCCGGAACTCAACGGTTACGGTGTCGACCACGTCGCAGTGGCCGAAGGCCTCGGCTGCAAGGCACTGCGTGTGTTCGAACCGGCTCAGATCCAGCCTGCCCTGCGCAAGGCCCAGGAGCTGATCGAAGAGTTCAAGGTTCCAGTGATCGTCGAGATTATCCTGGAGCGTGTGACCAACATTTCCATGGGCACCGAGATCAACGCCGTCAACGAGTTCGAAGACCTGGCGCTGGTCGGCGACGACGCACCGACTGCGATTTCGTTGCTTGATTGATAGCTGACCGCTCCCCCTGTAGGAGCGGGCTTGCCCGCGAAGGCGGCTTCACATCCAACAGAGATGTTGACTGACCCACCGCTTTCGCGAGCAAGCTCGCTCCTACAGGGGGCCTTCACAAATTTACGGGAGACCACCATGCCGCGTTTCGCAGCCAACCTGTCCATGCTGTTCACCGAACAGGACTTTCTTGCCCGTTTCGAAGCGGCCGCCAAGGCCGGCTTCAGTGGTGTCGAATACCTGTTCCCGTACGACTTCAGCTCCGCCGAAATCAAGGCCAAGCTCGACGCCAACGGTCTGACCCAAGTGCTGTTCAACCTGCCGGCCGGTGACTGGGCCAAGGGCGAACGCGGTATCGCGTGCCTGCCGGACCGGGTTGAAGAATTCCGTGCCGGTGTCGACCTGGCCATCGCTTACGCGCAAGTGCTGGGCAACACCCAGGTCAACTGCCTGGCCGGTATTCGTCCGCAGGGTTTTGACGATGCCACCGTGGAGAAAACCTTCGTCGCCAACCTCAAGTACGCGGCCGACAAGCTGCAAGCGGCGGGTATCAAGCTGGTGATGGAAGCGATCAACACCCGTGACATTCCAGGTTTCTACCTGAACAACACGGCGCAAGCCCTGTCGATTCGCGAGCAGGTCGGCAGCGCCAACCTGTTCCTGCAATACGACATCTATCACATGCAAATCATGGAAGGCGATCTGGCCCGCACCCTGCAATCGCACCTGGGCGAGATCAACCATGTGCAGCTCGCGGACAACCCGGGGCGCAACGAACCAGGTACCGGTGAAATCAACTACCGCTTCCTGTTCGAACACCTGGACCGCATCGGTTATCAGGGTTGGGTCGGTTGCGAATACAAGCCGCTGACCACCACTGAAGCGGGCTTGGGTTGGTTGAAAACCCATAACGCAATTTGACCCATTACCTGTAGGAGCGAGCTTGCTCGCGAAGAACGATCAGGCGCCGCGTTTACTCAGGCAGCACGCGTTTTCGTTGAGGCTTTTTCGCGAGCAAGCTCGCTCCTACAGAAAGCACAAAACAAGAGGATTTTCTCATGGCTAAAATCGGATTTATCGGCACCGGCATCATGGGCCACCCAATGGCGTTGAACCTGCAGAAAGCCGGTCACAGCCTGTTCCTGTCGGCGCACCACGACGCCGCCCCTGCCGACCTGGTCGCCGCTGGCGCCGTTGCCCTGGCGAACCCGAAGGAAGTCGCCCAGGAAGCCGAGTTCATCATCGTCATGGTGCCGGATACCCCGCAGGTCGATGACGTGCTGTTCCGCGCCGATGGCGTTGCCGCCGGTGTTGGCAAAGGCAAAGTCGTCATCGACATGAGCTCGATCTCGCCGACCGCCACCAAGGCCTTCGCGGCCAAAATCAACGAAACAGGCGCCCAGTACCTCGACGCCCCGGTATCCGGCGGTGAAGTCGGCGCCAAGGCGGCGACCCTGAGCATCATGGTCGGCGGCGATGCCGACGCCTTCGAACGCGCCCTCCCGCTGTTCCAGGCCATGGGCAAGAACATCACCCTGGTCGGTGGCAATGGCGACGGTCAAACCGCCAAAGTAGCCAACCAGATCATCGTGGCCCTGAACATCCAGGCCGTGGCTGAAGCCCTGCTGTTCGCTTCGAAAAACGGTGCCGATCCGGCCAAGGTACGTGAAGCACTGATGGGCGGTTTCGCGTCCTCGAAGATCCTCGAAGTTCACGGCGAGCGCATGATCAAAGGCACCTTCGATCCGGGCTTCCGCATCAGCCTGCACCAGAAGGACCTGAACCTGGCCCTGCAAGGTGCCAGGGAGCTGAACATCAACCTGCCGAACACCGCCAACACCCAGCAAGTGTTCAGCACCTGCGCGGCCATCGGTGGCAGCAACTGGGACCACTCGGCGCTGATCAAGGGTCTGGAACACATGGCGAACTTCTCGATTCGCAAGTAGGAGCTGCCGAAGGCTGCGATCTTTTGATCTTTCGTCCACACGCACACCGCGTTATCCGCAACAAGATCGCAGCCTGCGGCAGCTCCTACAGGATCCGGTTCATCCCGCCAAATGGGTAACCGATCCAGAGTTGCCGCAGGTTGCGTTCCCCCAATAACAAGAATTCCGGGAGCCCGCCATGTCGGTCGATCCGCAACAATTGCTGCGCGAGCTGTTTGCCACAGCCATCGACGCGGCGCATCCGCAACAAGTCCTCGAAGCCCATTTGCCTGCCGACCGCAGCGGTCGCGTGATCGTCATCGGTGCCGGCAAAGCCGCCGCTGCCATGGCCCAGGTGGTCGAGCGCTGCTGGCAGGGTGAAGTCTCTGGCCTGGTGGTGACCCGTTACGGTCACGGCGCACCTTGCGAAAAAATCGAAGTGGTCGAAGCCGCGCATCCGGTGCCGGACGCTGCTGGCCTGGCCGTGGCCAAGCGTGTGCTGGAACTGGTCAGCGACCTGAGCGAAAACGACCGCGTGATATTCCTGCTCTCCGGCGGTGGCTCTGCCCTGCTGGCACTGCCGGCCGAAGGCATCACCCTGGCCGACAAGCAGTCGATCAACAAAGCCCTGCTCAAGTCCGGCGCGACCATCGGCGAGATGAACTGCGTGCGCAAGCACCTCTCGGCGATCAAGGGCGGCCGCCTGGGCAAAGCCTGCTGGCCTGCCACGGTCTACACCTATGCGATTTCCGATGTGCCGGGCGACCTCGCCACGGTCATCGCCTCCGGCCCTACCGTAGCCGACCCGAGCACCTCGGCCGAAGCCCTGGCGATCCTCAAACGCTACGCCATCGAGGTTCCGGCTTCGGTGCGCACCTGGCTGCAAAGCCCCGAGTCGGAAACCGTCAAACCCGGTGACCCGAACCTGGCACGCAGTCATTTCCAGTTGATCGCGCGCCCGCAACAATCCCTTGAGGCGGCGGCGGTGAAATGCCGTCAGGCCGGGTTCAGTCCGCTGATCCTCGGCGACCTCGAAGGCGAATCCCGCGAGGTGGCGAAAGTCCACGCCGGCATCGCACGGCAGATCGTCCTGCACGGTCAGCCGCTGGCGGCGCCCTGCGTGATTCTCTCCGGTGGCGAAACTACCGTCACCGTGCGCGGCAATGGCCGTGGCGGGCGCAATGCCGAGTTCCTGCTGAGCCTGACCGACAGCCTCAAAGGCCTGCCCGGCGTCTACGCGCTGGCCGGCGACACCGACGGCATCGACGGCTCCGAAGACAACGCCGGCGCGATCATGACCCCGGACAGCTACGCACGTGCTGCGGCAAAGGGCCTGAGCGCCAGTGACGAGTTGGACAACAACAACGGTTACGGCTACTTCGAGGCGCTGGACGCGCTGATCGTCACCGAGCCGACCCGTACCAACGTCAACGACTTCCGCGCCATTCTGATCCTTGAGAGCACTAAACATGACGCCTGATAAAAAGGTCAAAATCCTCGCCACCCTCGGCCCGGCCACCGACGGCATCGACGCCATCCGTGAGCTGGTGCTGGCCGGGGTCAACATCTTCCGCCTGAACTTCAGCCATGGTGATCACGCCGACCACGCCCAGCGTTTTCAGTGGATCCGTGAAGTCGAGCGCCAGCTCAATTATCCATTGGGCATTCTGATGGACCTGCAAGGCCCGAAACTGCGGGTCGGCAAGTTTGCCGAAGGCAAGGTGCAACTGGTGCGCGGCCAGGCCTTGCGCCTGGACCTCGATGCCACGCCGGGTGATGAGCGCCGGGTCAACCTGCCGCACCCGGAAATCATCGCCGCACTGGAGCCAGGCATGGACCTGCTGCTGGACGACGGCAAATTGCGCCTGCGGGTAGTGACCAAGTACGCCGACGCCATCGACACCACCGTGCTCAATGGTGGCGAACTGTCTGACCGCAAAGGCGTGAACGTGCCGCAAGCGGTGCTCGACCTGAGCCCGCTGACCGCCAAGGATCGCCGCGACTTGACCTTCGGCCTGGAACTGGGTGTGGACTGGGTGGCGCTGTCGTTCGTGCAACGTCCCGACGACATCCGCGAAGCCCGCTCCCTGATCGGCGACAAGGCGTTCCTGATGGCCAAGATCGAGAAGCCCTCGGCCGTCGAACAACTGCGCGAGATCGCCGAACTGAGCGACGCGATCATGGTCGCCCGGGGTGACCTGGGCGTGGAAGTGCCGGCCGAAAGCGTGCCGCAGATTCAGAAGAACATCATCGGCACCTGCCGCCAGCTCGGCAAACCGGTGGTGGTGGCGACCCAGATGCTGGAATCGATGCGCTTCTCACCGGCGCCAACCCGCGCCGAGGTCACCGATGTGGCCAACGCGGTGGCCGAAGGTGCGGACGCGGTGATGCTGTCGGCGGAAACCGCGTCCGGCGAATACCCGCTCGAAGCCGTGCAGATGATGAGCAAGATCATCCGCCAGGTGGAAAACGGTCCGGACTATCAGACTCAACTCGACGTCAGCCGACCGAAAGCCGAGGCGACCGTTTCCGACGCGATCAGCTGCGCCATTCGCCGCATCAGCAACGTGCTGCCGGTGGCGGTGCTGGTCAATTACAGCGAGTCCGGCGCGTCGAGCCTGCGCGCGGCGCGGGAGCGGCCGACGGTGCCGATCCTCAACCTGACGCCGAACCTGCAAACCGCCCGTCGCCTGAGCGTGGCGTGGGGTGTGCACTCGGTGGTCAATGACCGCCTGCGTCAGGTCGATGAAGTCTGCTCCACGGCACTGGAAATTGCCCAGGCCCAGGGCATGGCGCAGCGTGGCGACACACTGTTGATCACAGCAGGTGTGCCCTTTGGGCAGCCGGGATCGACTAACTCTTTGCGTATCGAGACATTGATCTAGCGCCTGTACCGGCCTCATCGTCGGAACGCCGCCCGGAGCAAGCTCGCTCCCACATTGGTTTTGTGTTGATCACAGAATCAAGACTGAACAGAGATTCAGTGTGGGAGCGAGCTTGCTCGCGATCAGCCGGGGTCGCGCTCGACCAACTCGGTCCCACTGACTTTCAGAACTGCCATGCCTGCCAACCATTTCAACACCCACTGCCCCGACTGGGCCGAAGCCTTGCTCAACGGCTTCAGCCAGATCTTTCTCCAGCGCAACCCGCTGTGCGGCCTGCTGTGCGTCCTGGCCATTTTGTTCACTGCACCCGCCTTGCTCGGCGGCGCCTTGCTCGGCGGTGTCGCCGGGCTGCTCACCGCGCAACGCCGCAACTATGCCAAGGCTGATCGTCAGGCCGGGTTGTTCAGCTACAACGGTGTCCTGCTCGGATTGTTACTGAGCCTGTATTTCCCCTGGTCGGCGATGATGCCGCCACTGATTCTGGCCGCCGGTGGCCTGAGCGCGATGATCACCCAACAGTGGCTCAAGCGCGTCCGGTTCAGCCAATGCCTGCCTGCCTACACCGCCCCCTTCGTCGGGCTGGGCTGGTTGCTGCTGTGCTTCGCCACGCCCTCGACAGAGCCGCACCTGATCGAAGTCAGCACCCTGAACATGCTCGCCGCACCACTCAAAGGCCTCGGCCAGGTGATGTTCCTCGGTCATCCGCTGGCCGGTGCGATGATTGCCGTCGGTTTGCTGATCGCTGATCGCCGCGCATTTTGCTGGGCATTATTGGCCTCTGTCGCGGGCATGGGCTGGAGCCTGCTGAACCACGACTTCTATACCGCACTGCTCGGCCTCGGTGGCTATAACGCCGTGCTGGCCGCCCTCGCCTTCAGCTCGCAGCGTCGCCAACCGTGGCTGCCGCTGCTTGGCATCGGCCTGGCACTGTTGCTGACGCCGGTGTTTGCTGCCATCGGCCTGCCCACGCTGACCGCGCCGTTCATTCTTGCCGGCTGGCTGATTCGCAGCGTTGTGCAAATGCTCGGCAAAGCCACGGTCGAAAGCGCGTCTTGCGCTCCCGGGGAGAATCAACCTAGGCTGCGCTGATTTGCGGCCAAGGCGATGTGCATGAACAGCAACGACACGTGGCGTCATCGCCTGTACGTGATTATTTTCCAGACCGACACCGTTGCCGGTCGACGCTTCGACTCCACATTGCTGCTGATCATCCTCGCCAGCCTGGTGGTGGTGATCCTGGACAGCATCGATGACGTCCACCAGAACTACGCCAGCGTGCTTGCGTACATCGAGTGGGGCTTCACGATCATCTTCCTCGGCGAGTACATCCTGCGCCTGTACTGCTCGCCCAAACCGCTGCACTACGCGTTCAGTTTCTATGGGCTTGTGGACCTGCTGGCCATCGTGCCCGGCATCCTCGCGCTGTACTACAGCGATGCCCAGTACCTGCTGATCATCCGGGTGATCCGGATGCTGCGGATCTTCCGCGTGCTCAAGCTCGGTCCGTACCTCAAGCAAGCCCATTACCTGCTCGATGCCTTGCGCGGCAGCAAGCAGAAAATCCTCGTGTTCCTGCTCAGCGTCTGCACGCTGGTGATAGTGTTCGGCACCCTGATGTACGTGGTCGAAGGCCCGCAAAGTGGCTTCACCAGCATTCCCAAGGGCATCTACTGGGCGATCGTCACCCTGACCACAGTCGGTTATGGCGACATCGTGCCCAGGACCGCACTGGGCCAGGTCATCTCGTCGATGGTGATGATCACCGGTTACTCGATCATCGCCGTGCCCACCGGGATCTTCACCGCCGAACTGGCCACGGCCATGCGTGGCGGCCAGTTACAGCACGACTGCCCGGTGTGTGCGAAAGACAGCCACGAACAGGAAGCCTCGTTCTGCTCCCGTTGTGGCAATGCATTGTTCAAAAAACTGGAATAAGCAAAGAGCTTTTTAATCTTTAAAGGACTATACGAGCCCGGCTATAGTCGACACCTCATTGATAACTAATAAATAACCCGTAGGCTGCGATCTTTGGATCTTGAAAATCAAAGTCAAAAGATCGCAGCCTACGGCAGCTCCTACATAGAACAGGGAATGCGCAGTGAAAAAACTCTTTGGCGCCTCACTTCTCGCCGCTGGCCTGGCCCTGGGCAACATCGCCCAGGCTGCACCGACGCTGCTCAACGTTTCCTACGACGTGATGCGAGATTTCTACAAGGACTACAACACTGCGTTCCAGAAACACTGGCAAGCCGAGCACAACGAAAACATCACCCTGCAAATGTCCTTCGGCGGCTCCAGCAAACAGGCACGCTCGGTGATCGACGGCCTGCCGGCCGATGTCATCACCATGAACATGGCCACCGACATCAACGCCCTGGCGGACAATGGCAAACTGGTCCCGGACAACTGGGTCACGCGCCTGCCCAACAACAGCGCGCCCTTCACTTCGGCCACCGTATTCATCGTGCGCAAGGGCAACCCGAAAGCCCTGAAAGACTGGCCGGACCTGCTCAAGGACGGCGTTCAGGTCATCGTCCCGAACCCGAAAACCTCCGGCAACGGCCGCTACACCTACCTCTCGGCCTGGGGCTACGTGCTGAAAAACGGCGGTGACGAGAACAAGGCCAAAGACTTCGTCGGCAAGCTGTTCAAGCAAGCGCCAGTACTCGACACCGGCGGCCGTGCCGCCACCACCACCTTCATGACCAACCAGATCGGCGACGTGCTGGTGACCTTCGAGAACGAAGCGGAAATGATCGCCCGCGAGTTCGGCCGTGATCAGTTCGAAGTCATCTACCCAAGCGTTTCCGCCGAAGCCGAGCCACCGGTGTCGGTGGTCGACAAGACCGTCGACAAGAAAGGCACCCGTGCGGCGGCCGAGGAATACCTGAAGTACCTGTGGTCACCGGAAGGCCAGGAGATTGCCGCGGCGAACTACCTGCGCCCGCGCGACCCGGCCGTGCTGGCCAAGTACACCGACCGCTTCCCGAAAGTGGACTTCCTGTCGGTGGAGAAGACCTTCGGCGACTGGCGCACCGTGCAGAAGACCCACTTCAATGATGGCGGGGTTTTCGACCAGATCTACAGCGGTCAGTGATGACCGGACGATAACGAAAAAGGCGACTGGTGCAGGTCGCCTTTTTTGTACGGATCAGAATTCACTGCAAATCCATTGTGGGAGCGAGCTTGCTCGCTCCCACAGGTTCTGCGACCTCCTGCTACATCGGCGGCGTCACGCCGTCCTTGCCCGCCGAGATGGATTGAGCGGTGAGCGTGCCGTCAGCGCCCTGCGTGACAAAGGTCACGATCTTCACGCCCACCTTCAACAGGCTGCGATCGGCCGGCACCAGGTTGACGATGGGTACGTCCTCCGGCACCAGAATCTTCTGTTGGCCGCCCTTGTAATTGACGGTCAGCACTCGACCGTTGCTCACCACCAGGTCGCCAACGCTGCCGTTGGTCATGCTGCTGCCTTTGACCAGATCGAAGGGCCGATGACCGTCGCCACTGCCGGCCAGCTCCGGCGGGAAAACATGAACTTCAAGGGCCTTGAGGGTGCCATCCTCCTGGGGAATGGCCGCAGAGCCGATGTAGCTGCCGGGCTTGATGTCTTCGATGTTGGCCAAGGTCACGGCGCGGACCTTGGTGTCCTTGGTCAAATTGATCACCACGTTGTCGCCGCTGTTGGCGTGGACTTTCAGAACGTCCGGACTGACGCCGGTGATCTCGCCGCGCACACCGATGCGCGTGCCCGGTGCGTCTTCGGCCTGGGCCAGGCCAGCGTTGAATACACTGATCAAGCAGACGACTGAAACCCAGCGAATCAGCTGACGAAACTTCACATACATGGAGAGGCCCTCCGGTGACGGGACGTGGAGTGAGAACATAAGCACGCTATCGAACAGGATGTAAGTGAATGTATCATCTACCCTCGATGTTCTGATGCAAGGCACTTCGACACACACGTCCGTCAGTCATTCCGCAATGGAATGATTGCTATCACACCAATCTCACTTCCGCCGTTTCAGTCAGCCCATTAGCCTGCGCGCATTCCTTTCCGTACAGCGAGACCCGTTATGAACCCAGCGACCCAGGTGCCCCACGGCACTGCGACAATGACCCCAGGGATGGTGCTGCTATTCGCCTTCTGCTGCGGCGCTATTGTCGCCAACATCTACTACGCGCAGCCGATCATCGGCCTGATAGCGCCGGACATCGGCCTGACCAACACCTTGGCCAGCCTGATCGTTTCCCTGACTCAGATCGGCTATGCGCTGGGGCTGTTTTTCCTGGTACCGCTGGGGGATTTGCTGGAGAACCGCCGGTTGATGATCATCACCACGCTGGTGGCAATCGGCAGCCTGCTGGGCGCGGCGTTCACCGATCAGCCGAATGTGTTTTTGCTGATTTCGCTGTTGGTGGGGTTCAGTTCGGTTTCGGTGCAGATCCTGATTCCGCTGGCCGCGCACCTGGCGCCGGAAGAAACCCGTGGCCGTGTGGTGGGCGGGATCATGGGCGGTTTGTTGCTCGGTATTCTGCTGGCCCGGCCGGTGTCCAGCGTGGTGGCCGACCACTTCGGCTGGCGGGCGATGTTTGTGATTGCCGCCGTCTTGATGGCAGCCATCAGCATCGTGCTGGCAGTGACCATTCCCAAGCGTGAACCTGATCACAGTGCTTCCTATGGCCAATTGCTGGGCTCGCTGTGGACGCTGTTGCGCAAACAACCGGTGCTGCGCCAGCGGGCGTTTTACCAGGGGTGCATGTTTGCCACCTTCAGCCTGTTCTGGACCGCCGTGCCGCTGGAACTGGCGCGCAATCACGGTTTGTCGCAAAGCGAGATCGCGATTTTCGCCCTGGTCGGGGCCATCGGCGCCATTGCCGCGCCCATAGCCGGACGCCTGGCCGATGCCGGTCACACCCGCATCGCATCGTTGCTCGCCCTGCTGTTCGCCAGCCTGAGTTTTCTGCCGGCGTTTATCCATCCGGCCTGCAGCGTCATCGGCCTGGCTGTGACCGGTGTGGTGCTCGACTTCTGCGTGCAGATGAACATGGTCCTCGGCCAGCGTGCGGTGTACGCCCTCGACGGCAAAAGCCGCAGCCGCCTGAATGCGCTGTACATGACCAGTATCTTCATCGGCGGCGCCTTCGGCTCTTCGGTGGCCAGCGCGGTGTACGAACAGGGCGGCTGGTTGTGGATCGTGATCGTCGGCAGCGCATTTCCGTTGCTGGCGTTGTTGCGGTTTTTGAGTGTTTCGCAGAAGGCTTCGTTAGCGACGGCATAGATCGCTAAAAGCTTCGTCGGATCGCCGCCCGGAGCAAGCCCGCTTCTACAGGTTATTCGCTAACCTTGTGGGAGCGAGCTTGCTCGCGATTGCTGCCACTCACTGCCGAACCAGCTTCTCCATCGCCGCATCCGCCAGGAAGGACGAGCGGCTTTTTACATTGTGCTCACGCACATACCGATCGATGCGCTGGATCACGTAGCCGGGTAGCGTGACATTGACCTTCTCGGTCTTGCCCATATACGGCGAAATATCTAGCTCGAGCATTCCCCAGCCCATGTCGGCGAACTCCGGATTACCACGATGCACCGCTGCTGAAGTCGGCATTGGAATCGTCTCTCCATCTGCCGCGATCTCTTGCAGCATGATGTGGGCAATTTCGACAGCAGCGTTATATGCATCTTCAAAGGTATCCCCGGCGGTTACCGCGCCAGGAATATCGGGGATCTGAATACCGATGGCGGCGTGCTCATCGCCCCACTCGATACAAATTGGATATTGCATTATGGATCTCCTGCGTAACTGGCTGGCGGGCAGTACAGCCCGGCGCGCCTCCTGATGCTCTTGACCGTCCCGATCGGCAAATCCTTTTTCGGATGGGGGACGGGAATCGTGTATGGGTTGTATCGGTGAGTGAAGATGTGATGACTGCCAGTGACCCTGTCCAAAGTCCAACCTGCCTCCATCAATTCCTTGATCAATAGCCTGCTCTGCACCACCAGCCTCCTTGCTCCGGCCCAATTAAAGGTAACCCCAGAGTTATCTTTACTCAAGCACAAAATCTCGCAGTACGACGCTCGGTTGTTTTACAGAGTGTGATGCTGCCCATACCGGGGCGTTATGTGACCGGCCGAGATGGTGTGATCCGTTACGCCGAGGTCAACCCGGATTACACTCAGCGTCCCGAGCCTGAGGCGATGCTGGATACCATTCGCGGTTCGCACTGACACCATTCATCAATTGTGGCGGCGAGCAGGCTCGCTCCCACATTTGATCTCTACAAGGACTTCCGATGGACCGCCTCGGCGCAATGGAAACCTTCGTCTACGTGGTGGAAACCGGCTCGTTTTCCGCTGCCGCACGGCGCCTGAAGATCGGCCAGCCGGCCGTGTCGAAAACCATCGCGCAACTTGAATCGCGGCTGGCGGTGCGGCTATTGCTGCGTTCGACCCGGGGCCTGACGCCCACCGAGGCCGGCGAAGAGCAATCGGTGATCATCAGCGGCCGGATCCGCGTCAATGCCGCTGAAGGCCTGCGTGAAGCCGTGCTGGCTCATCAAGGCCTGACCATGGCCTCGCAATGGATGTTCGCGCCGGAACTGGCCGATGGCTCGGTCCGGGAAGTGATGAAGGGCTGGGCATTGCCGAACCTGGATCTGTGGGCGGTGTTCCCCACGGGGAGAATGGCCAGCGCCAAGGCTCGGGCGTTTGTGGAGTATATGCAGGGGTTGTTGTTGAAGTAAGTTTCAGCCCCTCAATCAAGATCAAAAGATCGCAGGCTGCGCCAGCTCCTACATTAAGCGCGTACACAGGTAAATCATCGTCGTTCGTTCCCGGCAATGTCAGACACATGGAGGTTGCTCGTCAAAGCAGGCCAGCAAACGTTCGACCGTTTGCTCAAGTTGTCCGGAGTTGTCAAGCAGGTGCACGGTCGGGTCTTGCGCCAGCAGTTGCTCGCTGAATCGGGCATTGCGTGCCAGGCGCTGATCGATTTCGCCCAGCGATTCTCGCCCACGCTCCAGCAAGCGATGGCGCAGTACTGCTTGATCCACAGTCAACAACAGCACTAACACGTTCGGATAGCGCGAACGCGTGTTCTGCAAATGCCCCCGCGAGCCATTGACCAGCACGTCCTGCCCGGCGGCCAGCCAATCGTCGATTTCCCGCGGGATGCCATAGGACAACCCATTGGCGTGCCAGCTCAAGGCAAATGCGCCCTGGGCCTCCATATCGGCGAACTGCTGCGCACTGACACCCAGCGCCGCTTCGCCCACGGCTTCGGCCGAGCGAGTGATGACCCGCTGCACAATGCGGCAGCCGCGATCGGCCAACCGTGTTCGTGCAGCATCCAGCAGGCTGTCCTTGCCCGAACCTGAAGGCCCGATGAGATAGATCAACCTGCCTGACATCAAAACACCCTCGTTGCTTGTCGCCATACTTGCTGGACCACCGGCAGACCCTCTGCGGTCAGATCTGCGGCGGCCACGTTACCCGAGTGCGACTCGCCGCGCACGATGTTCGGTGTGCCCATCAATACATTCATGCCGCGCTCCCGGTAACCACGCCTCGACGGTGGTCGGGAACTCGGCGATGGTCATGCCGCAGCGTGATGAGTTCGTCCATCTGAGTCGTGGTCAGGTGGTACTTGCTCATGTAGTACTCACGGTACTTGGATTCCAGTACTAACTGGCGCTGTCCCGGCGAGTGGTCCATCACCGACACCAACTGCACCAGCGGGTTCTCCACCCGATCGCGGAACACACTGAAAATGTCCGGGTGGCACAGCTCGCGGCGCAGGTGCAGGCGGTGTTCGGCTCGGGTCAGTTCGGCGTCGGAGGCTGTGGGAAGGTGGTTTGCCCGCGATGGCTATGTGTTGGGCGCATCTGTTTTGATTGTGTACATATCCGTTTTAGCGGTAATGGCCACTATTGGTTCCGCCCTTACGGCGGGTCACTTGGAAGAGCCCCAAGTAACCAAGGGCTCTTGCCCCTGACATTCGGTGCCTCGCTGTGGCTCGGCATGCCCTCGCTCCGGTCCTGCTCCGTGGGCCCGCCGCGATCGGCCATCCATGGCCGTGCGCGGCTAACCCGGCATCCATGCCGGGTTGCCCACTGCGCAGAACCTCCTCTCGGCCTCACGAGGGGGCGTACACCGCAACAGCGCCCGAGGCGGCCTACCGGCCGGCCTGGTTCTGATGCGTACGTGTTTCCCTGTAGGAGCTGTCGAGTGCAACGAGGCTGCGATCTTTTGGCTTTATTGCTTACAAGCAAGATCAAAAGATCGCAGCCTTCGGCAGCTCCTACGGATTGATACGTCCGCGAAACCAGGTCGGCTGGCAGGCCGCCATCGCGAGCAGGCTCGCAGGCTCGC